>DLRL01000094.1:0-9534 GCA_002501085.1 Gemmatimonadales bacterium UBA7889
AAGGATACTCATGGCGTTTTCTGGGTGCAAGCGCGTACTAGGTCTAATCCGAATTTATCGGAGTAACTATCGCCCGATGAATAGGGCCTGCTCGTCCTCCCAGTCCAGCCGATTATCCGATTGGGATCGAGATGAGTTTCAGCTGGAGGTCGGGGGGATCCTCCCCGGGGATTGGCACCTGATCATTGATCGCCTCCATGCCCAACAAGAGCAGGGTCACGCCGCCAGCTACCGTTCCGGCCAGAACCCCAGCGGTCTTGAACCCGTCCAGCACCCGGAGTTCGGCTGAAATGATCGCATCGGGGGGGACACGGATCGCCTGTCCCAGAGCCACGCTATGGAATCCGTCCGTCCTACTCCCGACCGGGATGCGGACGATGAGGGAAGTATCCTCTCTTCTTTCGAGCGTACCCTCTAGAACAGGGACAGCTTCGTCCTGCAGGGTGAGTTCATTGAGATCTGGCACCCTCTCCCGGGTTACAGTAAGGCGGACGTCTTCCCCTACTGGTACAGTGGTAAAATCTGTCGGCACATAATTGAAGCAGCCGGCGAGAACGAGTACTAGATTAGTGACGACGGCCACTCTCGGTAGCGATCTAGGGCTCAAGAGACTCCCCCATAAAGTTGTCTGGTGAGGTGGAAAGATGCAGGCATTTCTAGGCTTGGGACAAGCTCTTGAAGTAACTCGGCTGATCTTGCTCAATACCTGAAAGCCAAGGTTTGACATAAAGAACAATCAACATATTGTGGCGGTTATCGGGAGTGCTGTTGTAGTGCGCAGGAGCGCGTTCGTTGAGATACTTTGTAGTCTCCATACGAGCTAGGTGATGAATAGAGACTCTCAGACGCACATTGGTTTGGTGGGAAGATCAAGATCGAGATTTCCAATCTTGTTTTGGATTTTGCTCACCGGTTTACTGGGCTGCTATAACTATGTGCCGACAGATTTTACCACTGTACCAGTAGGGGAAGACGTCCGTCTTTTCGTTAACCCCGGAGACGTCCCTGAATTAAGTGAAATCCCTGTCGTAGGAGACCTAACCCCTGTTGTGCAGGGCACTCTTGTTGGTATGGAAGATGATGCGGTTGTTGTACGAGTCCCAGTCGCGAGGCGCCAGCAGGGGTTTCATACGCTTAGCTTGGGTCAATCGATTCGTGTTCCCCATGACGGGATCATCTCAGCTCAATTGCGGGTGCTGGATGAGCTTAAGACCGTGGGGGTTGTGTCAGGCACCGTAGCCGCCGCGACTGTCCTGATCTTCGTTGGCTTGGAAATCATCAACCCAGTACCGACGACTCCAGGCGATGACCCTCCTGAATTTCTGCTAAACCTCTTCTCAATTCCAATCGGATGATCTGTGGCTATCAGTCTATGGAAGCCCAGGAGATTTCTGGAGCGGTTTGAGTATTGGCGGCCTACTCAGGGGGGCTCGCTTGACTACAAGGAAACTGGTCAGGTATTGTCCGTTTCCACTTAACATTTCCCGCTTCCCATTGCTGGTATCTGAAGTAGCAAGGACTCCGGCCAGCAGGGGAAGGAGCGTATTTATGGGCGCTAATCGGATTTTCACGGGCACGGTTTTAGCCATGCTAATGGCGCTTGTAACGATCTCAGTAGAAGCTCAAACTCAAAATGGCCAGATCGTCGGCCAGGTGACTGACGGCCAGACAGGTGCTCCACTCAGTGAGGTACAGGTCTACCTTCCGGGAACGGGCCTTGGTGTTCTTACTCGGCAGAATGGACGATTCATACTGTTGAATGTTCCACCTGGTACGTATGAGTTAACTGTTGAACGGATCGGTCTTGGTTCAGTAACCGGAGAGATTTCTGTGGTTGCTGGCCAGACGGTTGAGGCTGACTTCTCGATGCAGTCGGTGGCCCTTGGACTCGATGAGATCGTGGTCACCGGTACAGCCGGAGCGGCCAGGCGTCGAGAGATCGGAAACACGGTATCACAGATTGCCGTTCCGAACCTACCTGAGCGACCGGTGCTTGTATCTGATCTCTTGCAGGCTGCAGCTCCAGGGCTCGATGTGTATGGAGGCGGAAGTGTCGGACAGAGTAAGATCATTCGGCTACGAGGTGAGAGTAGTGTCTCCCTGAGTAACCATCCCCTTGTGTATATAGATGGCGTTCGGATTCGAAGTGAGCCCCTTCCTGATGTCAATCCACCCGACAGGCGCGGTGGTCGTAGTGCAAACGTCGCGGTCAGCCCGCTCGACAACATCAATCCCAATGACATCGAGCGAATTGAGATTATTAAAGGATCAGCAGCTACTACGCTTTACGGGACCGAAGCCTCGGCAGGTGTCATCCAGGTCTTTACGAAAAGCGGTACCCAAGGTGCCCCTGTCTGGACTGCAGAACTCCAGGGCGGCAAGTCCTGGAGTCGGGAGTTCGGTGTTGTGGGATCAGGTGTGCCGTATAACAACATGGAGCACTGGCTGTGCACGGGGATCTATACCTGTGGAGAGTACGCCAATCAGTCTTACGCACAGCAGTACAATCTTTCAGTCAGGGGCGGTGGCCAGGACCTACGGTACTTCATCTCAGGGTCCTTTGTTGACCAGCAGGGCTATCTGACAAACGATACCGAAGAGAAATATGCCGTTCGTGGCAACTTTACTATGGCTCCCGCTGAGAACATGACCATACAGTGGAATACGGCATACGTGAACCAGTTGTTGACCATGACAAACGGGCAGAATAACGCCCAGGGCATCACGCTGAACGCGTTCCGGGCAGAACGTAACTACTTCGGTACAGGTGACCCGGCTGTTCTCAATGAACTCATGGATCAGAGACTCGATCAGGGTGTTGAGCGCATGACTACCGGCGGAGTAATTACGTATGCGCCGATGGAAAATCTCACAAACCGGCTCACAGTTGGCTACGACTGGAGCCAACAAGAGCATCGTAACCTCAGGCCGTTTGCTTGGAAGCAGGTCCCGTTGGGTGCGCTGCTGAACAACACATTCCAAAGTCGGGTGCTCTCGTTTGACTACGTTGGCACGGTCACGTTTGGCATCACAGCCAACTTGCTTGGAATGGAAGTGCCCATTCGATCGAACTTCTCGTGGGGTGGGCAGGCCACTGGCATAGACGAGCGCACGGTCGAGGCGTTTGGTGAGAACTTTCCTGGAGCGGCTGCGCCGACAGTGAATTCTGCCTCCATCACCCAGGGATTTGAGGTACGGCAGAAGATCTGGAATTCAGGCTTCTTCTTCCAAAATGTTTTCGACATCGCAGACAAGTACTTTTTGACGGTCGGTACGCGGGTAGACGGTAACAGTGCCTTTGGTAAGGGGTTCGGCCTGCAGGTTTATCCAAAAGCCAGTGCTTCTTGGATCTTATCCGACGAGTCTTTCTACCCTGACATTGGTGAGATGAAGTTGCGAGCAGCTTTTGGGCGTTCGGGTCGAGCACCTGGGGCGTTCGACGCTGTGCGGACGTGGAGTCCAGTGGGTTTGGCAGGAAATCCAGCTTTTGTTCCGGAGAACGTAGGGAACGACGCTGTTGGTCCAGAAGTTACAGAAGAACTGGAATACGGATTTGATGCCTCGTGGTGGGACAACCGGATTGAAACAAGCTTCACATATTACGAACAGATCACAAACGACGCACTGCTTAACGTTCCACAGGTTCCGTCAACAGGATTTACGAACAGCGTCCTTACCAATATTGGTAAGATCCAGAACGTTGGATTTGAAGTGGATCTGGATGCTGCACTCATTCAAGGTGCTAGCTGGGGTTTGGACATTGGGCTCAACTATTCAACGAACGATTCCAAGGTCCTAGAACTTGGAATTCCGGAGACGAACGAACTCCGTATGGACTGTGGACCGAACGGTGATGAGGGCTGCACGCTCCGTAACGTACGTAATGAGGTTGTCACTAACCCGGATGAAATTGCTGACCCTGTTTACGAGCGGATCAACTACGGACCAAATCTCCCCACGACGTTCATAAGTCCGAGCATGACCGTGCGGCTTCCCGGGGGTATCGTGCTTTCGGCAAGAGGTGACTACAAAGGCGGCTTCTACATGACGGAAGCGGTTTGGTCGATCACCCGGAGCGTACGCTCTCCTCTTTGCTTCCCATACTATGTGGACCCAGAGAACTCGATCGAATTAAAGACAGGTATCCCAGCTGTGTGGAAAGCTCGCTGTGATCCGAGTGAGTATGAGGGCTACGTATGGAAGGGCGACTTCTTCAAGGTTCGGAGCGTGAGCGCCACGATTCCGATGGATTTTGCATTTCCAGAGAAAGTGAGTAACGCAACGCTGACGCTCGCCTTGAACAACTCCTACCTATGGATGAGGGATATGCCCTTCATGGATCCTGAGGCACAGGCCGATCCTTACGCATCTGGTCAGCAGGGCTACAACTTTGAAGAGACCGTACCGGCGCCGATCGTGTTACGTGCATCTCTGCGAATCACGTTCTGAGCAGGGAGCCAACATGCATAAGCAACAAATAGAAAAGGCTAACCGAAGGATGTGGTTCGCAGCGGCGTTTATATTGCCCATTCTTGGAACGGGCTGTGAAGTCACAAACCCTGGGCCGATCCAGGATGAGTTCCTGGTTCAGCCAGCGTCCCGGGCAGGGCTCGTAAATGGTGCCCAACGACGTCTAAATGAGGCGATAGGATGGATCGGCTATACAGGAGCGATTGTTGCACGTGAGATCATGCCAGGTGGTCAGACTGGGGCGTATGGTCACTCGGTAGCCGCTCAGGGTGGCCATATTCAACCTGGCTCTTATTCCGGCCACTTCGGAGATGCGCAGCAGGCACGGTTCATAGCTGAGACAGCGATCCTTTTGTTCAAAAACGAAGCTGTTGAGGGTGACATAGTGGCTCAGGCGAACATCTGGGCAGGGTATGCCAATCGGGTCTTGGGTGAAAATTGGTGTGAAGCCGTTATAGATGGCGGTCCACTCGAGGATGGTTTGGTCTACTTGAAGCGTGCTGAAGGGCAGTTTAGTGAGGCGATCAATAGAGCCAGCACTGACTCGCTCAGGACAGCAGCGTATGCCGGGCGTGCGCAAGTTCGAGCATTCCTAGCGACATATGGCGAAGCGAGTTGGTCCAACGCGTATTCTGACGCCGCTTCGGTAGAGAGTGATTTCACCTATGTCGTGGAGATGAGCAACCTAGAGCAAGCTACACGAAACACGATTATGTGGGCGAATGGCCGACAGCCATATCTGGCCTACACCATGTGGAATACCTATTACGGTGAACAGCCAGACCTCGCGAATAATGGGGTGCCTATTCCTGGAACCGGTTATTGGGAAGAGACAGGCGATCCTAGGGTAGGATGGTTCGCTGACAGTGAATTCCCATGGTCGAACGCGGCGCTTTTGGGTTTTGGCCAAACACCGTGGCGTAACCAAGCTAAGTATGATGACCCGGAGGACCCGATTCGTCTCGCCAGTGGAGCCGAGATGCGTCTAATCCAGGCTGAGGCGGCATTAGTGGGTGGTGATTGGCAAGACGCTATGACCATCATCAATGATCTACGTGCGAGATACACTACACAAACCACTACACATCAAGCTGGTGGAGATCCTGTTGGCGAGTGGACGGCTGCTTCAGACGTAGAGGCGTGGACCCGACTCAAACGAGAGCGCGCAATAGAGCTCTTCTTAGAAGCTCGGACTCTTGGCGACCAACGCAGATGGGCGGAGAATGCGGGACCGCTGGGTGGAGCTACTGTTCCTGGTGATCTCGAATTACCGGACTTTGAGGCAGTCTCAGAGATCTTCTCTGATAACCCGAGGGGCACACTCATCAATGGGCAGCCTCGTCTATGCTTCGACGTACCGAACTCGGAGCGTGAACGGAATCCAAACGTACCGACTGTTATCGGCAGTTGATTACCATTAGGTGACTTTCTGCTTCAAGGATGCTCGGGGGCTCTTCTTCCCTCCGGGCATCCTTCTGCACGCTCAGAAAAACTTCTTAGGGTGCCATGGAGACAGGTCTTACGCGTGTCACCTTGGTTAGCTTATAGGTGCTACAATAAACCTGACTTGTGTATCTCCGTAGAGACCTCCGTCGTCAGCACGACCACGAAGTACGTATGTCCCTGGGCGATCGAAGGTGACTCCAACCTCCCAACGCATATCTTCCGGGACAGGTGGTGGACTCCATAACGGAGACCAGGGTGAATTACCTCCAGTCCGTGAGTCTTCCCAGACTTTCACTTGGAAGGGATCAAACATCACTTCACCCTCGCCTCGGAACACAAACCAAGACAGGTGTAGCCCGTTGACTTTCGCGACAGTTATCCGTGACGGCGGGCGGAGCTGCTGTGCGCTGAGTGTAGGGGGCGCGCTACTTGTGTCCGGTTCCGGTGTGGACCTATTGACACGAGGAAGTCCGTCATCATCCACCGTTGCGACGAGCATGACTCGCTGTCCAACTGTCGCACTTCGCACCGAATCTCCCTGTATCATTACGACGGGAGGAGTGTTCGCTCGGGATGCAGGAGTGCTAAAACCCGCGTTTAGAGCACCGGTTTCGGATGCTATGATCATGTTGTCTACGACGTAGTCGAGCCTGAGTGACGCGTACGCTTTCTCGGTTTTCCCAGCGCTCGTGAGGGTCCATACGAGTTCCTTATCACCCCAATCCTCTGGCACGCGTACTTTGAATACGAAGCGGTTGCGGCGTGGAAGGAAGTGAGTGGGTTGCCCTTGATCTTCGGAGCCAGGTGAAAAGCTGTTATCGACCCCGACGGGGATGTCTGGTTCCTCCAGCCAATTCCGATTTATGTAGCCGAACAGGAAGTTAAAAGAGCCGTCAGGGTTCTGCTCCCAACCCTCGTACGCGGGAGAGATGTTTTGGCCCTTCGAGTAGCTCTCTTGAGCCTTAGCCCTCGACGGTGTCTGGGCTATAAGGCTCGCCGATGCTATCAAGATTAGGGAGAGTGCAGAGATGCCCAGACTGCGAGGAGAATTATTCTTCATAATCGAACTACCTCCCAGGGATGACCATACAGAGTGGGCAGCCGATCACGTGATCATTCACGTTCAAGTTCAATGCGTCTCGTCGATCAGCCATCTCCTGCTGGAACTGCTCGTCAGTCAAGCGGAGTCGCATGCCCAGGTCGATGAACATGTTTGATACCGAACGGTTGCCTGAACCCTGCCAGTTCCGGGTGTCTGAGAGGTTCGTGTTTCCGGGTGTATTATCCATGAAACCCGTGATGTGAAGGATGGTGCCTGCGGGTAGTAGTGGTTGGTGATCATCAGCGAAGGCATAACCCCGAACCCAATTATGGTCGTAGCCTACGCAGGACAGGGTCTCCACATTGAAACCCCAGATTGCCTCCAGGCACATGCGTGCCCCTGGAGCGTGCAGGTGCGGCTCAAAGGTCACGATCTTGGTGTGCTGGTTTAAGACCGTATAGGCATGCAGTTCCTGGTCTTTCTCTCCGGACTTGACATCGATGTCTATGCCATTTCCGAGCCCAAAGCCCCCGCCTCGGTACTTAGGCTCGTAGTCCTCAGGATGGAACCTGAATCCAATTTCCATGTGAGCGTTGGTGTCTCGGCCATTCGAATGCAGGTGGAGGGAGTTAGAGACGATACTCGTTCCAGCCCGGAGAAGCCGACCTCCATCCTCATCAAAGATGTCGGGGTTCCTACCAACCTCATGTACCGGCCAGGTCGTTGCCGGGGCGAACGGGTTTCCTCCTTCGGTGACCCTGGTGCTATAGATCATATGGTGGAAAACGAACCTTCCGCCGACAGTTTCCCGAACCTCGTTGGGATCGTAATCGTTCACCTCACGAACCTCTACGGACTTCACATAACGATCCTCGGTCAACCCGGTTGGGGTAGGCTCAATATCGCCCCACCAATCGGGTGAGTCACCTAGGACCGTGAACTCTGGAAGCTTGACAATCAGGTCTGGTTCTCCGGCGGTCCAACTGATTCCATCGTCGAACTCTAGCGGTGGTGGCGCATCGTCCGGATCACCCATCGGCGTACCTATTGCTTCCCACGCTGCCAGTGTCGCGATCTCTTCGTCATTAAGTGAAGGGTCATCCTTGTAGTGCTGGATGCCGATGTCTTTTTCGGCGTACCACGGGGGCATCGCGCCGGCTACGTCCCTGAGTCCTGTCTTATACGCGATGCGCCTAGCGTTGCGACGTACATCGTCATACTCGATGAGTGCCATCGGTGCCACACCATGCTCCCTGTGACAACGTTGACAGCTGCGCTGAAGGATCGGTACGACATCTTTAGTAAATGTCACATGCCCGTAATCGGCTGTATTCACCGCGCCTTGTTGGGCGGACACGGGCGCATTGAGCGAGAACAATGCTGTCAGGGCCAAGAGGACTAGCCCTAGCCTGGTTCCACGATCGATTCCTTCTGCAACTACCGACATGACACTTAACTCCTTAACAGGACAACGCTACCGAAGTTTATGGGATCTTGCCGATCTCCGTCAATTAGTTGTCCAATGAGTCTTGCAGACCCAGTAAGTTAGATCAAGGGACCACACGGATCCGGCCTTGACCCCGGTCAATGAATCTTTCCCACTATCGTTCACCCCTAGCGCGTCTCGCTTCTGAGACCCAGTCTCGGACGAGTTGTTCGCATACCAGGAGAAGACTATGAGGACCATCCTTGTCATCGGGACAGTGCTATTTACAGCCACGGCAGCATGCGCGCAGCAGCGTGACGTCAACTCGCTGGGTGGGGGCAACTGCGCTAACAACGTGTATAACTGTGCCGAGACACCAAATCCGCTCCCTGAGGCGACTACGGTTTGGATAGAAGAGATGACGTGGATGGATGTCCGGGATGCTCTGAATTCAGGAAAGACGACGGCCATTATTCCAACGGGCGGTGTCGAGCCTAACGGTCCTTGGCTAGTGACGGGTAAGCACAACTACGTCCTTCGTTCAAATTGTGATGCGATTGCCCGAGAACTCGGGAACGCGTTGTGCACACCCATCGTGAAGCTCGTACCCGAAGGTTCGATCGACCCACCAAGTGGGCATATGCAAAGTCCTGGTACCCTTAGCCTCCAGCAGGAGACATTCGAGGCGTTACTCACTGATGTCGCTCACAGCTTGAAGATGCACGGCTTTGAGAACATCATCTTTATCGGAGACAGTGGTGGCAATCAAGGCGGCCAACGGGCGGTCGCAGATGCACTGAATTCCGCATGGGGTAGTGATGCGGTTGTAGGCCATGTGCAGGGCTATTACGACTACGGGAGTGTTGGCCAGTATATGGCTGAGCAGGGCCTAGTAGACGGAGAAGGTGATGGTCTTCACGACGATCCAGTAATAGCGCTTAATATGTTCCATGCAGATCCCAGGTCTATCCGATTCGACGAACGTGTGGCGGCCGGATTTGCATCGATTAATGGTGTTTCCCTCGCTGACCGGGTCAAATCTCTTGAGTACGCGAGGCAAATTGTAGGATTCCGTGCTGAGAGTACTGCCGGACTGATCCGAGAAACGATTGCGAACGGTGGCACTCTGCCTGCTCCCCAGCGCCAGGGT
>DLRL01000094.1:9875-27532 GCA_002501085.1 Gemmatimonadales bacterium UBA7889
GGGTGGTCGTGGTCGTGGTGCTGGCCCTGGTGGCCAACAGCGCCCTGCACCGGACCCAAGGACGATGGGCGGCGGCGACTGCCGAGCAAATGAATACAACTGTTCGGATACACCCAATCCTCTGCCCGAGGCGAAAACAGCCTGGATCGAGGAGATGACATGGATGGATGTCCGAGATGCGATCGCCTCAGGAAAGACAACCGCCATCGTCTCAACGGGAGGGATAGAGCCGAACGGTCCGTGGTTGGTTACCGGAAAGCACAACTATGTCCTTCGAGCGAACTGTCCAGCAATTGCGGCTAACCTCGGAAATGCTGTCTGCGCTCCGGTAATAGAGTTCGTCCCAGAGGGTAGCATCGAGCCCCAAACCGGGCATATGAGGAGCCCTGGCACGATCAGCCTTAGACAGGAAACATTCGAGGCTGTACTCACTGACGTTGCTCACAGCCTGAAGATGCACGGCTTCGAGAACATCATCTTCATCGGAGACAGTGGCGGGAACCAGAGTGGTCAGGAGGCTGTGGCGGAGCGTCTTACAGCAGCGTGGGCTGGGGAAGCAGCTGTGCATCACATAGGTCAGTATTACAGACGGCCGGCGAATGCTCCGAACGTGCTGCGCGATGAAGGTGTTACCGGCGAAGGAATGCCTAACGATGGAATACATGATAGCCCAGGAATCACGCTGAATATGATGCTTGATGACATTAATTCGGTGCGCTGGGCGGAACGTGTAGAGGCTGGTCAGGCCGTCATCAATGGTGTATCAATCGCAGACCTGGAACGATCGTTGGAGCTTGCTCGAAAGATCTCAGAGGCGCGAGCTTCGTGGACAGCGGACCTGATCAGGGAGCGGATAGGCTCTCGATAGTGAAAGCCTAGTGTGGTCAGGAGTCCTCTGCTGTAGGGTGAGTGGGCTGTAGCGTTACGTCACGGTGCTGGTGCAAGCATGGCGAGCACAATAAGTCGGTCGCTGCTGTGATTCCGGATACCATGAGGCACCCCCTCCGGCGCGACCAACATCAGGCCGGCTTCCATTTCTATTTCCCTGTCCTCCAGGATGAATAGGCCTTGCCCCTTTAGCACGTGATAGACCTTATCCATTCCCTCGTGGGTGTGGAGTTGGTGCGCTTGGCCCGGTTCAAAAGCATTTAGCCCGACTAGAATGCGTTCTGACTGAAATATCGTGCTTTTCCCCATCTTTTCGGGATTGAATGCTGCCATGGATTCTGGGTTTATGGTATCGGGGTGATTCGTGTCAGTTGGCAAGCCAACCTCCTTTCTGGACATTCTCAGTTCGCTGGACTCCGGTTCTAGACTAGGCCATTAGGGCGGCATAGTCGGAAATCATAGATTACCTGTGAGAAATCCCCTTACGCTGATTTCGTTCATTTCCCGACATCTAGGAAGTGCTGGTATCTGTACATCATGAAGTCCCCACAGGCCTAACCCAATGCGGACGAACTTTCTTGTGTATGTTCTCTAAAGTCTAGCCGCATCATGTGTTCCTAAGCTATTATTCTAGCTTACCGGTATTATAACTTTTACGAGCATGGGCATGCGAAACACTATAACGTCAGTTTTGGCGGTCGTCTTAATCTCCGGAACCCTTACGAATTGTTCGGTCCCGGCACCGCCTATGTCGTTCCAGGCCGCCTCTCCTTTTGTGACGGCCGCATCTTTCAGGGACGGCGCTGAGGATGGGACGAATGATGTGGTCGCAGAGTACTGCACGCGCTGTCACAGCGAGCGAATGCGCCGCGGTGATCTGGTATTAGAAGGCTTTGATGTGGCCACCGCGCCACAGAATGGCGAGATCGTTGAAAGGATGATCCGCAAACTCAGGGCCGGTATGATGCCCCCGTCAGGGGCAAGACGGCCTGATCCTGGAGTACTCGCGGAGGTAGTGAGTGACTTGGAGTCGACGCTCGACGAAGCGGCTGAGCGGAACCCCAACCCTGGAACCCGGATGTTCCAAAGGCTTAACCGTGCTGAGTACCACAATACGATAAGAGAATTATTTGGTATTGCGGTCGACGTAAGTGCTTTCCTGCCACTGGATACGAAGAGTGCGAACTTCGACAATATCGCTGACGTTCAAATGCCTTCGGCTACCCTCATGGAGGGCTATCTCCGCGCCGCTGAACATGTCAGCCGCATTGTGCTCGGGGATCCCGATGCGGAAATCCAATCCACTGTCTACAGGTTGTCGCGCATCCAGTCACAGAAGGACCGAGTTGAAGGAGCTCCTTTTGGGACGCGAGGAGGACTTTCACGTGTTCATAACTTCCCCGCAGACGGGAAGTATGTGTTCCATATTATGCCCTACAATGCCGTTGAAGGTGAGGTGTTTGGGCGCACGTTTGGGACGGAGCAGCTTGAAATCTCAATAGACGGCGACCGGATTGCGCTCCTCACGATCGATCGATGGATGATGGAATCTGAGCCGACCGGATTGAATGTTCGAACCGATTCCATCTATGTGACTGCTGGGCCGAAACGAGTTACAGCTGCGTTTATTCGGCAGTTTGAAGGTGAGGTTGATGACTTGATTCGTCCGATCGATCACACTCTCGCGGATGGGCAGATCGGTATCGGTTATGGAGTGACGACTCAGCAGCATCTTCAGCGCCTCACCATCCTTGGCCCCTTCGAGGTGACTGGAGTTTCTGACAACCCAACCCGTCGAGCGGTCTTCACGTGTCGGCCGACGGCTCCTGCCGAGGCCCGACCTTGTGCTGAATCGATTGTCGGTAACCTGGCCAGTGATGCCTATCGCAGGCCGCTTAAAGAAGATGACGTCAGCGCTTTGATGGACTTTTATGATGAGGGTGTTCAAGACGGTGGCTTCGAGGGTGGAGTCCGGATGGCGTTGCAGGCGATCTTGGCAAGCCCGCACTTCTTATTCCGTATGGAAGAGGTTCCAGACGGAGTTGCCCCTGGCGAGATCTACAACATCAGCGAGACTGACTTGGCTTCTCGTCTTTCCTACTTCATGTGGGGCGCACCGCCGGATGAGGAACTGATAGAGGTGGCGGAAAGAGGACGGCTCTCCAGGTCTAGAGAATTTGAACAGCAGGTGCGACGGATGTTGGCTGATCCGAGAGCCGAAGCGCTTGCTACGCGCTTTGCGTCTCAGTGGTTGCGTCTCCAAGATCTTGAAGATGTCCACCCGGACGCTCTGACATACCCATACTTCGACGAGACGCTTTCTGAGGCCATGAATCGCGAGACGGAACTCTTTTTCTCACATCTCGTTGAAGAGGATCGCCCGGTGCTTGAGTTGCTCACGGCGGATTACACTTTTGTTAACGAGCGACTAGCCAGACACTACGGTGTTCCTGGGATCATAGGGCCTGAGTTCCGGAAAATGTCCTATCCCGACGAGACGCGTCGTGGGTTGCTGGGTCACGGTAGTATCCTAACGATGACATCCGCCGCTGATCGCACCTCACCGGTTCTCCGCGGGAAATGGGTCCTGGAGGTATTGCTTGGTACTCCGCCTCCGCCCCCGCCAGCGGGTGTTCCGGCATTTGAGGAAGTCGGTGAGGCAGAGGAAGGGCGTTTTCTAACGGTTCGGGAGCGTATGGAGCAGCATCGCGCAAACCCTTCCTGTCGCTCGTGCCATGTCATCATCGATCCGATCGGCTTGGCTCTTGAGAATTTTGATGTAACCGGGGCTTGGCGTATTCGAGATGGTGGTAACATGGTGGATCCGGCGAGCGATCTATATGATGGTACCCCATTGGCCGGTCCTGAAGATCTGCGGAATGCTCTCTTGAGTCGTCCCGAGGTCTTCTACAGGGTATTCACAGAGAATCTGATGGCCTATGCATTAGGTCGGCGCCTTGAGTACTACGACATGCCTACAGTTAGAGCGATCGTTAAGGAGGCTGGCGAGGAGGGCTATAAGCTCTCAGCTTTCATATTAGGTGTAGTAAGAAGTGCAGCATTCAAGAGCGCGAAAGCGCCAAGGCCAGCTATTGCAGCTGTCCCGGAGGGTGCACAAGAAGGATTCTGAATAGTAGAATAGGTAAATCTTAATTCCTCAAGCGAGGTTTTGACGATGGAGTTCATCACAGGAAAACACATCTCACGGCGCACAATGCTACGTGGTATGGGAACGGCGATTGGACTGCCTTTACTCGATGCGATGGTGCCGGCGAATAGGCTCTGGGCATCCACGGAGGCAGGAAAGGCGGCCGATGGTACTCGATTGGTGTGTATCGAACAGGTACATGGCGCAGCCGGGTGTAATGACTGGGGTGCCACGCAAAATCTGTGGTCTCCTGCGGAAGAGGGTAAGAACTTTGATCTTACACCGAGCAGCTTGAGGTCTTTAGAGCCGTTCCGTAAGTATCTGACAATCGTAAGTGATACCGACTGCAGGATGGCAGATGCGTTTGCGCCGAAGGAGATCGGTGGAGACCACTTCAGGACTACTGCGGTCTTCCTGACTCAAGCCCATCCGAAGCAGACAGAAGGCTCTGACGTCGATGTCGGAACTTCATTTGACCAAGTTTTTGCGCAGCAATTTGGGCATGAGACACCGATCCCATCGATACAGTTAACCATTGAAAACGTTGATCAGGCTGGTGGGTGTGCGTATGGGTATGCATGCGCGTACACCGACACCATTAGTTGGGAAACACCTAACGATCCACTGCCGATGGTCCGCGATCCACGAGCTGTTTTCGAGCTGATGTTTGGAGCTGGTGGCACACCGGAGCAGCGTGCACAACGCATGAAGACGAACCGAAGCATCTTGGATTGGGTGATGGAAGAGATGGCCGGGCTTCGCCGCGATCTCGGAGTGTCCGACCGCCAGCGGGTTGACCGATACACTCAGTATATTCGTGAGCTTGAGCAGAGAATCCAGCGGATCGAAATTCAAAATCAGAGTGGAGACGAGCGTGAGATCCCGGAGGCACCGGTAGGTGTTCCGGATTCCTTTGACGAGCACGTCAAGCTGATGTTTGACCTGCAGGTACTCGCGTTTATGGCTGATACGACCCGAATCTTCTCCCTGAAGCTTGGTCGAGATGCTTCTCCTCGGGTTTACCCAGAGAGTGGCTCGACTTCGCCATTCCACTCTTCGTCACATCACGGTGGACGTGAGGAGCGGGTTCTAGATTTTGCGAAAATCAACACGTATCACGTGTCGATGGTGCCGTACTTCCTTGAGAAGCTACAGAGCGTGACTGAGGGTGACTCCACCCTACTAGATAAAACGCTGTTAATGTACGGGTCGGCGATGGCCGATAGTAACCTGCACAATCACATTCGTTGCCCCTTGTTCCTTGCGGGTGGTGCAAACGGCATTCTGGAAGGTGAGAAACATGTGAGGGCGACAATTGGTACGCCGATGGCGAATGTGTTCCTAGATCTGTTACATCGCCTCGGTGTCAACGACTTGGAAACATTCGGGAACAGCACCGGGACATTCTCGGTCTGACATCCTCAAGCTGGAACGTAAGGCGGATACCCTAAGGGAGCGGGACATGTCGGCAATAAGTGGAAGAATAAGAGTGTCGGTTGGCTCGCTTCTCGGATTGAGCCTGGTAGTCCTTCTCGCAGCAAAGCATGCAGACTCGCCAGTGGCTGATGCCGCCGAACAGGGAGACGCCCAGATCGTTCGAACCTTGCTGCAGCAGGGTGAGGACGTAAATGCTGCCCAGTCAGACGGTCTCACCGCGCTACACTGGGCGGCTCTCAATAATGACCTCGAGTTGGCCAAACTCCTGCTTTATGCTGGTGCCACGGTAAAGCCGACGACAAGGGTCGGAGGCTACACACCACTCCATCTTGCAAGCCGCACTGGTAATACTGAAGTCATGACTGCGATCCTTGATGCGGGTGCTGACCCCAACAAGCTCACATCGACTGGCGTAGCTGCGATGCATTTCGCTGCACAGGCTGATGCTCCTGAAGCTGTAAGAGTGCTCGCGGAGCATGGAGGCGACCTTAACATCGTCGATGGCTTTTCCCAGCGAACGCCTTTGATGTTCGCCGCAGTGAAAAATGCGACCAGAGCTGTAGAGGTCCTAGTTGAGCTCGGTGCCGACCTTGAGATGGTGACTAGAATAAAGAACTATGTTGAGGTTGCTGAAGAAACAAACGCGGATCGCACTCGACGAAATCGCGTACGGGATGCTGAGAAGGATCCAGATTCGAGCAGCGCTGGATCAGGGAGGGGTGGTTCGTTTAGGCCACAGCCGGGAAATCAGAATAGTGGTGCAACTCCTCCCGACTCCGCAGATCAAAAGGATCCGGATGAGGATGAAGAGGTAGAGCCTGATCCACCCCCTCCACCCCCGGTCCGAGCTCTTTCAGGAAATGAGCAAATCGGTAACCAAGGGGGCTTCACCGCGCTCCACTTTGCCGCGCGAGAAGGGCATCTCGAGGCGGCTCGTCGACTTATTGATGGTGGGGCGGAGATCGGCCACGTGACCGAGGGTGATGAATCCAGCCCGCTCTTAGTGGCCGTAATCAATGGGAATTATGATCTAGCCCGAATGCTCTTAGAGCGTGGTGCTGATCCGAACTTAGTGAGCGATGATGGTGCTGGTCCGCTGTTCGCCACTCTGAACATCGAATGGTCCCTCAGGACCTGGTATCCACAACCTTCGATGTTCCGGCAGCAGGAGACAACTTATCTGGACTTGCTAGAGTTGCTCATGCAGGCCGGAGCTGAGCCCAACCACAGGGTTAGCACGCATATCTGGTACGCGGCGTATAATGCCGGACGCATGGGTGTCGATTTCACGGGTGCGACTCCATTCTGGCGGGCGGCATACGCACATGACGTCAACGCGATGAAACTATTGGTTGCCTACGGTGCCGACGCGAACATTTGGACCCAGAAGCTTCCTGGCAGACGTCGATTCTTTGACCCTAACCAACCACCAGATACGACCGGTCAAGACCCTGAGCCAGATGACCCATCAGGTTTGGACCCAGTGCCAGACGGTGGACTAGGGGTCCATCCTCTGCATGCAGCAGCAGGTGTCGGCTTTGGATCTTCCCGGGTTGCCCAAACCCATCGGGGTGTCCCCGATGGCTGGCTGCCCGCGGTCAGGTATCTGATTGAGGAGCATGGTGTCGATCCCAACCTTAGGGACAAGGATGGTTTTTCGGCCATCCACCATGCAGCTGCTCGAGGTGATAATGAGACGATTCTCTATCTTGTCACACAGGGTGCAGATGTAACCTTGATAAGTCGCAGTGGGCAAACCACCGCAGACCTGGCGAACAGTCCAGAACAGAGAGCACAGCCACATCCAAAGACAGTCGTACTACTGGAGAAACTAGGCTCGAAGAATAACCACCAGTGCAGGAGCTGTGGCACGGGTGAGTAAGAAGCACATATCACATCGAGTTCACTGAACGGATTATCCTTATGAAACGTTTGGCTTGCACTATAGTCGGATTAATGCTCATTAGCGTTCCGGACATTTTGGACGCCCAGGATACCGAATGGAACCGCTATACGCTCGAAGACATAGGAGGGGTACACGTCAGTGTCGTGGGAACCCCGACTTGTGAGAGTGTTGGGGTAAGGTCGTCAGAGGTTCAGGCAAGTGCAGCGATCAAGCTACTTGAGTCTGAAGTGGATTTGCTTACTGAAGACGAGATGCTTGAGAATCCCGGACTACCTGAATTGAGGATCACACTCCAATGCGTTGTTGGAGATCAGAGTGATGCAGGTGGGGCAATCGCATACTCCATTGAAGTGAGAGTAAACCAAGCGGCTAAGATGGTCCGGGATGAACAAGTCACCCTAGCAGAGGCCGTGACCTGGTATACGACGGCTGTGGGTGTCGCCAATGCCGATGACACCCAGCAAGCCCTCCATGAAGTCATTGATGTCAAGCTGGAGGAATTTGCTAAAGCCTATGTGGAAGCCAACGCAGAAGAAGTAGGCTGAGCCCAGGAAGGTTCTGAGTCGGTTATTTTACCCAAGACCTGACTGGATTCTGTACTGAGATGAGAATCCCTAGTCCCACTCACTGGTTCAGGCCCTAAGGCATGTCTTACTGATTTGGGAGTGCCTTTTTCGCAGAGTGGATAAAATCCGCTCTGCCCCCAAGCGCACCTCCGTCAATCCTCGTAATTTAAGTTCCGTCCTCAGTTTCCTGCGCTCCAAGGGTCATCCATGCCTGCTCCGGCATTTTTTCTCAGATTATCTAGTTTTGCGATTCGACCGTACGTAAGGTCATGTGTTTTGGTACTGGCTCTATTGGCCAGTGGAGTGCTGGCAACACCGCTCTATGCCCAAGAGGATGGAGATAAACGACCACTCACAATCTCTGACTATCAATTGTGGCGTACGATCTCGGGATCCCGGATATCAGCAGACGGGCGTTGGGCAGCATGGACCTATACCCGAGAGCGTTCTGATAATGTTGTCCATATCAAGAGCCTTGATAGTACGTCAGAACACGTTCTATCTCCGGCGACAGACGTACAGCTATCTGATAACGGACAATGGGCCGCTTACTTTGTTGACCCACCATTTTCAGAAGCAGAGAAGCTCCGTAAGGACGGTGAAGATGTCTTGCGTGAGGCTGAACTCATCAATCTTGCGTCAGGAGAAAAATTAACATGGGGTGATGTCACCTCATTCGAATTTTCCTCGGGATCAAGTCATTTCTTCGCCAAGAAGAGACAGGTGAATGAGGATTCAGATCATGACGGAACAGACCTGATTCTTCGAAACTTGGAAGAAGGATATGAGGAACTAATCGGGAGCGTGGATGAAGCGGAATTCAACGAAGTAGGGACACTGTTCGCGTACAGTGTTGATGCCGAAAACAGAGATGGAAACGGTCTTTACTACGTTAATCTGGAGACAGGTTCAAGAAGGGTGCTAGACAATGCCAAGCAGAGGTATACCCGATTGACTTGGTCGGAAGATGGGCTTGGTATTGCCGTATTACGGGGTGAGACACCGGAAGAGAAGACCGAGCGCGCTAATACTCTGATTGCATTCGTGGAGATGGATGGGGTGAGTCCGCAGCGGCACGCATTCGATCCGTCTGATCACCAGGGTCTCGGTGAAGGAAATGTCATCAGTGAGAAAGATGGACTTAGCTGGAGTGAAGACCTTGGGATAATCTTTATAGGTATCAAGGCGCAGCAGGACGAACTTGAAGACTGGCCTGAAGAGGGATTGCCTTTGGCCGATGTGAATATCTGGCACTGGGCCGACGATCGTATTCAAGCTGCCCAACAGAGACAGGCTTCGCAGGACCAGGACCGGACTTATATCGCTGCAGTGCATTTGGAGGAGCAACAACTCATCCACCTAGCGGACGAGTCCATGCGTAGTATTGAAATTACCCGAGATGGACTCTGGGGTATCGGACAAGATGGGACTGATTACGTGTCAGATTGGAAGCCGGATCTTGCGGATTACTATCGAGTCGACACGGGGACTGGAGATCGCGTACACATTCTTGAAGGACACCTTCGGACTCTCGGACTTTCACCGAACGGTGAACACTTCCTGTATTGGAAGGACGGTGATGTCTGGGACTATGTCATCGGTGCCAACCAGCACCAAAACCTGACCGCTTCTGCGCCAGTCGATTTTACAAACAATGAGTATGACCGCTTCGGTGAGAAACCTCCTTATGGTCTTGCGGGCTGGTCGGATGACGGAGAATCCGTGCTTCTTTATGGACGATATGATCTATGGCTCCAACCCCTTGATGGTGGCACAGCTAGGGTCCTTACGGGTGGTCGTGGCGCCGCGGATGAGATCCGTTTCCGGTACGTTTCTGAAGCCTCAGATGAGCGATCGATCGACCTTTCCGAACCTTTGTTGCTTCACGCCTACGGAGAATGGACTAAGAAGGAAGGCTTCTTTCGCCTAGACGGAGAAGAACTCGCAGAGCTCACGTGGGAGGACAAGAAGTTCTCGATACCCCAAAAAGCAGAAGATGCTAATCGATATCTGTTTACAGTGCAGTCCTGGGAGGATTTCCCAGATCTCTGGATGAGTGCAGGTGACTTTGATGTGCGAGAGCGAGTCAGTGACGCCAATCCACAGAACACTGAATTTAAGTGGGGACGCCGAATATTGTTCGACTACACGAATAGTGATGGAGTACCGCTACAGGGTACGCTTGCTATTCCGGATGATTATCAGGAAGGACAGAGGCTCCCGATGATTGTGCGGTTCTATGAGAAGTACTCGCAGAATCTCCATGTACATCCGACTCCAGCGTATCGACATCAGCCTAACTTTGCCGACTACGTGAGTAATGGGTACTTGCTGATGCAACCCGATGTCCACTTCCGGATTGGCAGTTCGCACAGTGACATGCTGGAGTGTGTTGAAGCTGCAGTCCGGAAAGTTATTGAACTGGGATACGCTGACCCTGAGGCCGTTGGGCTGAGCGGGCACTCCTACAGTGGGGGAGGGGGTGCGTACATTGCTACACGCTCGGAGATGTTCTCAGCCGTAGCACATGGGGCAGCTCCGATCAATCTTGTGAGTGAGTTCAATCAACTCTTTGTCGGTAGCGGACAGAATAACCACTCCTACGACATCTACGGCCAAGGCCGATACGCCACAAACCCATACGATGACTTTGACCTTTACTGGGACCAGTCACCGATCTCGGGTGTGGAAACCATGAATACTCCAGTCTTGTATCTCCATGGGGAAGAAGATCCAACAGTCAATTGGGAACAGGGCTTAGAGTGGTATAATGCTCTCCGTTTCCTAGAGAAGCCTGTCATCTGGCTTTCTTATCCTGATGAGGGCCATGGCCTACGGAAGTTGGAGAACCGAATCGACTTTCAGTACAGGCTAAGCCAGTTTTTTGGTCATCATCTCAAAGGTGAACCTGCACCAGATTGGATGACGGATGGGGTTCAGAACATCGATAAAGAGAGGCATCTCAGATCTACTGCACCCCGAATTTTTGGCCGAAGGCTCATTGGATGAAGTGATTGGGCAGAACACACTATTAGGAGAGGAAACGCCGAGGGGCTCATTTTGCGGTGACCTCGGGAACCGACCAAATGAGTTTGCTCTTTACCTGATTATGGGTCCCCTCAATCAGTAAGCAGGTTTTTCAGGTCGCTTCTCTCCGGCTGTCACTGCTAGATCCAACCGATTCTCGAGCGGTGGAAGTGAACAAACGGAAAACGCGGTAAAGACACACGGTGCATTGTACGACCTATTGAAGTCGATGGTCGTCCATCCATCCTCGCCCGCAGCTGGAACCCTCATGTAACGACCCGCTTGATAGGTTTCTGTTATTGCTGTTGAGTCCCACAAGCTGACGAAATAAGAGCGACTCTGTTCATCTCCGAATGCGATCAACCGGTGTTCACGATCAGCTTTTCTGAAGACGAGTTCTCCAATTGCATCCTGCTCTATCATCCCGCCTGTGATGTCGGCAAGTGGAATCGATCTCAGCTCGGGGTATCGGTCCAGCCGTGCTGAGACAAGCCACTCTGTGCTCAAGGCAAAGTATTCCGGGAGTCGGAATGTCTCACGCTCTGGAAGGTCGGTATCCCAGACGCGCAGCCACAGACGATCTGTTCCGGGCTCTGAATGAACCCGCATCCCCAGAGATCCTAAGGAAAGGTAAGTGGTGTTTCCTGACCGATCATTTTCCAGAATCGTGACCTCTTCAATCGGGGGTCCGTCCTGAAGGTAGACATTACCGTCTGAAGCTGGCTCTAAGTGCACATCCTGACCTTGACGCACGAGTGTGCCAGCTAGGGACGGAGAATCTTCTGCAGGAAGAACAATAGGGAGCGTTGGGTCCGACCCAAATGCTGTTTCCCCCTGCGGCAAGTTAAACAGACCAGACCAAAGAACTGGACCGCCGGGAGGCGTGACGAGTCCCTGTTCCCGGTTGCTTCGCCAATCCTCGTGTTCCGTAATGAACTCCTCTTGGTTGACCGGAGGTAGGTCACGCCAATCACTACTACAGGAGCTGATCGCCATTAGTGCAGTGGTGGTAAGAATTGCGAACCCGAAAGGGGAAGCGGAGCGATATTCCATTACTAACTGACCCATCTTGCCTCCTTCCAAGTCTCTGTGTGTTCTGATCAAGTCTAATTCTACGGTTACATCCTACAGAATAGCGAGTTATTTCCAAGCAGACGACGAGCCTCTGTTTCGAAGTCAGCGTCATCCGCCTAGAATTCCAGTTCTAGTGCGATCCTAAGATTTGGTAGTCTGAGGTGATCTTTATGAAATTCATCACACTTATACTCGGCTTGGGTCTCTTCACTATCATGCCCTTTGCCGAGTCACCTGCCACTGCTCCCCAGCAAGTCCGGCCGACGCCGCACCCATCGACTCAAGATCCGGCAGTGCTTGTGACACCAGATCAGATGAGTCTCTGGGAGGCAGAGCTCTCGAACTGGGGGCGTTGGGGTCCCGTGGACCAGCGCGGCACCCTCAACCTCATTACACCTGAGAAGACGCGTGCGGCAGCGTCGTTAGTGGAAGAGGGTATTACGGTTTCCTTAGGGCATTTTGTCAGTGAAGAAGACGCGATTGACAGCCAGACGTTCGCACCGACTGAGCACTGGATGACCTCGGTGGATCCCAATACCGGAAGAGTACGTACCGCACTAGATGCGATCAGTTTCTCTCTTCATGACGGACAACTGTCCCATCTGGACGCCCTATGCCACTACGCGACCACAAGGGACGGTGAACGAATCATTTTCAATGGTTATCCCCAGAACCTGGATATGGAAGGATGTAAAGACTTGGCTATTGATCGCATGGGTCCTGGCTTTGTCACCCGAGGGATTCTTGTGGACATGCCCTTGCTGAGAGGTGTGGAGTGGCTTGAGCCAAGCACACCTATTTACATATCTGACCTAGAGGAGTGGGAAGATTTTGCAGGGGTCACCATCGGGAGTGGTGATGTTTTATTGGTCCGCACGGGCCGGTGGGCTAAGCGGGAGGCAGATGGTCCGTGGGCCTATGGTCGCGTAGGCGCAGGGCTGCATGCTTCGGTGCTTCCGTGGCTAAAAGAAAGAGGCGTGGCTCTTTTGGTCGGCGATGCTGTGAATGACGTTCAACCCTCAGGTGTTCGTGGGCGTAATCGACCAATACATGACCTTACACAGGTCTTCCTGGGGTTGCCGCTTGTCGACAATGGATACTTGCTCGATGTGGCGAAAGAGGCTGCTGAACGCCGGCGCTGGCAATTCATGGTCTCCTGGCAGATTTCCCGGGTAGCGGGCGGAACTGCGAGCCCATTCAACGCGTTGGCCACATTCTAAGATGGATATCGCGATCTCGCTTGATCGCATCAAGTGTCACAATAGCGAGGATCATTTTGGGACTGACCAGTTTTACTACATGAGTATGGTTGGGTGTGAGTTGGAGCCGGAGAGTGTCTTGTTACCAGAACTGATCCCGGTAACCTCACGTCGCCCGCTTCTCCATGTGACACGAGAACGTGCCCTGGGTATGGGCACAGGTGATGTTGTCTGCTTCCATCCAAAAGATCGGGTACTCTACCCCAACCCCTCAATCCCAACCCACTTGAGTGAGTGTGATCTAGATGCCTTGATCACTGGCCCCATCTATTTCTTTGAGGCTGATAACGGGTCTAATGAGCACTCGCCGGAAGGCCAGCTCGCTAGGGCGATCGTGTTCGGTCACGTGTCTGGTGCGGCAGCTGTGGTGATGGCTTTGATGATCGGTGGGCTGGCAGGCGTGCTAACCGCTTTGTTTCTTTTTCTAGGCTCGATCATTGCCGGTGTGCTCACACTGAAGCACATCCTCTCGGTTATTGAGGGTGATAACTATCTTGGTGGGCATCAGTTTTCGATACCGATCCAGGGTCCTCCCGATGAGGAAATCATATTTAAGTTGAGCGGCTCCGAGGATGGGATCTTGACTGAAAAAGGTCATGAATTCCAAGCAACAGCAGGAACGGTTCTCTATGAGGTCGTTGTGCACGTCAATCGAAGTGGGGATGAAGGAATCACCTAAACCCAAGACGAGATTTCGGGAATAGCTTATATCCATGGAAAATCCACAATCGCAGCCGCAGGATTCTGAAGAATATCCTGAATTGGAGTCCCACTTTAGCGACCTTCAGATGCCCGACCTGACACCAAGGGGATTAATCGGTCACTTCGGTCCGGGAATCATCTTGATGATGACCGGGATCGGTACTAGTCACCTAGTCACTGCACCGGTTGCTGGCGGTCGCTTCGCATATGCGTTGCTCTGGTGTATACCGATGGCATATGTGTTCAAGTATTACGGGTTTGAAATGGCTTTCCGGTTCACCAATGCAACGGGAAAGAGCCTAATCGAAGCATACAGTACGGCGTGGAAGAAATGGCCATTATGGTATGTGCTTGTGACCACGCTTATCCAATGTGCTATAGGGCAAGCGGGCCGGCTCATCGCAGCAGCGGCTGTGCTCTACTACCTGTTTACTGAAGTGGTCGGCTGGGGTTTTACCATGACTCAGTACGGTTTGGTACTCGCCTTGATATCAGTGGCGATCATCCTTCGTGGTAGTTATGCGGCCGTGGAGGTCTCGGCGAAGCTGCTTGCTGCGATTCTGGTCGTCTCTGCACTTTTCGTCTACATCCAGGCACCTGCCCCCCTTTCTGAGATGGGTCACTTTTTCCTGGTTGAGATCCCAGATGGTTCCTGGTTGGTGATTGCCGCGTTCCTTGGATTGTTGCCCACAGGAATCGACGTTTCTCTTCAGGCTTCTGAGTGGGGTAAGGCGAAGAAGAAGGGGATGAGTAAAATTCGAGATCAGCTCGAAGATATGGGGCTTGCGAACCGGTTCGATCCGTTTGCTCCAGATGTGAATGACCTCACGGTGTATACTTCGAGACTTCCGTCCAATGCTGTCCAATACTGCCAGAGTTGGTTCAAGATTGGAACGTGGGACTTCCGGGTGGGGCATGTAATCTCATTCGGACTCGCATGCATCTTTGTGCTCTTGGCAGCGGTATGGATGTATCCAAGCCCGGTCGAAGGCCGTGCTGTTATGGGTGAGATCGCGACGATTTTCACCGACAGCCTGGGACCTGCCATGATGAGCGTGTTTATGGTGGGTGCTTTCGCAGCGACATTCTCGACTGCCTTTAACTATTTCGACGGGTGGCCACGAATCGTCGGGGCCTGTTGTCGCAATCTTTTCCATGGCACTGCTGAGCTCAGCGGGCTTGACCCCAATGAACTCACTGATGCTCATCGAAAGACGTTCTATTCGGAATACAACATCTACCGAGCGACGATGCTTTATTCTTTGATCACCTCGGTGGCGATCATTGCTGGGTTTGAGCGGCCCGTCTTTCTTGTCCTCGTAGCATCTGCACTGGCAGCTTTCGTTGCTCCGGTGATTTTTTTTCTGAACCTCTACTACTGCCTCGCCGTCATACCCAAAGAGGATAAGGCATTCTATCCGTCTAATTTCGCGCGCTTGTTTGGGTGGTTCAGTTTGATAGTCTTCACTGCTCTGACCTTGATTTTGATCTACTGGACGATCTGGCTTCCAAACTTTGGTTCGTGAAGAGTATATGGGTTAGGATTTGAGTGTACTGCCCCACCACCCGTAGCGCGGAAAAGATGAAGCCCTAGATTCTGGGCCGTGATTTTGGCTCGTCCCCAGTGAAATCCGGTCCGATTTGTATGCTTGAACCACATAAGATCTGAGTAATCGAAGTATGGAGAACTACTATGGGTAAAGCCCTAGACGGTGTTCGAATTCTGGATATGACCCACGTACAGTCAGGACCAACTTGCACCCAGATTTTAGCTTGGTTCGGAGCTGATGTAATCAAGGTAGAGCGGCCAGGATCAGGTGATATTACACGCAATCAATTACGTGATGTTGCTGATGCAGACAGCCTCTATTTTACAATGCTAAACGCCAATAAGCGGAGCATCACACTGAACCCAAAGACGGAGGCAGGGAAGGAGATCTTCACCAGATTGATCGAAGAATGCGATGTCATGGTGGAGAACTTTGGGCCAGGGGCTATCGACAGAATGGGATTTCCATGGGAGAAAATCCAAGAAATCAATCCGCGTTTGATCTATGCCTCAATCAAAGGATTCGGACCTGGACCCTACGACGATTGTAAGGTCTATGAGAACGTAGCGCAGTGCACAGGAGGAGCGGCATCCACGACTGGGCAGATTGGGGGTGTTCCCACGGTTACGGGTGCTCAAATCGGGGATTCTGGTACGGGTCTGCACCTTGTAGCGGGTGTCTTAGCTGCGCTGTTTCAGCGTGAGGCGAGCGGGAAGGGTCAGCGTGTGACCTGTGCGATGCAGGACTCTGTGCTCAATCTTTGCCGTGTAAAGTTACGCGACCAACAGCGGCTGACACATGGCCCGCTCACGGAGTATCCACAATACCCTAACGGTGAGTTTGGTGATGCAGTTCCCCGGGCAGGGAACGCGTCTGGTGGTGGACAACCTGGTTGGATTGTGAAGTGCAAGGGTTGGGAGGCTGATCCCGATGCTTACATCTATGTCATTGCTCAGGCTCAGGCCTTTTCTGGGCTAGCTGAAGCCATCGGTCGTGCCGATTGGCTTGATGATCCAGAATGGAATACCCCAGGAGCCCGCCTCCCCAAGCTCGATGAGATGTTCGAGGAGATTGAGAAATGGACGATGACCAAGGACAAGATGGAAGCCATGGGGATACTGAACCCATTGAATGTGCCATGTGGTCCAATCTTGTCCATGGGGGAGTTGGCCCGAGAGGAATCCCTGCGACAAACTGGGACTGTGGTGGAAGTTGACCACCCGGAGAGGGGTAAATATCTGACGGTTGGAAATCCGATTAAGCTGTCTGATTCACCAGCTGAAGTTGAGCGGTCGCCTCTCTTAGGTGAGCATACGGAAGAGATCCTTACAGACATCGTTGGCCTTGGCCCAGAAGGTATAGACAGGGCTCGTGGACAGGGCGCTATCTAACGGATTCCGCTTCAAAGAAAGTTGAGGAGGATTGTGTGAAACCCACATATAACGTGCTCATTCTGGGTGCTTCCTACGGCTCTTTGTTTAGTACTAAGCTCTTGTTAGCAGGGCATTCGGTCACGCTGGTTTGTACTCCGCCTACGGCTGAGCTGATCAACCGTGAGGGAACCCTAGTACGATTCCCAATCCGGGGGCGTGATACCCTCGTTGAAATTTATTCGGACACGCTTGCGGGTCAGCTGTCCGCTAGTATCCCTGAGGGAGTTGAGCCGGACGAATTCGACTTAGTTGTGCTAGGAATGCAGGAATCGCAATACAGCTCAGCGGGTGTTCGGGAAATGATGGCAAGAATTGCAGCTGCTCGTTTACCGAGCCTAGCAATTATGAATATGCCTCCATTGCCATACCTCGCTCGAATCCCAGGACTGGCGACTGATCAACTTGAGGGTTGCTTTGTAGAGCCAAGTGTTTGGGATGGGTTCGAGCCGGGCCTTGTCTCATTAGCAAGTCCAGACCCTCAAGCTTTTCGTCCGCCGGAAGAGCCTAAGAATGTGCTTCAGGTTGGATTGCCCACGAATTTCAAGGCTGCACATTTTGAAGATGAGGGACACACCCGGATACTGCGGGATCTTCAAGCTGACATAGAAGCAATCCTATATGATCCCGGAGACGGTGCCACAGAGATTCCGGTAAAGCTTAAGGTGCA
>DLRL01000024.1:0-12480 GCA_002501085.1 Gemmatimonadales bacterium UBA7889
CCTTATTGACTAACCCCGGTTTCATTGCGAGGCTTGCCACTCAAGCATTTGCTTGAATTCATTAATCGTAGTCGGTGGGTACGGATCATCCGGGACACTCCGACGCTCGTAACACCAAACGGAGTAGATGATACGTATGAAGGGTACCGTGAAGTGGTTCAATGACCAGAAAGGTTTCGGATTCATTACACCTGAGGATGGGAGCAAAGATTGCTTCGTCCACCACAGCGCGATTCAGTCGGATGGTTTTAGGACTCTCGCTGAGGGCTCGACAGTGGAGTTCGAGATGGTCGAAGGGTCAAAAGGTCCTGCTGCAGAGAACGTAGTTCAGGTCTCGTAGAGCAGGGTTTTTCCCTAACAGAGGCGGGCCGCCCCCATTCAGGGGGCGGCCCGTTTTTTTGTGCGGTAGTAAATCGACCCTGATTGATATCCCTATAACTTGTTTCCTGTCCTTCGAAGCCTGACTCTAGCGGGCTCGAGTCCATCACCATGGGGTTTTCAAATGAATAAGCCGGCCTTACTGCTCGTGACCATGGTACTTTCGCTGATCGCCCTATCTGGATTCGATTCTTCGTTCTCTTTCGAAAAAGATTTTCCGGCGGATCTCAATGGACCTGATGTTTTGGCCTTCGCCAACCTTGTAAGCACGGTAGAGATAGCGCGTGAGAAATTCCGGTCACTTGCGGTTGCCATGCCGAAGGAGGCGTATCCGTGGCAGCCTATGGCTGGGGTGCGCTCCGTATCGGAAGTTTATCAACACATCGCGGCAGACAATTTCTTTGTTCCAACACTTATGGGTATCGCGGCACCACCGGAGACTGGGATCAATGAGGATGCTTCGACCTTCCGGGCATTTCAGGAGCGCGAACTAACCAGAGACGAAGTGATTGAGACAGTTGAAGCGTCGTTCGAATTTCTTTCTAGGGCGATGCAGGCCACCGCGAGTGACCTCGATCGCCATATTACACTGGGTACAAGCGAAACCACTGTGGGTGATGTCTGGATCCGTGCGGTAGTTCACCTTCATGAACATCTAGGTCAGAGCATCGCTTATGCGCGTACGAACAAGGTCGTTCCGCCCTGGAGCAATTAAGCACTACCTATCGAGCGTCTTGACTGGAGACCACTAATTATCAGTTCCCTTCAATGACTAGCTCCTTCCAAGACATTCTTGAGCGGCAGGGTGTCCTCATTCTAGACGGGGGTTTGGCAACTTCTCTCGAAAAACGGGGACATCGCCTGGACCCCCACCTATGGTCAGCCAGGATGCTAATTGATTCACCGGAGGAAATCAGTGCTGTTCACCATGCATTTCTAAGAGCGGGTGCCGACTGTATCACGACAGCAAGCTATCAGGCGAGCTATAAGGGTTTCTCCCGTTTCGGCTTTGACGAAGCCGGTACAGACGAGCTGCTGATTCGTTCGGTCACCCTCGCACTGGATGCAGTTAATGATTTTTGGTCGGACGTCACCAGGCCTAGTAGTCGAATCCGTCCATTGGTTGCAGCAAGCATAGGGCCATACGGTGCATACCTGGCTGACGGTTCGGAGTACGATGGTCGTTATGGGATCGCTGATCAGGATTTAATCGACTTTCACAAACGCCGATTTGGGCTGCTTGTGACTTCTGAGGCAGACCTAGTCGTATGTGAGACAATTCCATCAATGGATGAGACAAGGGTCCTGTTGGATCTTTTCGATGCAACTCCAAACGCACGAGGTTGGATTAGTTTCAGTTGCCGAGATGGTGGCCACCTAAGTGACGGTTCGCCCATCGAGGCTGTTGTAGACCTCTGTGAGCATATCGAGGGACTCGTTGGTGTGGGAGTCAATTGCACAGCCCCACAATTCGTGAATGAACTTATTACTCGGATTCAACCAAGAACTGAGCGGGCGGTCATAGTTTATCCGAATTCTGGGGAAAGCTGGGATGCTAAAAACAAGAAGTGGGCGGGGACCAATTCTGGGGAAAGCTGGGTTGAGATGGCTGAAATGTGGTACCGGGCAGGTGCACGAGGGATTGGAGGATGCTGCAGAATAGGACCGGAGGTGATCGACCAGGTGCGTAGCCAAATCATTCCGATATGAACCGCTGAGTAGCGCACCTGTACCCGGTTAGATGCAAAATCCAGGTCTTGGGGATCCGAATCTTGGTGATATGTACACACCATTCACGTTAGGACTCCCTTGCCGCTGCCGATCCTAGGAGACTAGGCTTGCTTTCCGGTTTCCGCAGACCTTCGGAGAGATTTATGAATCTGCATCGCATTGTGCTCCGCTCGACCTTCCTTCTTGCGCTTGCCTCTGCACTGCCAGTTTGGGCTGATGGGCAGCAAATACCTGCACCTGAAGAATTCTTCGGACATGTCATGGGAGCGGACCGAGAGTTGGCTCGGTGGGATAAGCTGGTCGATTACTATGACATGATTGGGGAGAGGAGTAATCGGGTACAGGTGGTGCACATGGGTCCGACGACACTTGGAAATCCATTCCTCTCAATCTTCATCTCGTCACCGGAAAACCTGGCGAATCTGGAAGAGATCAAGCAGATGAATGAAATTCTCCAAGATCCACGCGGACATTCACGCGATCAAATTGAGAATGCGATAGAGAACGGAAAGGTTGTGTTCGTTCAGTCATATGGGTTGCACTCGACCGAAGTCGCGGCGAGTCAATCGGCGGCTGAGATCATGTATGACTTCGCAACGCGCACAGACGATGGGATTACGGAAATCCTAGAGAACACGGTTTCAATCCTAATCCCTGCGTTCAATCCAGACGGTAATGTAATTGTGACGGATTGGTATGACCGCTGGGTTGGGACGGAATATGAGGGGGCTAGCCCTCCGGAGCTCTACCATCACTACATCGGTCACGATAACAATCGGGATGCGTTCATGCAGAACACGGTCGAGTCGCGGTACGGGGCTGAGATCATCTTCCGTGAATGGATCCCTCAGGGGTACATCGACCACCACCAGATGGGACCCTATACAGCCAGAATCTATTTGCCTCCTTATGCTGAGCCTATCCGTCCCGGTGGTGATCCGCTTGTATGGCGTGAGATGTCTTGGTACGGGGCACATATAGCCTACAAAATGGAGGAAGAAGATCTGCCGGGTGCCGTGAACGCCGCGATTTACTCAGGTTGGGGACACTTTGGTTTTCATTGGATCACACCTTTTCACAACATCGCAGGCATGTTGACTGAATCGGCGAGCGCACGCCTTGCTACCCCGCTGTACGTTCATCCAGATCAGCTTGGTGGATCACGTCAACTCCCAGAGTATGCAGAGCAGACGACATTTCCGAGCCCTTGGCCAGGGGGATGGTGGCATGTACGAGACATCGTTGAGCGGCAGATCGTTGCGACCTTCTCTCCCCTAGAGATCGCAGCTAAGAATCGTGAAACTGTCCTCAGGAACGCATATAACAAGGCCCACAGGCAGACCCAAAGAGGGATGGAGGGTGACGTTAAGGCCTATGTGATACCAGCGAATCAACATGACGTGCTGACCTCGCTTAAGATGGTGAACAAGTTGATTGGTCAGGGCATTACAGTGGAGCGCTCGGATCAACAGTTCACGCATGAAGGTCATGTGTATGCTGCTGGCACCTACGTGGTTTCTTTGGCCCAGCCAAAGCGTGGAGTAATTCGTTGGCTGCTCGGTCAGACGTACTATCCTGATAACAGCTATACCAGGACACCTGAAGGTGATCCGATTCGACCCTATGACATGTCTGCGGATGTGCTTGCTGAGTTCATGGGTGTGCGTGTAGATCCCGTATCCACTTCCGTGGAAGTTCCTCTATCAGTTCTGACTGATTGGGTTGACCCCGTAGGGACGGTATCACGGGGCCAGCAAGGGTATCTTGTCAGTGGTCTCCAGAATGACGCGTTTAAGGCCGCAAACCTTCTTTTCGAAACTGGTGCATCCATGCGACGCGTGAACATTGATGTGGGTCGAGCAAGAGCAGGTGACTTCATCGTCGACTCAGAAGTAGCAGCCTCTACCGTCTCAGAAGTAGCAGAGGAGACCGGGGTAGATTTCATAGCGCTGAATGTGGACCTCGCAGACTTTAGTCACCCCATTGAACGTCAACGTATTGGTATGTACCAGAGGTACTACGGCGGAAATATGGACGAGGGCTGGACTCGTTGGCTTCTCGAGGATTTCGAATTCGAGTACTCCAGCCTACTGGATCCGGACATATTAGAAGGTGACCTGGCTGATAAATGGGATGTCATCATTCTCCCTGCTGACAGTAAGGAGATGATGTTAGGGCCATCGGGCTCGAATGAAGGCAGAGGCCCTGACCCCAGCAGCACCCCCCCTGACTATAGAAGCGGATTTGGGCAAGAGGGTATTGAAGCTCTAGAGGCATTCGTTCAAGCTGGGGGAACGCTTGTGACTTTTGCTGAGGCTGGAGATCTCGCAATCGATGAGTTTGGACTCCCAGTGCGCAATGCCGTTTCAGGTATGTCGGGCAATGAATTCTGGTCTCCGGGATCCACGCTGAAGGTAGAAGTCGATACTTCGAGCCCCTTCGCGCATGGGATGCCCGAAAGGGCGTTGGCCATCTACTTGGCTAATGGTCAGGTCTATGAGACGGTGCCGGGTGCCCGTAGCTCAGATGTCCGGAGAGTCTTGACCTACATAGACCGCGATATTCTCCAGAGCGGCTGGCTCCTTGGGGAAGAAGTGATCGCGAACAAAGCGGCAGTGGTATCAGTGCAGCACGGGCAAGGAACGGTCTTGTTAATAGGTTTCAGAGCTCAGCACAGAGCCCAGACGCACGGAACTTTCAAGCTATTATTTAACGCACTTATGGGGCATTCCTAGGAAGAGTGTTTCCAGTCGATAGAAGCATAAGGCTGCTATCGACTGGAGATGCCAATTGTTGCTCGGATAATTCTTGTAAGTTCAGGAAAATCGGTATCGAGGTACTCATTACCACGCGCCTGCACCATGGCTGCGTAGGGCCCAGCTCCTCGGGGCGGGCCATCGCCGTACTTGGCATAGAAAGAATCTACCACCTGCATTCCCTCGATAACTCTACCGAACGGGGCAAACCCATCGGAGTCAAGCATCTTATTGTCCCTATAGTTGATAAAAACCTCAGTTGTCCGGGTATGTAATCCGCCTTTAGCAAAGGTCATTGCACCGCGGCTGTTAGTCTGAGTTACAGGATCGTCGATGATGAACTGAGTTTTCCAGGCTTGGTTGACATATGGGTCGGCATTTAGCCCGAACTGTGCCATGAAATCTCCAACCACCCTATAAATGCGAGTGTCGTCGTAATAGCCTGCTGCAACCAGATTATAGAAGCGATCTGATCCAAGAGGGGCCCAGTCCCGGTGCACCTCGACTAAGAAGTCGCCGACACTTGTCTCGAATAGTACCTGGAAGGTGGCGGGTGCCATTTCCCCGAATTGCTCAGGGCGTAGGAGTGGGTTACGAGTTGGGCGCTGCTCCTCTGGCTCGCCCCCACCGCAGCCAAAGAGAAGCGTGAACACTGCCAGGGCCAAGGTTTGTCGTCTCATCACTTGAAACTTCCTTCCGGTTTCCTAAAGAATCTTGTAGGGGGAGATGGGTCTTCCATCTGCACTGTAATCAGCATCCCGTCAACCCCATGACCTTGCGGCCAACGGACAGTAACTGGAGCTTCGACCTCTTTACCGGAATGAACCGGGCTCTTGGGCCACAATCGATATTGTGAAGACTGTCCATGGTTGATATTAGAAGTGATACGGTTACCAAGCCGACTACTGAGATGCGAGAAGCAATGGCGGCAGCGGCAGTTGGTGACGATGTATACGGAGAAGACCCAACAGTTAGGGAGCTAGAGGAGTTGACCGCAGAGCTGATGGGTAAAGAGGACGCCGTATTTGTGCCTACTGGAAGCATGTCTAACCAAGTTGCGATCCGGACGCATACAGAACCTGGAGACCTCATCCTGACGGACCATAGTGCGCACCTCATCCGTAGTGAAGGAGGGGCAGCCGCCGCCCTGAGTGGAGTGACTATGAAGCCGCTTCCAGGTGTAGATGGTGTATTCACACCGGCTGATATCAATAATGCGATCGAACCTTTACACCAGTTCAATCCAGTAACGTTAAGCCCTCGTATGCGGTTGCTCTGTGTGGAGAATACGCATAATGCAGGGGGAGGCACCGTTTGGCCGCTTGAGCAGATCCATGCCGTAGCTACGGCAGCTCATGCGCACGGCCTGGTCACTCATCTAGATGGAGCACGCCTTTGGCATGCGACCGCTGCTTCTGGTGTTAGTGAACGCACATACGCTGAGCCATTCGATACTGTCAACGTTTGTTTCAGCAAGGGGTTGGGCGCCCCTGTAGGCTCAGCTCTTGCTGGGCCTACAGACTTGATCGCTCGATCTCGCCGTTTTAAACAGCAATTCGGTGGTGGATTTCGACAGGCTGGGATCCTTGCAGCAGGTGCTCTCCATGCGCTTGAGCACCATCGCGATGACCTGGTGAAAGATATCAAGCACGCAAGGCAGTTTGCCGCAGAGCTTGAGGATTTAGATGGTCTTGAAGTCGACCTTAACCGAGTACAATCGAACATAGTCCGATTTTCTGTGCAGATAATGAGCGCAGGAGATTTTGTTCACAGATGTCATGAACAGGGTGTACACATGCTTCCTAGTGGCCCACACGGTATCCGTGCTGTTCTCCACCGTGATGTGGACACCGAAGACCTCAACACTGCTCTGGGGGTAGTTACTTCAGTCTTGCACTCCAGTAGCACTGACTTGTCGCCCACGAGCGAATAGGGGGCGTTCTAGAACTTACCGAAAAATTCCCAGATCACTTCGCTCGCGATTGTGCCCGTTTGGTCTTGAGGACCAGGCCATGCGTGTCCCCAATCATTAATTCGGTAATACCACACTTCATTACCGTTTCGGCCGTTTCGATAGTAGAAAGCATGCGTGCTCGGAGCGAGAAAGACGCTGTCCACAGTCGTAGTGTTATTCAAATCCGCCCAGAACGAAACGATCTCATCGACGTGTGGAGCACCACCCCACCCACCTCCAGCGCTCATACTGCCGTCGATCGGTACCACACGATCTTCGACGCCATGAATATGGAGGACAGGAATAGGATCAGACGGATTACAATTATTCCAGTCGTGTCCACTCATGGTACCTGTCACTGAAGCTATTCCTCGAAAGACGTTACGGGTTTTACAGGCGAGTGTGTAGCTCATATATCCGCCGTTTGACATTCCAACAACAAACGTCCTCTGGGGATCTAATTGGTGTTCAGCTTGGAGATCTCTAGCCAGTTCAGATAAATAATTCACATCATCCGTCGAGCTAATATTCAGGCTTGCATTCCAGTGTCGGGTACCACCACTGTCTGTCGTTCCATACGGGTAGGCTACAGCGAAGCCGTGAACATCTGCAGCCTCATCCATACCAGAGTACCACTGGAGATTTCTTCCATTACTTCCGTAACCGTGAAGGGCCAAGACTAGCGGAGCATTAGCAGGTAAGTTCGCTGGCTTGTATAGAATGTGAGTCCTTTCCGAGCTGATGTTCTCGACTGCACTCGTACATGCGCTGCAGGAGAGAAAAAAAATTGTGACGAGTCGCCTCATGATCATTCGGGTATCCATTTACTCAAACGCTTTGCCCTTGCTCTTCCGCTCGCGGTAGGTTTGATGGCTAGCATCACGGCCTATAGCTGAGGTCCACGCTAGGATAACGAATGATGCTTTTCAGGTTCAACCCGGAGACAGTTATGCGTAACCTCACCCTCTTAATCGTGTTCGTTCTTGCCGTTCCAGTTGCAGGACAGGAGCGGCGGGCGATGACCACTGACGATGGGCTCGACATAGTCCAGGTTGGAGGTGCCATGATCTCACCGGATGGAAGTTGGGTGCTCTTCTCAAAATCCGAACTCAACTGGGAAGAAAACGAGAGAGAAACGACGTGGTGGAGGGTCTCAACTGAGGGTGGTGAGCCTTATCGCTACATCGGTGACGATGGTGGCGGAAACTTCCAGTTTTCACCGGATGGCAGCAGGCTGGCATTTACAAGATCAGTCGACGATGAATCGCAATTGTTCTTGCTTCCGACAACTGGAGGAGAAGCTGTCCAGCTGAGTGAGCATGAAACTTCGATCGGCTCGTATGCTTGGTCAGAAGACGGATTGAAAATCATTTTTGTTGCTACAGAACCTAGGACCGAAGAAGAGGAAGAGGCTCGAGAAGCCGGGTACGACGCGATCTTTGTGGATGAAGGTCCGAATGGGCAACAGAGCGGTAACTGGAATAACCTCTGGCTGATAGAAGTGGAGTCGGGTGCGGAACGACGTCTGACTGATACTGATCACAGGATTGGATCTTTCTCGGTGGCTCCTAATGGGGATCGAATTCTTTTTACGTCGCGCATAGAGAACCGACGCAATCAACAGAACCTATCCGAGATTCAGCTTCTGGAAGTTGAGGCTGGTACAATTCGCCAACTCACAGTCAATAGTGCCCCCGAAGGTCGTCTATCATGGGCACCGGATGGACGCTCATTTGCCTATACTGCTCGCACTGATGGTGAATGGGAACTGCTTCTCGACAAGATATGGGTGATGGACCCTGATGGAGGTGACCGGCGCATCGTCTCAGGGGCATTCGATGGAAATATCGGGAACTTTGTGTGGGCCCCCGATGCTTCTGCGATTCTATTCAGTGGTCTGCACGGCACGAATAATAATCTCTACCGAATCAACTTAGGTTCGGACTCAGTCGAACAGATCACTTCGTCCGTTGGGTCTCTGGCACCTTCTTCATTCTCCAGAGATCGTGCGAAGATGGCCTACGTGTTTCAGGACTTTGATACTCCTGCCGACATTTGGGTTGGGCCAACGGATGGCGCGGGCGCAGTACAATTGACTGATGTGAATCCGACGATCACTGATGAGCTTGTATTAGGTCAGGGTGAGGTCATCCGTTGGGAGAGCAGGGACGGAACTGAGATTGAGGGCATCTTGATGCTGCCTGCTGAATACCAATCTGGCATGCTCCCTTTGCTACTTCACATTCACGGCGGTCCTGCTGGCGTTTTTCGGAACTCCTTCTCGGCGTCAAACCACGTCTGGGCCGGGCTTGGGTACGCCCAACTGTTCCCTAACGTGCGAGGAAGTTCCGGTTACGATGATGATCTACTTCGAGGCAATCTTCGCGACATCGGAAGTGGAGACTACGAAGATCTCATGACTGGTGTCGATGAGTTGATAAATCGTGGTATAGCAGACCCAGACAAGTTAGGCCTACGTGGTTGGAGCTATGGAGGTATCCTTGGTGGCTGGACCATCACCCAGACGGATCGGTTCAAGGGGGCATCCGTAGGTGCTATGGTGTCAGACTGGACATCTGAGTACGGTCCGGGGTTCAACCACGACGTCCGACTGTGGTATATCGGGGGCACTCCATGGGATAATACGGACGAATGGAGAGAGCGTTCTGCATTGACCCATGTTGCTAATGTGACTACACCGACGCTTGTCCTGCACGGCATTAATGATAGAACCGATACTGAACCCCAGAGTATGATGTTCTTCCAAGCCTTGAAGGATCAGGGCAAGATTACGCGCTACATCCGCTTCCCTCGCGAGCCTCACGGGTTCCAAGAGCCACGTCATCAGCGTACTCGAGATGTGGAAGAGATTCGGTGGATCCAGAAGTATGTGAGGAATATTGAGTGGACGCCTTGGGAGCGGCCCGAGAAGGACGAGAAGAAGGTGGTGTCATGATCGGAGTGATGTGATGTCCAGAAAGGATTTAACCACCCTCGGGGGTGGCTGCTTCTGGTGTCTTGAAGCTGTTTTCGAGATGGTCTCAGGCGTAAGTCGCGTTAAATCTGGATATACCGGTGGGCATGTAACTGACCCGAGTTACAGGCAGGTTTGTGGCGGCTCTACAGGACATGCTGAAGTCGTCCAAATCGCCTTCAATACGGATATCATCACTTTTCGGGAGCTTCTCGAAATCTTCTTTGTTGTTCATGATCCAACAACGCTCAACAGACAAGGAAACGATGTTGGTACCCAGTACCGCTCAGTGATATTCCACCATACTGACGGCCAGAGAGAAACCGCATTGGACCTTATCCGGGGGCTCGACAGGGACGGACCATGGGTTGATCCGATCGTCACCGAGCTAGCACCCCTCGAAACCTTCTATCCGGCAGAAGAATATCATGACCGGTACTTTGAGAGAAATGGCGAACAGCCGTATTGTCAGGTTGTAATTGCGCCAAAAATTGCGAAATTTCGCGAGTATTTCATGAATCAAGGCATATCTCCTACCTAGTTTCCTGGGGTGATATGTACCGGAGTTCTGTCGGACCCCTGCCGTCTGTGGGAGGGCCTCTCTCCCACGCTCTTTGAATGATCCTGTAATGAGCGGAACTTCATAGTGTTGGATGGTATAAGGCAGGCTGAAACAGCAAACAAAACTGATGAATCCAGGGAGATTGCACGAATGCCGAAACCCGAAGCCACCCTCGTTAGAAAATGGAGAAACTTAGCTGAAGAGGGTTGCTTATATGCCGAGATCGCTAGGCTATATCCTGGTTTTTCGGTTGACCAGGTTCGCCACTACTGCTTGGGACACACCGGACGGAAGATACCGGGGCCGATCCAGAAAGTGGATCGCTGGTTAGGTTCGAATGTTTGGTTGAGAGGAGAGAATTCTCCCCATGCAGAACTAACTGAAGAGGTTGCTCGACAGGTTTTGGACGATTGGGATGAGGAGGCTGATCGTTGGAAAATGTCCGGAGCTGATTGGGCTAAAAAACTCGGTGTATCAGCGAGCACGATCTATATGCTTAGGCGAGGTGAGACATGGAGACACCTTGGTCATCTGAATAGCGGCCGTAAACCAAGGAGGTCGCGGGGAAGGAGGCGCTCGGCGTAGATAGTGGCAGGAGGGAAGGACTACTCGAGGTTAATCCGAGTAGGGGTTGAAGATTCCGCCAGGTTTGCCTGTGTGGGCTGGAATTATCAGTTACTTAGCTAATTTCTGGGTGTAGTGATAAACATCGCTACCTTGAAGAAGGTGTGGACAACTTCCTAGGTCACTTTTAGAGTACCGGACCCTTACTAGGACGGGTTGTTTTCATTCTTAGGGCGGTTAGAAGACTGACTTTGGTTACTCGCTCGACTGGCCATTTGGGTCCATCGTGCCAGCCGCCACGTCGAGCGATAGCCCGACGTGGCTTTACTGTTTTCGGGAGTGCGAATGATTGCAGTTAATGGCGTAAGCAAGAATTATGGCTCTGTGATTGCAGTCGACGATTTGAGTTTTACTGTCGACCGCGGTGAAGTCGTCGGGTTCCTTGGACCGAACGGGGCCGGGAAGACGACGACAATGAGGATGATTACAGGTACTCTTCAGCCCGATAAGGGTGAGGTTCTATTCGATGGAACACCAATCACTGAGGACCTCACGGAAGCAAAACGTCGAGTGGGGTACCTGCCTGAAGCGAACCCACTGTATGATGAGATGCTGGTCGCTGACTACCTGCAGCACGTGGCTGACCTCCGAGGCTTGTCTTTAGACGACACCCGTATGGGCATTGCAAGTGCGGTGGAAGAAACAGCTCTCGCCGCTGTATTCTATCGGCCTGTGGGTGAGTGTTCTAAGGGTTATCGCCAAAGGATTGGATTGGCTGCAGCTATCCTACACCGTCCAGAAGTCCTGATCTTAGATGAGCCAACTGAAGGGTTAGACCCGAACCAGCGGGTCGAAATTCGGCGGCTTGTGGGTAACCTCGGGAAAGAGCGGACCGTTCTGCTGAGTACGCATGTCATGCAGGAAGTCGAAGCGACATGTTCGCGTTTGGTTATCCTCAGTCGCGGGGCACTCGCCGCGATCGGAAGTGTCCAAGATCTTCTTGCCAATCAAAGTGGAACAGCCCGCTATATTGTTGAGGCTCAAGGTGCTGGCGTCACAGAAACCCTGTCTGGCCTGTCTGGTGTCTCCGGTCACACAGTCGAGGAAGTTGAAGGCCGTGTCCGTGTCGTACTTGAGGCAATCACAGAAGAGGACCTTAGGCCAAAGATTTTCTCGGTTGCACGTGACAACAATTGGATGCTATGGGAATTGCATCGTGAGCGTGCCAATCTCGAACAAGTGTTCCGTGATCTCACTGCAGGGGGGTTAGAGGAAGAAAATCCTCAGTTAATGGATTCGCCGGAGGATCCCGGGATTGAGGGGGACTCGTGATGCGAAGAATCTGGACTGTCGCTCGGCACGAGGTGCGTGGATACTTCGATCAACCCACTGCTTACGTCTTAGTGGTAGCGTTTCTGGGGATCTCTCTCTTTCTGGGTTTCCGCAATATGTATGCGTCGAACTTGGCTTCGATGAGGCCTCTCTTCGATTTGCTACCTATTTTGTTCGCGGTCTTTGTTCCGGCAGCAACGATGCGCACACTCGCAGAAGAGCGGCGGGG
>DLRL01000024.1:12799-35791 GCA_002501085.1 Gemmatimonadales bacterium UBA7889
CAGAAGAGCGGCGGGGAGGAACCCTTGAATGGTTGATGGCCCAGCCCATTTCTGAGGCTGAGGTCATTGCTGGGAAGTTCTTAGGCAATTGGATTTTTGTTCTCATTGCGCTTGCTGGTACCGTACCAACAGCGATCGGAATGCTGATGGCATCAGAAGCTGATCCTGGGATCGTGTTTGCTCAGTATGTAGGTGCTGCACTGCTTGCTGGCCAATTGGTAGCGATCGGCATCTGGGCTTCCAGTATGACGCGTAACCAGATCACTGCATTCATCATTGCTGCCGCACTAAGCTTTGTACTGTTCTTGATTGGTGTGCCGGTAGTGCAGATTGGTTTGCCCCCTGCGCTTTCGGGTGCACTCGCACGGCTCTCAGTAGTCAGCCACTTTGAAAATGTGGCACGGGGTGTCGTCGATCTTCGGGATGTCCTCTACTTCGTGTCTACCACCGCGCTATTCCTAGTGTTGGCTGTTGGAGCGGTGAGCAGAGAACGGCTAAGCCACATTCGACCTGAGTTTAAGCGACTACGACTAGGTTCCGCGGTTTTCATCGTTTTAGTGCTAATGGCCAATTTACTTGGAAGCTATCTTCGAGGTCGACTCGATCTAACTGCTGAGAATCTCTATACCCTCTCCGAGGGGACAGAGGATTTGCTCGGTGAGATCGACGATGTTGTCCAGATAAAGTTGTATGCTTCCGCAGAACTACCTCCTGAAATCCAGATCCAACTTCGGGACGTTCGGGATTTGCTTGCAGATATGCGGGCAGCTTCGGGTGGTGGTGTGGTGGTGAGTGAGCTGAATCCGGATGATGATGAAGATGCAGCAAGTGAAGCCTCCGCTTTTGGTATTTTCCCAATTGAATTCAATGTCCTAAGGGATGACGAATTCCAGATCCGGAGAGGTTACTACGGCCTCGCGATGACTTATGCGGATGACGAGGAAGTCATGCCACTCATCACACGTACTGACGATCTGGAGTTTCGTTTAGCATCAGCGATCTATCGCATGACGACGGAAGCTCGCCCTAAAGTCAACTTTGTTGAGGGCTTTGATACAAAAGGGTTAGATGACATTCCTGGACTTCGCGAAAGCTTAGGCGACCGTTACGAGATTAGTTCGGTAGCTATTGCAGGTGAATCGGGTTCGGTGATTTCGGGTGATTCAACGGCAGTGCTTATTGTGGCAGGTCCGACGGCTACCCTAGACAGCTTAGCCGTGCAGCGTATCGAAGAATATGTAGACCAAGGTGGTGCTGCGCTTTTATTGATGGAGTCGATTCTCCTTAACCCGCAAACGCCAAATCCATTGCCTGTGCGATCTGGCCTCGAGTCCATGTTGAGCGATCGCGGTGTGGAATTATCAGGGAGCTTGGTGGCAGATCTTCAATCAAGTGAGAATGTGTCCATGGGGCGTCAGGGACTCTTCAATGTGATAGCCCCCTATCCCTTATGGCCTATTGCGATTCCAGCTTCAGATCACGCGATCACCTCCGGAATTAACGCGGTCACCTTTGCATGGGCTGCTCAGCTGGAGATAATAGATACAACCCGGGTAACACCCCTTTGGCAAACCACGCCATCCGGTATCATACGCGCTCCGATGGAGTCAATTGCCCCTGATCAAGAATGGGCCACCACACCGGATCAACTAGGTGTGCGTACCCTAGCGGTTGCACTTACTCCAGATGAAGGTGAGACACGGGGGAGGATTATCATTGTGGGTGATGCAACCTTCACCGAGTTTCAGTTTCTACAGGGCAATCCGTCCAACTTGATCTTTCTTGCCAATACGATCGACTGGTTGGCCCAAGACGAATCCTTAATTCGGATTCGTTCCCAAGACCGGACGCCACCGACTTTTGTATTCACTTCCGATTATGGTAAGCTGATGCTGAAGTGGGTGAATTTGGTCGGGATCCCTCTCCTGTTTGTTCTTATAGGGGTTTACCGGGTTACCGGTCGAAAACGTCGTGCTGAGTCTCGATGGAAGGAAGTCGTGGCATGAGCGAGAAAACACTTAAAACGTTGGTTGGTGCCCTGGTCGTTGTAGCTGGACTTTGGGCTGTCGCGGCACTGTTTTCGAGTCAGGGAGATGGAAGAGGGAACGCTGCGGGAGATATCGCCACCTTTTTCGACGATATCTCAGAAGTATCGGTTACGTCAGTCCGCATGAATGGCCCGGATTATAACTCAGAGTTGTCAGGTGGAGTCGATGACTGGGCTGTGAACGGGTATCAGGCGGATTCCGCGGCTGTTTTTCGCTTCTGGGCCGCAATGTTGACCCTTGACGTTGGTGATCTAGTAGCGTCCAACCCCGACAACCATGATCGTATGGGAGTATCAGCGGCCGCCGGGTGGTCAATCGAATTCGATCTAGGCGATGCAACCAAGACGATGCTGGTGGGTGCTACGGGCCCGAGACCTTCGACCAACTACGTGAGACTCCCAGACGAGGATGCGGTCTATATCCTTGAGGGGGACCTGCGAACCCATATCCGCAGATTACCCAACGAATGGCGCAGTAAAACGGTGGCTAGAGTCGATACAGCTGCGGTTACCCGAGTAGAGATCCAGCGTGATACTGACGAATATACTCTGGTCAGGAGAGACAGTCTTTGGACCTTCGATGATGGAAGTGAGACGAATTCCTCCGCTGTGAACGGGGTCCTATCGGAATTGGCCAATCTTTTAGCTGTTGGATTCCTTGAGGAGGGAGACTCTCTTGCAGTTATGGATCAGGGGGCTATTACAACCGCATACGACCAAAGCGGTAATGTCCTTGCTATAGTGACGATTGGCACTGGAGATTCAGATCGGTGGGCGCGTTCTGCAGGTGACGAGGTCATTTACAGGATCGGTTTGTACAGAGTGGACCGTATAGCACCCAAATTGGGGAGCATCGAGCCGAGTTCTTGAGGGCCAGGTGTCTGCACTATTAAATGTTGATGTAGTGACGAAAACTTTGGGTTTCTGCAGGCCTCAGTCTGGCAATCAGATTACTCTGTGAGCTTGAGCCACCCTTTAGCGTAGATACTTGGGAAGCGATCCAGATAACCTGGGTAATCCCTGCTGGCTTGTTCCACCATGCTGCGTTTGAGTCTTACTACAGCGATGGGATCGTTGGTCTCCATCATCACATGCCCAAATGGGTCAATTGCGACGGAGGGGCCACCGATAGGTGATCCACCCTCTGGGCGCGGGCGGTTCGTTGAGAGTACGTACATTCCACTCATGATTGCATTCGCACGAAGAATGAGTTGCCAACGTTCGTATGTTTCAGGTGGAGTCGCTCTAGGTGCGAAAGCGACCTCGGCCCCTTCAGATGATAAGATCTGAAACCCCTGTGGACGGTTGACGTCAGAGCATATCTGCAGTCCCACTGTGAGTGAGAAGGTGTCAGAGATGGCCCGAGGTGGTTCGGTGCCAGGCATATAGTGGCTTTTTTCCCAGTATCCTTCCTCCTCTGGTAGATGAACTTTGCGGTAACGGGCGTGGCAAACTCCGTTGCCATCGTAGAGAAGGGCAGTGTTGTAGCGGATCCCAGTATCTGGATCTCGGATAATCGCTCCTCCTACAAGGCCGATTCCAACTGATTTAGCTGCTTCGGCCATCAGGACCTGGCGCCATCCGCCTAACTCTTCGGCGTCTTCATCGATTGCTTGTTTAGATGCAGGTGACCATCGATTCAATGGAATCTCAGGTAGGAGAGCTAGGTCAGCGCCTCGGGACTGTGCATCGACGAGTGCCCGTTGAAGTCGTTCTCCGGTAGGATCATCGAAGAAGACCTCAGTGATTAGGGCGACGTGGAGATAGTGGTCAGCCAAGCGTCCAGATCTCGCTATTGGTCGACCTCGAACGAGAGGCCCTGAGCTAGAGGAAGCTCTGTGCTCCAGTTCACGGTATTAGTTTGGCGACGCATGTAGGCTTTCCAGGCATCTGAGCCAGATTCACGGCCACCTCCTGTCTCCTTTTCTCCTCCAAAAGCCCCACCGATTTCAGCGCCGGATGTACCGATATTCACATTAGCGATACCGCAATCTGACCCCCGGTGAGATAAGAAATACTCTGCTTCTCGGAAGCTCTCGCTGAAGATTGATGAAGAGAGTCCTTGTGGCACAGCGTTATGGAGTTCGATGGCCTCCTGCACCTCATCGATTGCCTGTGCTGGTCCGGCGTCGGAAGATCCGTAACTGATAATGTATAGGATCGGTGCAAAGGTCTCCGTCTGCACGATTTCGTAGTGGTTCTCAGCTGCAGCAATGCATGGTGTGACGTAGAGGCCACCGGGGTATTTGTCGCCCACGAGTTGTGTGCCACCATAGATGATCTCTCCACCTTCTTCCAAGAGTTTGCTTCGAGCTTTGAGGAGGTCATCCACTGCCTGTTGGTTTACAAGCGGACCCATAAGTATCTCATCATCAGTCGGGTCTCCGATCCGTACACCCCCGTAGGCTTTCACTAGTCGCGTAACAAGTTCGTCCCGGATGTTCCGGTGCACGATGATACGGCGTGTACTCGTGCACCTCTGTCCCGCTGTTCCAACTGCCCCAAACAAAATGCTAGGGATGGCCAAATCCAGATTGGCACTAGGCGTCACGATGATAGCGTTATTACCTCCCAACTCTAGTATGGTCCGACCGAGACGTTTTCCGACGACCTCGGCGACCCGCTCACCAACACGGCAGGATCCTGTGGCCGATATTAGGGGGAGGCGTCTGTCATGTAGTAGACGGTCACCCACGGTAGAACCCTTACCAACCACAAGAGAAAAAATAGCTGGGTCCACTTTATTCTCGATGCAGACATCTGCAGCAATCTTTGTTACAGCCAGTGCCGTTAATGGTGTGCCTGAAGCTGGTTTCCATAGGGTGGCATCGCCGCAAACTGCAGCAATCGCAGCGTTCCAACTCCACACTGCCACAGGAAAATTGAAGGCTGTGATTACCCCCACGATACCGAGAGGGTGCCATTGCTCTCGCATGTGGTGGTCGGGTCGTTCGCTTGCCATTGTGAGTCCGTAAAGCTGACGGGAGAGTCCTACCGCGAAATCACAGACATCAATCATTTCTTGAACTTCACCTTCCCCCTCATCCTTGATTTTCCCCATTTCTAGAGTGACCAAGGCACCAAGAGCATGTTTGTTCTCGCGGAGCCGATTCCCAAGTTGTCGGATTACCTCACCACGCTTTGGTGCCGGTACTTTACGCCATTCCAGAAATGCCTGCTGCGCTCTGGTTACCACTTGGTCATACTCACCTTCAGTAACCTGAGTCACAGTGGCGAGGCGAGATCCATCGATAGGGGAGTAGACGTCTAGATCAAGGCCTGATCCCATCCAAGTGCCCGCGAACCCTCCGAGGTTGGTATCTTCAATATCGAGCTCTTCTAGGATCTTTTTCGATATTTTTGAGATCTGAGTGCTGCCGGTTTGGCTCATACTTGTTGGTCCACCTGGGGTTGTTGGTTCGCCCTTTTTATATGGGCAGGGTCATAACTTCCCAGGGATGAGTGCTGATTGGAAGGGTAACGGCCGTATGTGGATCCGCCTGTTTTCTCACAGACTAGCGATGAACTCTGAGCTCGGCCCTACTGTCCTGACTAGTCTGATCTTGCCATGACCAAAGAGTTTGCGGAGTTCTTGAAGGGTTTGACTATTTGCGCTGACCTTAAAGGATCGAGATCGGAAATAAGGGGCTGGGGCACCGTTGTCCAACCCAACTTGCACCAAAATCGGCGACGCCCCTGGGCAGGCAGTAAGCACTTGCTTCGCTTGCTCGAAGGCTTCTTCTGTCACATCAGATCCAGCGTCCAGTTCTATCTTTACAGATAGTTCTCCGCTCCCCGCAAGTTCCTCAAGGGGGCGAGCTGAATCTAAGAAGATCGGAGGGTCATCTTCATCACGTTCCCGGCCGCTCACTTTGCCTGAGAGTAGGACGACAGCGTCTTGTTGGAGTACATCTTTGTGTTCTTGCCACATGTCGCCGAAAGCTAGGACTGTCGCGGTTCCCTGAAAGTCCTCTACCGTGATCTTGCCCCACTCTGAGTTGTTACGTCGAGAAATCTGTCTCGCTACTGCTGTGACAACACAAGGCAAGTCAACGGTGTGTCCTGCGTGTTCAACGAGAGTGCTACTTGAGACGGGCCCAAAGGCCTCCACTACATCTCGGTAATGATCTAGGGGATGCCCTGAGATGAAAAATCCCAGAGCCTCTTTTTCACGGGCAAGCCGGTCCTGTTCAGCCCATTCAGGCACCTCTCGGAGTGGTGGTGCTGCTTGGGGAAGAGACGAGGTGTCTCCGAACAGAGATCCTTGTCCTGACTCAATTTCTGACTGACGTGCTTGTACTTCACCGTATGCGGTATCGAGGCTTTCTAATAATTGTGCTCGGCCCCCAAACTCATCCATTGCGCCCGCAGCAATCAATGCTTCGCACGCTCGTTTATTAAGGGAGCGGATATCGATACGCTCAAGGAATTCAAAGAGCGAACTGAATCTCCCATTTGGACGTGCCTCGAGAACTGAACGGACCGCTGCCTGTCCGACCCCCCTCACTGCACCTAACCCAAACCGAATCTGCCCGTTTTTCGTGACGGTGAATTTCCATCCCGACTCATTCAAGTTCGGAGGGAGGACTTCAATGGGCTCCTTAAGGCCGGGCACATAGCGGGGCAAGTCCCTGCATGCGCCGATATACTTTACGACACTATCGGTATTGTCGATTGCCGACGACAGGATCGCAGCCATGAACTCCGCCGGGTAGTGCACCTTCAGCCAAGCTGTGTGGTAGGAAATCAGTGAGTACGCTGCGCTGTGGCTTCGGTTGAAACCGTACCGACCGAAGGTTTCAATTTGAGTCCCAAGTTCAATCGCGATCAGCTTGTCGACACCTCGCTCAACACAACGGTCAACAAATTTCTTGAGTTCTTCCTTGATAAGAGAGCTGATCTTCTTCCCCACAGCCTTACGGAGTACATCTGCTTCCCCTAGCGTGAAGCCGGCAAGTTCGGAGGCGATCCGCATCAGTTGTTCCTGATAGACGATCACTCCGTGGGTTGATTCGAGAATGTTCTCTAGGTCAGGATGTGGGTATGTGACATCTGTTTTGCCTGTCTTGCGATCGATGTAGACATCGGTCATACCAGAGTCGAGTGGGCCTGGCCGGATCAGGGCGTTGGTCGCGACCAAGTCTTCAAAACGGTCACACCTCATCGCCCGGAGCTTATCGTTCGCGAGGTTAGACTCGAATTGAAAGACGCCGGAAGTCCCGCCACGAGCCAGCATTTCATATACCGCGCGATCATCTAATGGTATGTCATCTACTGTATCATAGACTTCTTCGTTATCGGGATTACTAAGGTTTCCACATCTCTCCCTTACCATTTCTACTGCGTCATGGATAACAGTAAGTGTCCTGAGGCCCAGGAAGTCCATCTTGAGCATCCCAACCTCTTCTAGACCATTCATGTCGTACTGGGTAACGGACATCGCATTGGCGCCGTTGCCGTTCTTCCCAGGTTGGACGCTGACTGGGACGTAGTCATCGAGTGGGCCCGGTGCGATCACCACTCCAGCAGCATGAACCGACGCGTGACGAGCAAGCCCTTCCAGAGTGATCGAGTAATCGAAGAGCTGTCGATGCCGGCTGTCAGACTCGTATAAGCTATTGACCTCCTTGAGCTTGTCGACTGCCTCTTGGACCGTGAAGGCACTGCCAGGCTGGTTCGGGATTAACTTGGCAATGTGGTCAGTTTCAGAAGGCTCAAATCCGAGTGTGCGCCCCACATCACGAATGACAGCGCGACTTTTCATTGTTCCGAATGTGATAATCTGACCAACCGCGTTTTCCCCGTATTTTTGCCGGGTGTATTCAATGACCTCACCCCTGCGTTCATAGCAGAAATCGATGTCTATATCTGGCATCGAAATCCGTTCCGGGTTCAGGAATCGCTCAAAGAGTAGTCCAAACTCGAGTGGATCCAGGTTAGTAATGCCCAGCGCGTAAGCGACGAGTGATCCTGCAGCTGAGCCCCGACCTGGTCCGACTGGGATGTTATTGTCGCGAGCCCACTGAATGAAATCCTGGGTGATCAGGAAATATCCGGCATAACCTGTGCCCTTAATCACACCAATTTCATAATCGAGTCTTGTCTGGGCTTCTGGCGTTAGTGGGTCGCCGTAGCGCTTCTTCGCTCCCTGAATCGCTAGCTCTTCTAAGTAGTCATTTGGATCAGAGTACTTATCCGGAAGAGGGAATTCTGGTAGGTGGTATTTTTTCTCAAAGACGAGGTCGACTTCATCAGCGATTCTTAACGTGTTTTCAATAACATCGGGTCGATCAGGGAACCGCGATGTCATCTCTTCAGCACTCTTAAAATAGAGGCCCTTGTCGTATTTCATGCGCTTGGGGTCGTCACGATCCTTACCTAACCCAATGCAGAGGAGGACGTCGTGGGCTTCATGATCCTCTGGTCGCAAAAAATGCGCATCGTTCGTGGCAACCACAGGGAGGCCGAGTTCGTCAGCTAACGTGAAGATTTTCTTGTTAGCTTCTGCTTGTCCTTCAGAGTCGTGCGCCTGCACTTCAAGATAATAGCGTCCGTCAAAAACGTTTGCGTACCATTCAGCTGTCTCTTTGGCCGCAGCCCAATTATCTACATCAAGGTGGCGTGCAATTTCGCTAGCTAGGCACGCTGAACTAACAATGATGCCTTCCTGATGGCGGGCTAAGACTTCTCGATCGACACGTGGCTTGTGATAGAAACCCTCTGTGTATCCGATCGAAGAGAGTTTAAGGAGGTTCTGATAGCCAATCCGGTCACGAGCGAGTAGTACCAGGTGGTAGTACGCACGTCCTCCAACACCGGACTTGGATCGCTCCCGTCGATCCCCAGGAGCAACGTATGCCTCCATACCAATGATGGGCTTGAGCCCTTCGCTAGATGCTTTCTTATGGAAGCTCCAGGAACCGAACATGCATCCGTGGTCAGTGAGCGCGAGTGCTGGCATTTCATGCTCTTTGGCCTTTAAAACCAGATCTCCGATCCGGTTAGCGCCATCAAGTAACGAGAACTCAGAGTGTGTATGTAGATGGACGAAGCTCACTACGTGCTACTCCGGAGGCGGCTAGGATCGAGAAGCATCCATTCTACGGAGCCTGACGGGAGATGCCAATCACTACGGGACCCCTATACGAAGCAATCGGGAATTACAACGTAAAATGTTGCTAAGGCAACAATAATTTATGTAGTCGGATCGGTAGTTATCGCTTTGTGACTGAAGATTCCACCAATCTTACATGTGAACTTTCTTCCTCAGGCAGAACCGCATTGGAAGGAATCTAAGATTGTCTCCAGCTGAATCATATATTCGTATTTTTCTTTGCCGGGCGCGTACAACCACGAGTCCAACAGGTAACTTCGGTTCTGGTTCTCACAAACGATTACTCGGGTAATGAACACTCCTCCTGCTGGCCAACCACGGTCCGGCGGGTTCCTCCATTCGGCTTGCACTTGATAGCCATTATTTCCCAGGTGTTCAATCGGTCCTGAGGACGCATTTTCCAGAGCATGGTCTTGAGGCTCAGAGTAGTGGCCATCTACGAGCTCTGAGCGCCATCCTAGGACTCTTTCCTCTTGCAGGGCCGATGGGATAGGAGTTTTCCAAGTGACTCCTATTTGGCGAATGAGTTCAGAAGGGTCGGGATTGTCATTCCGGAACAGGAATACCGAGTCCGATTGATTCCACCTGTATACCGTTGGCAGAATGAGGCTAAACCCAGCTTCGATAGCCAAAGTGTCCGCGAGTGCCGTGTCAGCCCCCGACATATACATTCTGTTTACCACGTACGTCCGGAACTGCTCATCGAGTAGTTCATGAACTCCAGCAAGGTGTGGGGTTAGCTCCTCAAGACCTCCGTCGTCTGACAAGAGCACGACAGTGACCTGCTGCCCCCGTGACCAGACGTCCTCCACCTGATGGATGCCAACCCTAGCAATTGAAGAGCCTTCACTACCGCGTTCTAGAGCTTCTTGGATCCAAGTGTCCTGTGAAGTTCCGATTAAGAGCATCTGGCGGAACCGGCGTAGATTCCCCCAAAGATCACCAAGCGGGTCTTGGTATGTGACGGTGAAGGTTTTCTCATCACGTACCGTCCGAATCGTCGGCTCAAGGGCAGAGTATACGTCCTCAGAGACCTCATCCCATAGCTCTGGGCGCATGACTGCGATGATGCTGTTCACATCTCCGTAGGCCAGGGCTGTGCTATCGCAGGAGCCTAAACCTAAAGTGAGTATGGCTACCGCGATGATCGAAGATAGTTTGGTCATGTACTTTTCTAGGCAGGTTCCGGGCCGAGGTTCCGATCTAAAAGGGCTGCCGGATCTGGGTCACGTCCCATGAATTCCTTGAACAGGGCTCCGGGCTCGGCTGAATCCCCACGTGAAAGGATTGATTTTACGTAACTTTGACCGGTTTCGCGGTTGAAGATTCCTTCCTGACGGAAACGGGTGAAAACATCTGCATCCAACACCTCAGACCAAAGGTAGCTGTAATAAGCTGCGGCGTATCCTCCAGAGAAGAGATGAGTGAATACCGGCAGGATATGAAGCTCCGCAAAGTGTGGTCCAATCACGAACGATTCGAAGCGCTCACGGGCAAATTCCATAACGAGATCTCCCTGGACTAGGTCCACTTCCTCTTCGGAGTAGTTCGCTGCACCTGTCCTGAGTTGAGGCGCTAGTTCCTCGTGGAGTTCAAGATCGACTGTCCCTAGGGAGAGCTGCCGCATCTGAGACCAACCGCCCATGAAGCGGCGGGCAGCGACCATACGTTCATAGAGCTGCTCCGGCAGGGTATCTCCTGTCTTATGGTGACGAGCGAACAAGTAGAGGGCCTCTTTCTCCCAAGTCCAATTTTCCATTAGTTGGCTCGGTAGTTCGACCCAGTCCCAGGCGACATTTATGCCAGCCCGTGAAGGTATTTCCACTCGGGATGTACAGTGATGTAGGAGGTGCCCAAACTCGTGGAAGATGGTCTCAACTTCCCGATGCGTGAGGAGCGCTGCCTCATCTCCATCGGGAGGTGTGAAGTTTCCACAGATTACGCCGAGGTGGGGGGCAAATCCCCCGTTGCGTGGTCCCCCAGTGATGAAGTGGTTCATCCACGCTCCTTGGCGTTTTTCCTTACGTGGGAACCAGTCAGTATAGAAGGCACCCACCTTCTCCCCTGACTCATCAAAAATCTCATAATACCGAACATCAGGGTGCCAAACTTCCTCAATATCCAATTCTGTTACGCTAAAACCGAAGGTCATACGAACGACCTCAAACATTCCTTCGAGGACCTGCGGTAGAGGGAAATAAGGCCTCAGGGCTTCGTCATCGATGTCATAGCGTTCCTTCCTAAGTTTCTCTGCTACATAAGCACTGTCCCATGGTTTGAGTTCTTCGATACCGAGGTGTGCAGCGGCAGTACGAAGCTCACCTACATCACGAGCCCAGAAAGGACGAGTGCGTTCTACTAGATTTCGCTCGAATGACATTGCATGCGCTCCGGTCTTCGCCATGCGATCTTCAAGGACGTAGTCCGGAAAACCCTCATAACCTAAAAGCTCGGCGATACGATCTCGTAGTCTTAAGATGCGGGCGAGAAGGGGTCGATTGTCGAACGTTCCATCTCGGCATCGGGTCACAAGAGCAGTGTGAATTTCACGTCGAAGCTCTCGGTCATCACAGTACTTCACGATTGGTTCGACTGAGGGGTAGTCAAGCGTCAGAAGCCATCCTGCGGTCCCTTTTTCCTTCGCCTTCGCCTCTGCGCGCTTGCGCATCGCCTCTGGCACACCAGAAAGCCGGGCTTCATCAGTGACAATCAGCTCATATTCAGCAGTCGCATCCAGGACATGTTCGCTAAACCTCTGCTCAAGCTGAGCGAGCTCAATCTTGAGTTCCATGAGTTCTTGTTTGCCATCTTGCTCCAAGTCTGCGCCAGCGCGTATGAAATCCTGGACAGTTTTCTGAAGATGCCGTTTTTTGATTCCCATGAGCTGAGCGGCCTCTTCGGATTCGGCGTAAGCCTTCACCCTCTCCCAGAGTGATCCATTGAGGGGCAAACTCGACCAGAACGCTGATATCTCAGGCAGAACCGTGTTATAGGATTCTCGGAGTTCCGGCGTCTCTGAAACGGATACAAGGTGAGTAGACGGTGCGATCCGTTCACTAAGCCGCCCTCCGATCAACTCTAAGTATCCAATGGTATTATCCCAGGTTGGTTCTGACGTGTCAGACGTAAGTTGATCGATGTCGGCTTGAGCTTCTTGAAGCGCCTGCATGATACCAGGCTCGACATGTTCTGCACGAATTCGGTTGAACGGAATTCGGAAACCTCCAGACAGGAGGGGGTTCGCTGCTTGTGTCATATGCGTTAGTTCGATTTAGGCTCGCTGTATTGCTTTGGGGTAATCAAGGTAAACCAGGCCCTGTGGGTGCTAAAGTGAAGCTCAAATATCTACCCAGGCTTGTGTATCAAGGGTATGAGAGGGCTGGTCACGCTATCGTGTGAGACACATCGAGGTCACGTTTATTCTTCAGAGGTCTTCACTTAGAGGTGAGCAGGATATGAATGGACATCACCACCATTCTGGCATCAGTGGGATTTCTCGGCACAAGGAAGTAGAGCGCCTTAAATGGGTTCTCGCGATCACTTTGATTTTTATGATCGCCGAGATCGTTGGTGGAGTCCTTTCAAAGTCGTTGGCGCTCCTCGCGGATGCGGGTCACATGTTTACCGATGTGGCAGCTCTGTCACTATCACTGTTCGCGATGAGGCTTGCGCAGAGACCGCCAAGTAAGATGAAGACTTTCGGCTATGTGCGCCTAGAGATTCTCGCAGCCCTAATCAATGGGGCGACGTTACTGGTAATCGCTGGTTTAATTTTGCTAGAGGCTTGGCAGCGACTGCGCTCACCGGTCGAGATCAATGGGATCGTCATGTTGAGTGTCGCAATGCTTGGTTTGGGGGTGAACGTGGTAGGTGCAGTACTGTTGCGGTCACATGCGCACGATAATCTCAATGTGCGCGGAGCTTATTTACACGTCCTTGGAGACCTGCTGGGATCCGTGGGTGCAATTCTTGCTGGGGTAATCATCGTTACCACAGGATGGGCTCCGGCAGATCCGATTATCTCTGTGGTCATTGCCTTGTTGATCCTATTCGGCGCGTGGAAGCTGGTACGTGAAGCAGCTGAGGTACTTCTTGAGGCAGTACCCACACATGTGGACATGGACGTAGTACTGGATGCGCTCAGGAGTATCGAGGGGCTGGATGAAGTCCATGATGTACATGTTTGGACATTAACGAGTGGCTTCGTTGCGCTTTCTGCTCATGGGGTCATTGATGATCCCGCTCAGCATACAAATATCCTGGACGAGGTCCGTACTCGCATGGCTAAGTATGATATCTCACACGTCACGTTTCAGATCGAGATGCGTACGGTGTATCAAATTCCCTCATCGGGGAGTGAGCCATGAAAGACTCGTACCACGTTGACTAGATGATAACCTTCCTTAACCTGCTGGCATCTTATGATATCTACCAAGCATCATCCCTTAGCTGGTTAGATGGTTGGGAGATTGGAGGAAAGAAGAGATGATGAAATCCTTACTCGTGGTGATTCTGGCTTCTTGGCTGGTTCTGCCACAGCCACCCCAAGAAACCCCCGTCCTACTCGTATCGGCAGACTGGCTCAGTGATCATCTGACTGATCCTCAAGTGGTGATTTTGCACGCTGATATGCAGAAAAGTCGTTATGAGGCTGGACACATTCCAGGGGCCCATTTTCTTGACATGAACCAGATCGTATGGGAAGGAGACCCTGCGTGGGGCACGGAAATGCGTTCGCTTGCTGAGATCAATGACGCACTAGAAATGGGCGGAGTTTCAGAGGGTCAACATCTGGTTGTGTATGCTTCGAATCCTCTTTTCGCTGCAAGGGTATTTATGACTCTCGAAGTCATGGGGCTCCGGGGTAGTGTATCTATGCTGGACGGTGGTTTCGGAGGGTGGCAGGAGAATGGGTATGAGATTTCAATTGAGGCACCGGCGTTCAATCGAGGCTCCATCTCTCTGACGGCGCAGGATGATATTCTTGTTACCGCTGATTGGATTCATCAGAGACTAGCTGATCCACGTACTGCACTCGTCGATGCAAGGCCAGATGACGAATACACCGGCGAGGATGGGGGCCTGGGTGGAACCGCACATCCGGGTCATATCCCAGGCGCGGCCCAGATGTATTGGGAAGAACTCATGGTAAGCAGGCAATCACCGACGGTACATGATCTTGAACAGCTAACAGAGCTTTTTGTCTCTGCCGGTGCGGAGGAAGGTGACACAGTCGTCGCTTACTGCATGGTAGGATGGAGGGCGAGCTTCACATACTTCACTGCCAGATTGCTGGGTTACGAAACGAAATTTTACGATGGTTCCTGGCGAGATTGGGGAACAAGGGAAGACCTTCCTTACGTTTCGGGCAGGTCGCGAAGATAATCTCACGGGGCCTGGACCTCCTGGCTGTCACTGCTCACTTTCTGGTCCCTCTCACATGATTGCTGAGACCATAGATTCGGAGTCCCCGTATGCATCCGCTTCGTCTTTTCGCAGTTGTAGCGCTTCTTGGTTTACCTATACAGGCCCAACAGATTCCCACGCCTGAATCTGTTCTCGGCTTCCCTGTCGGTACCGACTTCGAACTCGCGACATACGAGCAGTCCCTCGAATATTTTCAGCAGCTAGCCGCTGTATCGGACAGGGTGGAGCTTAGGGAGGTTGGCCGCACGAGTTACGGTCGACCGTGGTACATCGCTCTAATTTCGTCTGCGGAGAACCTGCGGGATGCGGAGAGGTACCGTGAGATCGCACACAGGCTAGCGTATCCTGTTGAAGGCATGACCGCGAGGGAAGCACGTCAGCTCGCGATGGACGGTAAGGCGATAGTTCATATTGATGGTGGCCTACACGCTACCGAGGTCGCGCATGCTCAGCACACCATCCAGCTGGCTTATGATCTCGTGACTGGCGACTCAAACCCTGAGATTGCAGCCATCCTGGACAACGTGATTCTTCTGCTTTGGTTCAGTATCAATCCCGATGGTCAGACGATGGTTTCGGACTGGTACAAGTCCAATGTTGGGACGTCTTACGAGGTTGCAGGTGCCCCTTTCTTATATCAGAAGTACATCGGGCATGACAACAATCGGGACGGCTACATGATCAACCAAATCGAGTCCCGGGTGGCGACCCGCATCGACCGATACTGGGAACCACAGATTATCTACAATCATCACCAATCGTCGCCCTTCCCAACTCGGATCTGGATTCCGCCTTTTGCTGAGCCCATCAGTCCGAATGTCCACCCACTCATGTGGCGGACTGTAAATCTCATCGGTATGGCGATGGCGCAAGCACTAGAGGAGAGAGGTCAAGAGGGTGCAGTCCACATGGGCAGCGGATTCGATAATTGGTATCCAGGCTTCATGGATCACGCGAATAATTTCCACAACGTTGCGTCCTTACTTACCGAGACGGCGCTCTATCGCTACGCGACACCTCAGTTCTACACGATCGGAGATTTTCCGGCGAACGCTCGTGATCTTCGGCCGGAGTCACTGTATGCGAGCCCGTGGCAAGGGGGCTGGTGGCGCATCCGAGATGCAATCGACTACATGCTGACCGCCTCCATTTCGGTACTGGACGTTGCAGCGAAGTACCGGACTGATCTGCTATTCAACCGCTACCAGGCTGCCAGTGATGTCGTTGAACAATACCGTTCTGGTCCCCCGTACGGATATTTCATTTCCCAGGGCCAGTCAGATCCAGTGGCTGCGGTAGAGATGCTACGGAGGCTCGCATTTAACGGGATTGAAATTCAGCGTCTTACGAGGGCCGTTACGGTAGACGGAGTAACGCATCGCGCGGGAAGTTGGATGATCCCAATGGACCAACCGAATGCCAATTTTGTACGCCAACTCTTCGCAGTTCAGGAGTATCCAGATCTTAGGGAATACCCAGAGGGCCCCCCAGAGCAGCCATATGATGTTTCTGGATGGACGCTTCCCTATCTCTTTGATGTTCGGGTGGTGGAGGCGCGCACTCCGCTAGGGGTTGATGTCAGGGAGGCCTTAGAAGATCTGCGCGCTGAAGCTTTGCCTTGGGATGCTGATATAGATGCCCAGCCATGGGACACACCTCCGGGTGTTGGCTTTGACAGCAATCCGGTTGCACGTGCGATCGTACCACCAGCGGGAACTTCACCTGGTAGAGGGGATGCTCTGATACTCGATCCGGCGCAGAATAATTCCTACAAGGCTCTCTCTCAGGCATGGCGAGAGGGGGGGGGCGTACGATTCAATCCTGGTGTTAGTGCGGCGGACTCGGGTTCTTCAGGTACGAGTGGACAATGGGTTGTTACGGGGCTGACAGCCGATGCTAGGGGTGCCCTCGTTGGTGATTTGGCGTTGCAGGCGAGCCAAGCCAGTTCTTCGGGAACGATGATCCGGCAACCTCGGATCGGGCTCTACCGTCCGTGGAATGCGAGTATGGACGAGGGGTGGACACGCTGGATACTGGAAATGTACGAAATAGAGCATGTCAATCTTTATAATGCGGACGTGCGAGCAGGGGATTTGCGGTCGCGTTACGACGTGATAGTGCTAGCGGATATGGGTGGGAACCAAATCATCAACGGGTTTGGGAATGGCTCAGTCCCACCCCGATACGCAGGAGGAGTAGGAGCCAAGGGAGTGCGGGAAATTGATGCGTTTGTTAGGGCTGGCGGCACACTGGTGACGATTAACGGTTCGAGCCGCTTCGCGATTGACGAACTACACCTACCAGTCCGGAACGTGATTTCTGAAGTGCCGCGTGATGAATATTTCGCAGGTGGTGCGATTGTGGAGTTACTCGTAGATCCGTCTCACCCAGTGATGAGTGGCCTGCCTGAACGATCGAAGATTTTCGTGGGCTCAAGTCCTGTTTTCTCCACCAAAGAAGGTTTTGAGGGACATGTGCTTGCCAAGTATGACACCAAGGGTTCCCCGTTGCTCTCTGGGTACTTTCTTGGAGAGGAGTTCGTTCAGGGATATGCGGCCGCACTCGACGTACAGTATGGAGATGGACGAGTCGTGTTGCTTGGCTTCCGCCCACAGTGGCGGGGACAGCCCTTCGGCACTTTCAAAATCCTCTTTAACGCTGCCTTGTATTCGAACCAGGTTGCTGCTTTGGTCCCAGGCAATGAGGGCTTTTGGCAAGCTCCGCAGGAAGTAGAGAAAAAAGAGTCCGATACGAATGGATCAGGTCGTTTTGACTGAGAGACACCTGGCGATCAGGAGGGCGTAGGATCTCAAAATGCTTGCAATGACACCATGGGTCCGAAAGTTACTCATCGCGAATGTCGCGATGTTCTTCCTGTATCCCTTGTCTCCTGTGGACCTCAGTTTCTATCCGCCAGCCATTGTTGTTCGGCCTTGGACGCTGGTTTCGTACATGTTCTTACACGCTGGTCCCATGCATCTGCTTTTCAATATGATTGGCCTCTACTTCTTCGGACCCCGAGTGGAGGGCAGACTGGGTGCGAAGGGATTCCTTTGGCTTTACTTGCTTTCTGGCTTAGGGGCAGCGCTGTTCCATTTCGTGTTCTCTCGGGAGTACCCGGTCGTTGGTGCTTCTGGAGCGGTGTACGGCGTACTCTTGGCGTTTGCGATGTATTGGCCACGCGTCCGGATCTACCTATGGGCGATCCTGCCAATCGAGGCTTGGCTTCTCGCAACCCTGCTTGTGTTAGGCTCGCTCTATGCTGGCGTGAACCCCTCCATGGGTTCTCGTACAGCTCACTTTGCGCACCTCGGAGGGCTCGCCTTTGCATTCGTTTTCATCAAGTGGTGGGAGTGGCAAAAAGGGGCTGCCAAGAGAGATTTTGATAAGAAACTCCACCCCGAGGCATCGCCCACAGGGATCATGGGGGATCGTTTAGCTACAGCGAGGTGGAAGGGAATTGTCCTAGATTCATTGCACGAGCTTAATAGAGGAGAAGTCGTGCGACTTCTGGCCAAGGTGGAGTCTGAAGGTGCAGGTCATTTGAGACTTTCAGAGCGGCAGTTCCTGGATCGTATGTCAGCGGACTAGCTGCTACACCTGAACGCTGATATGGTGGCTTGAGTCGAGTGAGATCAGAGGCTGGTCTCCGCTATGCTATTCCCTCGCGAATCTACAGGGTCGAGGAATTAATTCAGCGCAGTCGTTTCATCACCACTGCAGCGCACGCCCCAGACGCCAATGCTGCCAACGCTTTTGTGGACTCGGTGAGAGAGTTATTTCCTGATGCGACCCATCATTGCTGGGCTTTCGTAGCTGGTCCCCCAGGGAGTACTGCCCATATAGGCATGAGTGATGACGGTGAACCCCATGGAACAGCTGGTAGGCCCATGCTCACTGTATTACTGCATTCTGGGGTGGGTGAGGTCGTCACCGTTTGCACGCGTTATTTTGGAGGTGTGAAGCTCGGGACTGGTGGACTTTCCCGTGCTTATGCTGGTGGAGTCAAATTACTGCTTCAAACCCTCCCAACTGAACTAAAGATCAAGCGTGTCCACGTTAGTGTGCGAGTCGCATATCCCCATGTGGAAAGTCTTCAAAGGCTACTGGACGATCTGGAGGTTGTTGTGGAGCATGAGGAGTACGGCGAGGAGGTTAGGTATCAGATCGCTGTTCCCGTGATGACCCTAGAGACACTGAGAGAACAGCTTGCCCAGTTAACATCTGGGGAAGGCGTACTGGAATAAGCTGTCCGTCGCGCGCTGCTATAACCCAGCATATGTTCAGGGTCCACCAGTACTGGGAGCAGTGGTATGCGCACAGCCTCATCTATGAAAACCTTGTTGTTCTCCACCTGCTTTTTGTCCGTAGCATGCGGTGTAGTTGAAGAAGAAATCCCGAATGCGGATGGCTCTACTGAGTCGCTTATTGCACGTGCACAAGCATTTGAACTCAACACGGAGTACGACCCTCCTCCGGGTGAGGCGCTGCACCATCAGACTGCGGGTTTCGCGAAGATTCTTTGCTCTGGTGTCTTCATTACTGGTTTGGATGCTGCTGACGCTGCCGCCAACGTCGGTGGGTTCATCTCTCCATTCGATGAGCGCGCGCATGTTGTCGACACTGTGGTTGATTACGAACAAGAGCGTGTGGCCCTTACGCTCTCCGACGGTGTAACTCGAACTGCGAAGCGCTATGAGAATCAGGGCTGCGTAGCTCATGGGATTGGCGAGGACTCAGTGCATTTCACACCGACTGCTGTGGAGCGCAACTTGCCACCTGCAGCAACAACTCCCTGGCCGATGGGTGACGTTCTTTCCGATGTGCCATGGCCATCTGAAATCGATATGGAGAAGGTTGAAGAGGCTCTTGATATCGGATTCGGTCCTGCTGAAGCGCGTACGCTTGGACTCGTGGTCACATATAAGGGCCGTATCTTGGGTGAGCGGTACGGAGAAGGTATCGACATCCATACTCCCCTTGAGAGTTGGTCAATGACGAAGAGTTTGACCGGCACGCTCATGGGTGTCTTGATTCAGCAAGGGACCTATGAACTCTGGCAATCCGCGCCCGTACCCGAATGGCAGGAGCCGGGTGACCCCCGTCAAGAAATCCGTATCGGTGACATCATGCGCATGTCCAGTGGAATCAAGATCAATGCTCCTAGTGATCCTGACTATGACCGCGATATCTACGCTGATCATTTGTATCTCTATACAGCGACATCGAATTCCTACGAGTGGGCTGCGACACGCCCGCAAGAGTGGCCTCCCAATACAATTGGGCGCTACAGGAACACTGACCCAGTTCTGACTAGCTATCTCATTCGTCTTGGGGTGGAGGGCCGAGGGCAGAACTATCACTCGTTCCCGCAGCGTGATCTCTTTGACAAAATTGGGATCAGGGATGGACTCATTGAGACGGATCCCCAGGGCAACTTCCTTGGTCAGGGGCTCGCATTTATGCCGGCACGTGATTGGGCCAGGCTCGGTAACCTTTACCTGCAGGATGGCATGTGGGATGGCGAGCGCATTCTACCCGAAGGCTACGTGGAATACGCCTCAACACTTGCTCCGACGTGGGTTTCGGACGGGCGGCTCCAATATGGTGGAGCATTCTTTTGGGTGAATGGTCAAGGTAGTCAGGGGCTGCCCGAGAGCGCCTACAGTATGAGAGGTGCTGGTGGACAGAGTACAACTATTATTCCGACTCATGACCTTGTGGTAGTGCGGCTAGGAAAGTACACAGGTTCAGGACCTGGCGGACAAGCACTCAATCAAGCTTTTGGAATACTTATGGATGCAGTGCCTCCTATCGAGTGATCCGGTTAATATGGCCTAATAGAAAGAGGGAATCGGGATGATTCTTCATCCCGGTAGGCTTCTAAGGCGATCAGTGAGTTGGGTGATGGGCATGGGCATTCTCGTTGCCACTCTTTTTGCGATACTCGTCAGGGGTAGTGTCTTTTCCTACGATACATGGGCCTTTGGCGCATCACTATCCCTAGTTTCTGCGGTACTTATGACTGTGCCGCTTTTACTCTTAGGAGCTTGGGTCATTATCCGTGGGCGCGGAATCGTCCGAAGGTTCCAGCTTATGCTTATCCGGAGCGCGATCATGATCGCGCTCATCTATATAGGTTATGCCGTCTTGTATGTTGCGAGTACAAATGCAGTCCCGGATGAGATCCGAGAAGAATACCAGACGATCCATCCGCTCCTGCGTTTAGCTGCTAGTCCGGTGATTGTCTTTGACCCGAGTGCTTTCAGGCATCCTGATGGGTCTGTGCTAGAGGACTATCGCCTGATGGGCCTATCGGCTAATGAAGCGAATCTTCATTTCGTCCAGAAGGATGACCTGATTCATTCGCTTGACCTAGTGACAGATAATAGGTCGGAATGGAGAAATCGTGCCATCGAACTTGGATTTTGGGCATTTGGTTTCCATTCACTTCGTCACCGAGGACTTGGCGATCATTTGCATGTATCACTAAGGCTCCCAGGTTAAGCAATCATGGGGTAGGGCTAGCGCCAACGCTGAGTGAGTGGCCTACGGAAGTGTTTATTAACATTCCATAGCTCCTTGGGTGTCTTTATATAAGGGTGTGCCCGAGTATTCGGGTCGAAGAATAATTTCTAGTGGAGATATCGAGATGGGTTTGAGGAAGATGCAGTTGAAATCGCTTGTGATCTGTGCGGTTCTAGCCGTCTCTCCGATGATTGGCGAGTCGGTCCATGCCCAAGTTCAGGGCAGGGTCGTGGATCTCACCCTTGATGGAATGGTAGACTTGGCGCTTAGCAACAGCTTCCGAGTGCGCCAGCTGAATATGGGGGTCGATCGCACCAGATTCCGCTTGCAGGCACAGCGTGCGAGACTGCGTTCACGGGTGGATTTGAATCTATCCGCACCAGATTTAAAGTCGATTTCCGAGACGAAGTGGAACTCTACTCTTCAGCGGGATGAGATCATTCATGAGGACTCCAGGCGTCTTGAGGCTGAGTTGTCAATTCGCCAACCCGTCATCCTTTTCGGTTACCCAACGAACGGTTATCTGTCACTGAACAACAGGGTCTACCGTTACGCACAGACGGAACCCGATGGTGATAAGGACCTACGTTACTACAACCGCTACTTCATTAGGTACACCCAGCCTTTTTTCCAGGCAAATGGTCTCAAGAACAACATTGAAGAAGCGGAACTCGACCTGGAGGACACTCAGCTGGAATTCTATGATGACGTTGTTGAAATCGTCGATGACCTGTCGGGGGACTATTTTGAACTCTTCGAGTCAGCCTATCAGAGGATCATCAATGAGGCTCGGGTGGCTAATCTTATAGAAACCGTCGCGGCTGCAGAGGAGTTGGCATTAACGGATACGACAAGAGCCATTGACCTAGGCCAAATCCAAGTGGAATTGGCAAATGCTGTGGAGCAGGTGCAACAGATGGAAAGCCAATTCCGACTTCTGGCTGCGAGTTTAACGACCACCCTGAACCTTTCCTCATCCGACTCGATTACTCTCACACCCGTTATTGATGTTCGGCCGATCGAGATTGACGTAGAGCAGGCGACACAATTTGCGCTACAGCTCACGCCGCGTATGAGGCAACTGAACATCAGCTATAGGGAAAGTGAGATCAATCTCGAGAATACGAGAAGCAGGGGTAGCTTTAGGATGGATCTCGCAATGAGCTATGGGCGAGAGATGCAGGATCCGGCTTTCAGGGATCTGTGGGAAAGACCTTCAAATACCTACACAATAGACGTAAATGCGTACCTGCCTATCTGGGATTGGGGACAGCGCAGCGCAAGCATTGCATCCTCCCGAATCGGGCTAGATCAAGTCCAACTTCGTATTGAACAAGCAGAGCAGCAAATCCGTTCTCAAGTTCAGAATCAAGTACGAAACGTACAGGAATTCGAAGCACGCACGCTGGCGATGGAGGGTAATCTGGCGTTGGCGAATGATCTGTCAGCGTCAAGTATCGATTTGTACCGGGAAGGCTCACTCTCAGCCTTGGAGTTGATACAAAGTTTCCAGAGGGAGTCGGATACGGCGAGCAATTTTCTTGATGCGTACCTGGGTTGGCGCCGTGCACTGCTGCGGATTCAACAGCTTACATTCTATGATTTTGAGACTATGCTTCCAGTACTTGAGCGATTCGGAATCCCAATGACTGACCCGAATACCGACAGTTAATAATTTGATGAGAGCTGGCCTGCCCTTAAGGGTGGCTTGGTTGAGTGAACTCATTGAAAACTATAGGTTTTCAGGCTCCTTGGGGCCTGTAGCTCAGTTGGTTAGAGCGCACGCCTGATAAGCGTGAGGTCAATGGTTCGAATCCATTTAGGCCCACCACTTAACGATCGCCGCCGGGGGTGTAGCTCAGTTGGGAGAGCATCT
>DLRL01000045.1 GCA_002501085.1 Gemmatimonadales bacterium UBA7889
GTACGGCATTATCCCTTGGACGGCTGACGAGTATCCACTATGTACTGACCGCGTCCGGTATATCGGCGATGCTGTAGCCGCTGTAGCTGCTGTGGATGAAGACCTAGCAATTCGTGCTCTAGAGTTGATCCGGGTGGAGTATGAGGAACTCCCAGCGTTTCTTGACCCGTACGAATCACTGGCAGCTGATGGGTCAACGCCATACGTACATGATTCCAGGAAAGAAGGAAGGAACGGCAATATAACGAAGCAGGTGCAGCTGGAGTTCGGTGAAGTTGATGAACTCATGGCTGAGTCGGATGTCATTGTCGAAGGCAAATACTTCTTTGAGGGAAGCACGCACACACCGATTGAACCACACTGCGCCATCGGACTATGGGACGGAGTGGGTAAACTGACGGTCTGGTCATCTACTCAGGTACCACACTATTTGCACCGAGAACTGGCCCGAGTTCTAGAGTTAGACCCAGCGCGTGTGAGGGTGCTCCAGCCACTAGTTGGTGGAGCTTTCGGTGGGAAGAGTGAACCATTCGACTTGGAGTTCTGCGTAGCTAAGCTATCAATGTTGGCGGCTCGCCCAGTGAAGATCCTCTATACTCGTGAGGAAGTGTTTTACGCTCACCGTGGACGACATCCCTTCCACATGAAATACCAAATGGGTTGTACCAAGGAAGGGAAGCTCACTTCGGTTAATGCGGAAATTCTACTTGATGGGGGTGCCTACGCCTCATTCGGTCTTGTGACCACGTACTATGCTGGACAGTTACTTTGCGCCCCCTATTCGATGTCAGCATATCGGTTTGATTCAACTCGATTGTATACAAACAAGCCGGCGTGTGGCCCCAAGCGTGGACATGGCTCGGTACAGCCGCGCTTTGCGTTCGAGATCCAGATTGACAAACTCTCTGAGAAAGTAGGGTTGGACCCGTTTGAGTTCAGGCGCCGGAATTTCATTGGCTCAAACACACGCACGGTGAATGAGTTGCGAATCACGTCGAACGGATTCCTAGAGTGCCTCGAGTCAGTTGAGCGCGCGAGTCATTGGCGTCGCAAGTTTCGCCGACTTCCGTTTGGCCAAGGTGTAGGGGTGGCCGGGTCCACATATATCTCTGGAACAAACTACCCGATCTACCCTAATGACATGCCGCAGTCTGGGATACAGATGCAGATAGATCGCTCTGGCCGGGTCTCTGTTTTTAGTGGAGCGAGCGAGATTGGACAGGGGTGTGATTCGATGGTTGCCTACATCGCTGCTGAGGAACTTGGTGTGCCCCTCGAATACGTGAGAGTTCTTCGTGGGGATACTGATTTCACGCCAGTGGATTTAGGGGCGTATTCTAGCCGAGTAACGTTCATGCTAGGCAACGCCGCGATTGATGCCGCAAGCAAGTTGCGTGAGATGGTCCAGAAGGCGGTTGCCGGGGAGTGGGAGGTAGAGGCTAAGGAGGTCCTTCTGGTTCAAGGGATAGCAATGTGGGCACCTGACACCGAACGGCAGATGCCGATCCGGGAAGCCTTTAATCTCGCAGAGTCCAGATTTGGGACACTAGGTGCTACAGGCTGGTACAACACGCCAAAAGATGTCCATGGCGAATATAGGGGAGGTACGATCGGTGCCTCGCCAGCTTATTCGTTTACGGCGCACGTGGCCGAAGTTGAGGTTGATGTCGAGACGGGTGTAGTTGAGGTAGAGAAGATTTGGATTGCACATGATTGTGGTCGGGCACTCAACCCGGTTCTAGTAGAGGGTCAAATGGAGGGCTCTGCCTATATGGGTTTTGGTGAGGCTCTCATGGAGGAACAGATCTTTAAGAGCTCTGAACAGGGACGAGCCGGGCTACACAACGCTCCATCACTTCTCGACTACCGCATCCCCACTAGTCTCGATACGCCAGAATTAGAGTCATTGATTGTGGAATCAATCGATCCAGAAGGCCCATATGGAGCCAAAGAAGCGGGAGAAGGTCCGCTTCACCCTTCGATTCCTGCCATAGCAAATGCGATTTATGACGCAATCGGGGTCCGGGTGGACAGACTACCCTTCTCCCCGCCAAACATGTGGCGGGCAATTGAAGGAGCTCGGGAAGCCGGCACCTTGGGTAAACCCTCAAGTCCCGATGGTTTTCAGGCAGCTCCTGGGGCGCCACACGCAGGAACAATATCCTCAGGATCATGAGGATGCAGCCTTTCATACCGGGATCACTTGCGATCGTGGTTGTGATGTCGACGGTTCTGATCCTGTTTCGTTCCCCGCCAACCAATCATACCGACGTTGCAGATGTGGATGAGGCAGGGGACACACGAGGCCGTGGTTTCTGGAATGAAGAGGATTGGTCGATCTTTGAGTCCAAGGTCTCATGGGCCCTTGGACAAGGTCTAGATACTCTTTCAGTTGGTGCGGCCATGGCCCAGATAGGACGTTCCTTTGTTGGGACAGCCTATGTACCAGGAACGCTCGAGGTAGAGGGACCAGAGAGCCTCGTGATCAATTTCCGAGGTCTTGATTGTGTAACCTTTGTCGAAAATGTCTTCGCTATGTCACGCTTCGTGCGTGCGGCAGGGGCGGGAACGCTTCTTGGAGACCGCAAGTCTGCTGAAGACTTCTACGAGTCTATTTTGAGCGAGCATCGCTACAGGAATGGTCAAGTCAACGGTTATGCGAGTCGGTTGCATTACTTCAGTGATTGGGTTGGGGACAATCACCGAAGAGGTCTCGTGCGCGACATTAGTAGAGAACTTCACGGCATCGTCGATACCGAAGCCGTTGACTTCATGTCTACCCATACTGACGCGTATGCGCAGTTAGTAGACATATCGAACATCTCGTTGATCAAAGGAACAGAAGAGCGCTTGAGCGCTGCGGACCGAGTTTATATTCCAGAGGACCGCATTGATGGAGTAGTCCAGGAAATTCATGACGGTGATATTATTGCGGCAACTAGTGCCCTAGCCGGACTGGACGTCGCCCATACCGGTCTAGCGCTTTGGATCGATGAGACCCTGCATCTTCTTCATGCACCACTTGTGGGAGAGGCGGTGCAGATCAGTGAGACTTCACTTGCAGAGCGTATAAATAAGATAGAGGGACAGGACGGCATCATCATCGCACGTCCTCAAGATGAGCCACCTCGAGAAACTACGTCAGCAAGGGAAGAGTGACATGCTGAGATTACCTCCTTTCAGCTACCACAGGCCTGTGTCGGTGGCCGAGGCCACCGGACTGATGAGCCAGTATGCAGAAGAAGCAATGTATGTGGCCGGTGGGACAGACCTTATCCCAAATATGAAACATAGGCTCTTTGAACCAGCCCATCTTATCGCGTTGAAGAGTGTGAGTGAGCTGAGTGGAATCCGTGAGGAGAACGGCTATCTCCGGATTGGTGCAGCCGAAACCCTTGCAGAAGTGGCCCGGCATCCAGGAGTGCAAAAACTATTTCCTGCCCTATCAGATGCTGCGGGTCATGTAGCAGGTCCACAGCTTAGGAACGCGGGAACGATCGGCGGGAACCTCTGTCTTGATACTCGCTGTACCTACTACAACCAGACATCGTTTTGGCGTGGTGCATTGGGATATTGCCTCAAGAAAGACGGCACAGTTTGCCATGTGACTAACGTTGGCAAGAAATGTGTCGCAGCTCACTCAGCTGATACACCCCCAGTGCTCATGACTCTTGGAGCGACGATCACGCTTGCTGGACCTCAACGAAAACGCCGGGTCCCCATACAAGATTTTTTCATAGCGGATGGTATATGCAATACCCGCAGGACTCCGGTTGAAATAGTCACCGAAATCCGCATTCCACTCAGTGCGGCTAACAGAAGACAGGCATATGCGAAGCTCCGGCAACGCAAGTCGATCGACTTCCCTCTCCTGACCGTAGCTGTGTCTGCAGATGTCGAAGGGGATGGAACCGTTCAGTCGATCAACGGGGTGGTTACAGCACTCGGAGCACGCCCCCGTGCTCTCTCAGGGTGGGATGATCTTGCAGTGGGAAGCACCTTAGATGCTGACATGATCGAGGAACTTGCCGAACGTGCCCATCAGCAGTGTCATCCACTAGAGAATCTCATCGTTGATGCAGACTGGAGACGTGCGATGGTACCTGTATACGTGAAACGCGTTTTGGAGAAATTGCGTACCACCTGAGAGTATGCCGCGTATCAAACCCTCTGACTAAGCCACCGACATACGTCTTTCGATAATGCCGTCACCTATTCCTAAGGGATCCGGGCAATCCTCGCTTCTACGCGTATCAGACAACTGAGTTATCTCCCAGTTGTCACCGTTTAGAAGCAACTCAATTGAGTTTACGCCGCAGTGGGAGATTAACCCCTCCAGATAGAAGGTGTATGGTACCCAAGCTGACGCGACATTTTCATCGATTTGGATGTCCACATCATAAACTTGCTCATCCCAATTTCCTCCAGATTCACCGATAGCACCGATCCACTCAGCCAC
>DLRL01000042.1:0-2193 GCA_002501085.1 Gemmatimonadales bacterium UBA7889
CTCCACGTGCGCAGTCGCGATCGTGATCCCTCGCTCCCGTCCCTCCGGAGCTTTATCAATCACATCAAACGCAATCACATCTCCACCCCACTTCTTCGACTGCGACACCGTGATTGCTGCAGTTAACGTCGTTTTACCGTGATCCACGTGACCAATCGTTCCTACGTTCACATGTGGCTTCGTACGTTCGAATGTTTGCTTAGCCATCACTCATCCCTCTGCTTCAGGTTATGCATTATCAGTCTATCAACGTGGGTTGCCATTAGCGGCCATAATCTCAGTCGCCTTTGACTGAGGCACTTCTTCATAATGTGCAAACTGCATAGTGAATACTGCCCTGCCCTGGCTTAGTGATCGGAGAGTCGTTGAGTAACCGAACATCTCGCCCAAAGGCACTGACGCTCCAATGACTCGTGCGCCGGCCCGCTCAGTCATGCCACCGACTTTCCCCCTGCGCGAAGATAAGTCCCCAATGATATCACCCATATAGTCAGCTGGCGTCACGACTTCCACATCCATTACAGGCTCCAAAAGAACTGGGGTTGCCTTCTTGATCCCGTTCTTGAGTGCCAGAGATCCGGCGATCTTGAATGCCATCTCACTTGAGTCCACGTCGTGATAAGATCCATCAATAAGCTCGACCTTCACATCGATTATTGGGTAACCAGCTATCACGCCTGAATCAAGCGATTCGCGAATGCCCGCCTCGACTGAACTGATGTACTCACGTGGGACGCTTCCACCAACCACCTTGTCCTCAAAAACAAAACCTGTTCCTGGCTCACCCGGTTCAATGTTGATCACCACGTGTCCATACTGTCCGCGCCCGCCGCTCTGGCGCACAAACTTACCTTCAATTTTTTCCGCCCGGCCCCGAATTGTCTCTCGATAAGCTACCTGTGGCCTGCCCACATTCGCTTCGACATCAAATTCTCGCTTAAGGCGGTCTACGATGATCTCAAGGTGGAGTTCGCCCATGCCTGAGATAATCGTCTGGTTGGTCTCCGGATCTGTATGGACTCGGAAGGTTGGGTCCTCCTCAGCAAGCTTCCCGAGACCGCCCCCTAGCTTGTCTTGATCAGCTTTCGTCTTGGGCTCAATCGCTACAGCGATTACTGGCTCCGGAAACTTCATCGCTTCCAAAATAATCTGGTCCGTCTCAAGGCAGAGCGTGTCTCCAGTTTTCACGGCCTTGAGACCAATTGCTGCAGCAATATCCCCAGCAAATACCTCTTCCCGCACTTCTCGCTTGTTTGCGTGCATTTGAAGAATCCGGCCAACACGCTCTCGTTTCCCTTTAGTAGCGTTATACACGTAGCTACCGGAAGGAAGCGAGCCTGAGTAAACACGGAAAAAAGTTAATTTTCCTACATATGGGTCGGTGGCAATCTTGAAAGCCAAGGCCGCAAAAGGAGCATCATCATTCGCTTCACGAGTCTCAAGAGTTTCGTCATGCTGAGGCAGGTGCCCCTGGATTGCGGGGACGTCAACTGGCGATGGCAAATAGTCAATCACACCATCCAGAAGAGCCTGAACCCCCTTGTTCTTAAAGGCGGACCCACAGAAGACAGGGAAAAGAGCCCCCTTGATGGTTGCCGCCCTGATAGCGTGCCGGAATTCCTTATTCGTAAGCTCTTCTCCACCGAGGTACTTCTCAATCAAGTCATCATCATGTTCAATCGCCGCCTCAAGTAACTCTTGGCGCAGCTCTTCGACCTTGTCCTTAAGGGCGTTTGGAATCTCACCCTCGGTGAACTCCGAGCCCATTTCATCTTCGTAAATGATGGATTTACGTTCTACGATATCTACTACCCCTGTGAACAGCTCTCCCTCGCCAAGAGGGTACTGCACAGGATAAGCATTCGCGCCCAGTCGGTCCTTCATCATCTCTACAACATTCCCAAAATCCGCACCGATTCTGTCCATCTTGTTTACCAAGGCAATCCTCGGCACGGTGTAGCGGTCTGCCTGTCTCCAAACAGTTTCAGACTGTGGCTCGACACCGCCCACTGCACAGAAAACAGCTACTGCACCATCTAGTACACGCAGGGAACGTTCAACTTCAGCTGTAAAGTCTACGTGGCCGGGGGTATCAATGATATTGATCCGGTAATCAGTATCTAGACGATGCCAATAGCAGGTAGTCGCGGCAGATGTGATCGTGATCCCACGCTCTTGTTCTTGCTCCATCCA
>DLRL01000042.1:2497-13385 GCA_002501085.1 Gemmatimonadales bacterium UBA7889
TCTTGTTCTTGCTCCATCCAGTCCATAGTTGCCGCACCATGATGTACTTCACCTACTCGGTGCACGCGTCCTGTATAGAACAGGATACGTTCGGTAGTCGTCGTCTTACCGGCATCGATGTGCGCCATAATGCCAATATTTCGAAGCTGGGGCAGTGGGGTAATCCTAGGCATCTATCTGCGTCCTTCTCTCCCAATTCTCTCTATTTTCAGTACTGAGTTCATCATCGCCTTTGGGCACAAAAAAAAGAGCACGGCATTCGCCGCTGTAACCCTCTGACGGGTTAACAGTCATCCGCGCTCCTGTGATCGGAGAGGGCCTCTCGCTTAATAGAGAGGCCATCGCGTCCCTAATTTTTCGTCTTTGAATCCTTACCGTGATCTCTACCAGCGGTAGTGGGCAAACGCCTTGTTCGCCTCTGCCATCCGGTGTGTGTCCTCTTTCTTTTTTACGGTGTTACCTTCGCCACGACTCGCGGCTAGAAACTCTCCTGCTAGGCGTTCAGCCATACTCTTTTCAGAACGAGCTCGTGCGAATCCTATAAGCCAGCGCGTAGCAAGCGCCGTGCGCCGGTCCGGTCGAACTTCAATCGGAACCTGGTACGTCGCCCCACCCACCCTACGACTTTTCACTTCGAGAGCGGGCTTAGCATTGCTCAACGCCTTCTCAAAAGCCTCCAAGCCCGACTCGCCCGAACGCTTTTCAACCATCTCAATCGCATCATAGAAAATTCTCTCCGCCACTGATTTTTTGCCATCAAGCATCAAGTTGTTGATGAACTTGGTGACGGCGGGAGACTGAAAACGAGCGTCGGGAGGAGTCTCCCTTTTTTCAGCTTGTGAACGTCGGCTCATTCGAAATCAGCCCTCACCTTGGCCGTTTAGCGCCGTACTTGGAACGACCCTGCCTTCGGTCACTTACTCCGGATGTGTCTAGCGTGCCCCGTATGATATGATACCGCACACCCGGAAGATCCTTCACACGACCACCGCGAATGAGAACGATTGAGTGCTCCTGAAGGTTGTGACCTTCTCCACCGATGTACGCAGTCACTTCAAAGCCATTAGTAAGGCGCACCCTAGCCACCTTCCGCAATGCGGAATTCGGCTTCTTGGGAGTCGTAGTATATACACGTGTGCACACACCCCGCTTTTGCGGGTTACTTTGCAGGGCTGGAGCTTTGTTCTTTTTTTGAACTGCCTTCCGGCCCTTCCTAACTAGCTGATTGATCGTCGGCATCAGGTGGTAGTCCACGACCTCGTGATCTTGAAAAAAAACGCGCCTCTCGGCGCATCGAAGGGTAGCCCACCTTTATGTGAGTACCCGTTCAAACTATAGCAGAAAAAAATAGAAAAGGGCTCAGATGGTGTCAACGGCGAATTCCGCTTCATTGAGCGGTATTTCAAGGGTCATGGTGAAACACACTAGTCAATGTCCGAAGGAAGAACTGGGCACGGATTTACGCTCCACTACCCCTTGAAGGCTTGGGGTCCTATAGAAAAAGTAAGACGGGGACTCCCTGGCTGCCTAGGGAACCCCCGTCTTACCTCATATCTGGAGCACGCCTCCCACATAACCACAGAGTTTTCCAGACAACTTCACGAGGTACTTACTCTGTGGTAGTCAGTCCCGACACCAATTCTCCGGCCTCCGTGAGCGGGATGATCTCTTCGTCATAATAGGACTGTTCAACCATGAACTCCACCGATTGATAACGATGGGCACCAGTACCTGCGGGGATTAGGTGTCCAATTATGATATTCTCTTTTAAGCCCTTGAGTTCATCATTAGCTCCCCGTACCGCAGCATCGGTAAGTACCCGTGTTGTCTCCTGGAATGACGCCGCAGAAATGAACGATTCAGTTGTGAGGCTGGCTTTCGTGATTCCTAACAGTAGTGGCTCGGAGCGCGCTGGCTTCAAACCTTCTTGAATTGCGTTCTCGTTCACAGACCGGAACTCTCGGCGGTCAACATTCTCTCCCTCAAGAAGATTCGTGTCACCTGAGTTCGTTACACGCACCTTTTGGAGCATCTGTCTAACAATCACACCGATATGTTTGTCGTTGATCTTTACACCCTGCAACCGATAGACCTCTTGGATCTCATTTAGCAGGTATTCTTGCACTGCCCTGGGCCCTTTGATGGCAAGAATATCATGTGGGTTGATCGGCCCCTCACTCAGCCGATCACCTGCCCGGACACGGTCCTCCTCATGCACTCGCATGTGCTTACCCACAGGAACAGGGTAGGTCCGATGATCGCCCATCTCTGGGGTTACATGAACCTCACGCTTTCCTCTCTTGATCCCCCCGAAAGACACTACACCATCGATCTCGGTGATGACAGCGGGATCCTTCGGTCTACGTGCCTCAAAGAGTTCGGCCACCCGCGGTAAGCCACCAGTAATATCGCGGGTTTTATACACCTCGCGGCTAATCTTGGCAATGATGTCACCGGGATTTATCTCGTCGCCGTGGCGTACTGTGAGCTGCGCCCCAACCGGCACAATAAACTCTCTTTGTTTCTCATCTTTTTTCGTCTTTTTCTGGATTTGGATCGTTGGGTGGAGCTTTTTCTCGCGATCCTCAATGACAGTCATCTGTCGGCGACCGGTGGATTCATCAAGCTCTTCACGCATCGTTTGTTCATCAACGATGTCAATGAACCTCACCACACCCTTCACATCTGCAACAATCGGCTCTGTGTAGGGGTCCCAGCTGAACAATAAATCACCAGATTTGATCGCCTGACCTTCCTTGACCGCCAGGGTCGCTCCATATGGAACCGATAGACGGCTCCGAATACCACCTTCGCTGGTCTTAAGGAGAATCTGACCCTCACGTGAAGTGATGATTTGATCTTTATCAGGTGTCTTCACAGTCGTAACGCGCTCAAGCTCCACAACTCCATCTATTTTCGATTTACGCTGTGTCTGCGCAGCAATACGGGCAGCTGTTCCACCAATATGGAAGGTGCGCAGTGTCAGCTGGGTACCAGGCTCTCCGATCGACTGTGCAGCAAGGATACCCACAGCCTCCCCAATATCTACCGGCTTCATTGTCGCAAGGTTTCTTCCATAGCACATCTGGCAGATTCCCCGTTTCGACTCACACGTTAGAACTGATCGAATACGGACCATCTGCAAGCCTGCATCTTCAATCAAATTCGCCGTATCCTCATCGATCAACGCACCGGCTTTCACAAGCAAATCACCATCGATCGGGTCGTAGACGTCCTCAAGAGCGGCGTTACCGACGATACGGTCAGCCAACGGTTCTATGATATCCTCGCCTTCCTTCAGCGCGCTCATCTCAAGTCCGAGGATTGTGCCACAGTCTTCCACTGCAACCGTTACATCTTGTGCAACATCGACCAAACGTCTTGTCAGATAACCTGCATCAGCAGTTTTCAGGGCGGTATCCGCCAGACCTTTCCGGGCTCCGTGGGTAGAGATGAAATATTCAACTACAGAGAGGCCTTCACGGAAATTCGCCTTGATTGGACTTTCAATGATCTCACCAATTCCACCGGTCAACTTCTTTTGTGGCTTTGCCATGAGACCCCGCATCCCCGCAAGCTGGCGCATCTGGTCCCTATTACCACGAGCACCCGACGTCATCATCATGTAAACTGGATTGAAACCATCTTTGGACCGTTCTAGATGCTGAACCATCGCGTCCGCAACATCGTTATTGGCGTGCGTCCATACATCAATGACCTTGTTGTAGCGTTCACCATTTGAGATGAACCCATCCCCATAAGCTTTCTGGAACCGCGCAACCTCCTCCTCTGCTTCCTGCAGAATCCCTGCCTTCTCATGCGGCACTTCAAGGTCCGAGATTCCAACGCTGATCCCACCCATCGTCGCGTAGCCAAATCCGAAATTCTTTAAGTGATCCAGAAATTCAGTTGTCTTTCCAAGACCCGTGTTCTCAAAGCAGTCAAATACAAGGTCCCCAAGTTCTTTCTTGCCAAATGTCTTATTCAAGAAACCTAGTTCGTCAGGCACGATTGAATTGAAAAGTACCCGCCCTACTGCAGTTCTAATCCAGTGACCATTCTCTTCACCGTGCTGCTCACCAACCCAATACCAAACGAGTGACTCAAATACCAGATATTCCTGAGCAACGGCCATCTCGACCTCTCCATAAGTAGAGAATCGAGGTGCATCCTTATAGAGCTTATCGAGCTCTGCATCCGCTTTACTGCGTCGGTCTTTTGGTACCTTGGGATCTTCTACCAACCGTTCAAGATCCGTGATACGGAGTCCGGGATTGGTGAGATAGTAGGACCCAATCACCATATCCTGTGTCGGCGAGGCTACGGGACGTCCGTTAGATGGCAGAAGGATATTGTTTGAAGCCAGCATAAGGACTCTTGCCTCGAGCTGTGCCTCAAACGAGAGGGGTACATGGACCGCCATCTGATCACCGTCAAAGTCGGCGTTGAATGCTGCACACACGAGAGGATGAATCCGGATTGCCTTACCCTCGACAAGAACCGGTTCAAATGCTTGGATGCCCAGCCGATGCAGAGTCGGAGCCCGATTTAGTAGAACGGGATGGTCCTTGATTATATCCTCAAGAACCTCATAGACCTTTGGATCGTTCTGCTCAACAATCTTCTTTGCACGCTTGACCGTCTCCGCCTCACCACGCTTCTCAAGCTCATGTATGATGAATGGCTTAAACAACTCAACTGCCATCGCTTTCGGAAGCCCACATTGGTGGAGTTTAAGCTCAGGGCCAACTACGATGACTGAGCGGCCCGAGTAGTCCACACGCTTACCCAGTAAATTTTGCCGAAAACGCCCCTGCTTGCCCTTCAACATGTCACTGAGTGACTTGAGCGGCCGCTTGCCACGACCCCGTATGGCCTTCGAGCGCCGACCATTATCGAACAGAGCGTCCACAGACTCTTGGAGCATCCGCTTCTCATTGCGAAGGATGACCTCTGGAGCCTTCATATCGATCAGCTTTTTGAGCCGATTATTACGGTTGATAACCCTCCGGTAGAGGTCGTTGAGATCTGAAGTTGCAAACCTCCCGCCATCGAGTGGAACCAGCGGTCGCAGGTCAGGGGGGATAACTGGAATCACGTCAAGAATCATCCACTCCGGGCGATTCCGACTCTCAGGTGTATTACCAGAGTTCCGAAGAGCATCAACGACTTTGAGTCTTTTTAATTTCTTCTTCTTCCGGTGCTGCGAAGTCTCTGTCGCGATTTCATGTCGGAGCCATTCAGCAAGTCTATCAAGGCCCCTGCCATCCGCATTTCGATCCTTGATCTTCTTATCGGGTGTATCAAGTAACCCCAGCAGTGTCCGTGCAGCTTCCGCACCGATTTCTGCTTTGAACTGCTCGTCCCCTTCATCGCGTGCCTTAACGCGCAAGTCATAATATTCGTCTTCATCGAGTAGTTGTTGAAACTCCACAGCCACTCCATCAATGTCCTGCTTACCCGGGTGAGTAACGACATACGATGCGTAGTAGATCACCTTCTCAAGGTCACGTAATGACAGGCCAAGCAGATAACCCAATTGGCTTGGCAGAGTCTTAAAGAACCATATGTGGGCCACTGGGACCGCAAGGTCGATATGACCCATACGTTCTCGGCGCACCTTCGACAACGTCACCTCAACACCGCAACGGTCGCAGACATGCCCGCGAAACCGAATCCTCTTGAATTTACCGCAGTGACATTCCCAGTCTTTCACAGGTCCAAAAATGCGCTCACAGAATAGGCCATCCCGCTCAGGTTTAAATGAGCGATAGTTGATCGTTTCCGGCTTCACTACCTCGCCGAAAGACCAATTCCGTATCTCATCCGGGGAAGCAAGCCGTACTCGTATGTACTCGAAGTCCGAAGTTTCCTGATCCCTAGTCCTAGGAAAATCAATCATTTATTTCTCCTCGCCCAAGGTGACGCTCAGACCAAGGGCTTGTAGTTCCTTTACGAGCACGTTAAACGACTCCGGTATACCAGGCTTCGGAAGGTTATCACCCTTGACGATCGCTTCATAAACCTTTGAGCGGCCTTGTACATCATCTGACTTGACGGTAAGAATTTCTTGAAGCGTGTGCGCAGCCCCGTATGCCTCAAGCGCCCAGACCTCCATTTCACCAAAGCGCTGACCACCAAACTGGGCCTTGCCAGCCAGGGGCTGCTGAGTGACCAAAGAGTATGGCCCAATGGAGCGTGCGTGGATCTTGTCATCTACGAGATGGCTCAGCTTGAGCATGTAGATCGCACCAACCGTCACTGGATGATCAAAGCGGCGACCACTACGTCCATCCCTGAGCCAAATCTTTCCATTGGGTAAGATTTCGCAGTGCTCCATCAACTCATTGACTGCTTCATCAAGGCCGGATCGGATCGTAGAACGTCCCTTCAGTTTCTGAATAGCTGGGAAGAGGCTTGTGAATTTCTCTCCCTTACGAGCAGCGAGTTCACTTCCAGCTTCCACAAGAAATGCTCCTAGCTGGTCAAAAAATTTCTTGTGCTTCTTACTGGTATCCAGTGACAGATAGGCATCTAATGACTGTCCAATTCCATGTGTCTCACCATCTGGGCCAGACCCATTGCCATTTCCATTTCCATCTCCTCGACCAACCATGACAACTGGCAGTTGCCCTGTCGCCGCTACAAGTGTTTCGATGTCCCCTAACCCTACCGGAGGAGAAGCCTTTAGGTCGTAAGCGTCATGAACCCACTTAAGGCCGGCCAACTTGAGTAATCCTCCGACCTCATTCTCAGTCGCACCTTGGAATACAGGGGTCTTAGCTTCAAAACCCAGAACCCTCCCTGCCCATCCCAAGTGAGTTTCTAGTATCTGGCCAACATTCATTCGAGATGGCACACCGAGTGGGTTCAGCACAATCTCAACTGGCGTTCCATCTGGGAGAAACGGCATATCCTCTTCAGGTGCGATCCTAGCAATGATTCCCTTATTCCCATGCCGCCCAGCCATCTTATCGCCCACTGAGATTTTTCGCTTTTCAGCTACGTAGACCTTAACAAGTTGGACTACGCCAGGGGGAAGTTCGTCAGGCTGAAAGACCTTATCAATTTGGTCTTCCGTGCTCTCCTTTATGCGTGCAATCCGCCCTTGGGCCTCATCCACTACGCTCCGAAGACGTTCACTCGCAGACTTATTCTGTACCTTGAATGTCTCAAGATCGACCTGTTTGAAATTGATCTGTTCAATGTTGTCCTTCGTGAACTTTGCACCCTCTTCCATAAACGGCTCGACGGTACCTTTCTTCAGCATCAAGCTGACCGTTTGACGAATCAAGATCTCACGAAGTTCCTCATCACGAGCGTCTTGGATACGCTTGATCTCATATCGTTCGAGACCCCTGAGATCCCCGATCTTCACCCCGTGCTCTTTTTCAAGCAGCGGATCGTCAACCCGGCGTGAGAAAATTTTCACATCGATGATCGTTCCGGTCATGCCCGGAGGAACCCTGAGAGATGAATCCTTAACGTCCTTAGCTTTCTCACCAAAGATCGCTGTCAGCAGCTTCTCTTCCGGTGAAAGTTCGGTCTCTCCTTTTGGGGTGATCTTCCCAGAAAGAATATCCCCTGCTGCGACCCTCGCTCCTTCACGGATAATTCCTCGTTCATCGAGGTCTGCCAGGTTTTCCTCCGCGACGTTCGGGATTTCGCGTGTTATCTCCTCCATACCTCGCTTTGTATCCCTTACGTGCAGTTCAAGCTCTTGAATATGGATTGACGTGAAAACGTCATCTTTGACTAATTTCTCACTGATCACGATCGCGTCTTCAAAGTTCGATCCGTACCAAGGCATGAATGCGACCAGAATGTTCCGGCCAAGTGCCAGTTCACCAGAGTCGGTACTCGGTCCATCAGCGATGATATCCCCAGGTTTGACCTTTTCACCCACCTGCACAAGGGGACGCTGATTGATCGCTGTATCCTGGTTCGTACGCCAAAATTTCTTGAGTGGATACCGGTCAAATTGAGTAAGCTTCGCAAGAGGCTGTCCGGCACTTCCTGGCTTCACAGTTCCTGTGTCAATCACTGCCTCGTCTGCCGTGACCTCTACTACTTTTCCAGCACGGCGAGCGGTAATCACTGCACCCGAATCAGATGCGACCTTCCCCTCCATCCCCGTTCCGACAAGTGGAGCATCCGTATACAGAAGTGGGACAGCTTGGCGCTGCATGTTCGAGCCCATCAGTGCCCGGTTAGCATCGTCATGTTCTAAGAAAGGGATTAGTGCTGCCGCGACAGACACAAGTTGGTCTGGCGCAACATCCATGTAGTCGATATCGGCCGGGCGAAGTAGCGGGAAATCTCCTCGCTCTCGGCAAAGTACGAACTCATTTTCGAAGTTGCCTTTAGGTCCTAGAGGTGCATTGGCCTGCGCAATGCGCTTCTCTTCTTCCTCATTCGCTGACAACCATTCTATCGTTTTTGTGACCCTACCATTCTTTACACGCCTGTAGGGTGTCTCCACGAAGCCAAGGTCGTTGATCCGAGAATAGGTCGTAAGAGAAGTGATCAAACCGATATTGGGACCTTCAGGCGTCTCGATCGGACACATCCGGCCATAGTGGGAGTAGTGGACATCACGCACTTCAAAGCCAGCACGTTCTCTGGTTAGTCCACCCGGGCCGAGAGCTGAGAGACGACGCTTGTGGGTCATCTCCGCAAGAGGATTGGTCTGATCCATAAACTGGCTCAACTGACTGGAGCCAAAGAAAGCCTGGATCACAGCAGAGACTGTACGTGCATTCACCAGTTCATCAATCGTGATCTTTGATGGATCAGTGTTGATCGACATCCGCTCCTTGACGAGTCTCGCCATCCGGCTAAGGCCGACACTGAACTGGTTCGCGATAAGCTCGCCGACCGTACGAACACGGCGGTTCCCGAGGTGATCAATATCGTCTGTGTACCCTCGACCTTCGTTTAGCTCGACTAGGTGTCCGATAATGGATACGAAATCTTCATTGGTTAGGATGGTTTGCGTCCTGGGCAGTCCAACACCAAGACGTTGATTCATCTTATAGCGCCCTACGCGCCCAAGGTCATAGCGCTTAGGACTGAAGAAAACCTGCTCTAGTGCGAGACGGGCCGTTTGGACATTGGGCGCGTCACCGGGACGCAGAAGCGAGTAGATCGCATATAGCGCCTCTTCTTCAGATTCCGTTGGATCCTTCTTGATCGTGTTCTTGATCATAGGGCTATCGCCCCGGGGAGTCTGCCGATCTGTCGTGTAAATCTTAAGCTTCTTTACCTTAAGCCGCTCAAGAATCTCGATGACTTCCTCGTCTATTTCCTCACCGTTCTGAATGACGATCTCACCTTCTGAGAAGATCTCTCCAGTTTCTGGATCGACGGCTTCCAAATCAACGAAATCCTCAGCTACTACCTTACCCAGCAACTCATCAGTCGTGATCGCCCGCTTTCCAGTGAGCCTAAACTCGGTCACGTCATAGAAGAGTTGGAAGATCTCAGCGTCGGAGCCGTATCCTAGCGCCCTGAGAAGGGCAGTCGCTGGAAACTTTTTCTTCTTATCGATGTGCACATAGCAGATATCGTTTATGTCGAGCGTAAATTCGACCCAAGACCCGCGGAAGGGGATGATTCGTCCACTATAGAGCTTGGTGCCATTGGGATGAATGTTCTCTTCGAACACAACCCCAGGAGACCGATGTAATTGACTGACGACCACCCGCTCTGCGCCATTAATAATGAAGGTCCCAAGATCCGTCAGGAGCGGGAGGTCTCCGAGGTATACTTCCTTCTCAATAATATCTGTGGGACGACGATCCTCTGGGGGAGGCTCCTTTCTTCTCTTCCTCTTTTTAGCTGCACTTTCCTCTTCGTCAGGCATCTCCCAAACAATGAGGCGCAGCATCGCCTTGAGTGGGGCGGCATAGGTCATATCCCGCTCGATGCATTCTTCAACCGAATACTTCGGCTCTGCTAACGACGCGCTAATAAACTCAAGCGTGAAGTTGTGGTTGATATCCGAGATCGGAAAAATTTCCCCGAAGACGCGCTCCAGGCCGAAATCCCATTGACCACCATCATCCGTCCCAGAGCCGATCAGCTTCCCAAACGAGTGAAGTTGAACATCCAACAAGTTCGGCATCGGCATGACTGACTCAAGCTTAGCAAAGCTGAGGATCGGTCGATTATCCTTGCGCAGTTCCAAGGTTTTTCCCCCTTCTTACCAGGCCACCTGGAACGGTGACCAGTATGTATTGTGTTGATCAGGCGAGCACATCAATCCCTGGCCCGAGAGGGGCCCCAAAAGAGATGGGTGACCCCTCAGACAAAAACCAGTGCTAGCCCAAAAGTGTCGAGCAGTACCGATCAAGGGTCGATTAGCGTCCAAAAGCACTACTTAAGCGCTACGGCCGCCCCAACCTCCTCCAGCTTAGCTTTCATTTCTTCAGCCTCCTCCTTCGTGGCACCTTCCTTCACAGGGCCAGGAGCACTGTCTACTACTTCCTTAGCTTCCTTGAGACCGAGTCCCGTGAGCTCACGCACAACCTTGATGACTTGGATTTTCTTGTCACCGATGCCCTCGAGGACAACATCAAATTCGTCCTTCTCTTCAGCGGCTCCAGCATCCTCACCTGCTGCCCCTCCGGGCATCGCCATCGGAGCTGCGAGAGCTGTGACATTGAACTTGTCCTTAAAGGCATCAACGAACTCAGAAAGCTCGAGAACGGTCATGCTGCCAATGGTTTCGAGAAGTTCTTCTTGGTTGGTAGCCATGATGGTGGCTTCCTCCTGGGTTCACCCAGCCTAGGGCCGGGGTTGGACTATGGATTCCTAGTTCTTACTTCTCAGTGTCCGCAGACTCCGCCTCTGCCTCAGGTGATTCCGCCGACTCCGCCTCTGCCTG
>DLRL01000042.1:13538-13669 GCA_002501085.1 Gemmatimonadales bacterium UBA7889
GGTCATGCTGCCAATGGTTTCGAGCAGCTCTTCATGATTCGTCGCCATCTTACCTTATTCCTCCTAATGCACTCCGGCTAAATTGCCGGCGTTTGGGTTTGACTCTACCTGTACTAGAAATGCGTCTATAT
>DLRL01000070.1 GCA_002501085.1 Gemmatimonadales bacterium UBA7889
TGCTTGGGTTTTGGATATCCGCTGAGGATGCCGGTGCACCGGACCGAGAGACGTTAATCGCAGGTCGTATACTTTCTGAGTTAAACCTAGACCAACTTCAGTCAGCTTATGAGCAGAGCAGGCCGCCCCGGACGGATCAGTCTAGAGATTTCTTTTCAGATATACGGAAGCGAGGTCGTAATTGAACGCTCAAGCTGGATATCGTCCTTCTGAAGCGGTGGATTAATCGATCTAGTGAACTTAACAGAACTGCTCAACCAGGTATCTATTAGATTGTAGTAGGCGATATTACCTGTATTGCTCAATAGTGAATTCTATCATCAACTCCCATACGATCATGAACCAACCTCAACACGGGATTGCACTTCCGTGTCCTTAAGAACAACTGATCACCCGGATGATAGCGAGTTGGTCTTACGAGCTCGCAGGGGGGAAGAACTTGCTTTGAGCATGCTCATAGATAGGTACCAGAAATCTGCCTATGCTTTGGCACTTTCTGTGACCGGACGCCATGAGGATGCGGAAGATGCCGCTCAAGAGTCATTCTTGGTGGCATTAGATCAGCTTGACGAATGCCGGGATCCGGAAAGGTTCGCAGGTTGGTTCATGACGATAGTAAGGAATCGTTCACGGAACTTGATTCGTCGAGAATCCTTAAGAGAGACTAGTGATTTACCACAAGGGACGAGGTCTCGGATTCCCACACCGGATAAGATTGCGGAGACCTCAGAACTGAGGGAGATTCTTCAGCAGGCAATTGCTGCACTACCCGAGGTTCAGCAAGAGGTTGTGCTGCTGCATGACCTAGAGGGATGGAAACACCGAGAGATCGCCGAGAGGTTAGGGATTCCATCGGGGACAGTACGGTCACACCTGCACTTCGCGAGGAAGGCCTTGAAAAAGGCCCTTATAGAGGTGCCCAATGGATCAGATTTGATTAGGAAAGTTCAATGATTACAAGGATGTCGCACGATTTCGACTCGAATGATGACTTAGGGCCTGACCTAGAGTTGGCTGAAGCGTTCACTCACTTTGATCCAGAGTATCAGGATCCGAGTTACTGGTATCGTTTTCGCCAATGGATCCTAGAAAATGCAGCGGGCGAGTTAGCTCGGCGGCGGTTGGTACACGAGTTGACCGTGGGTGATGTGATGACGTCCTGGGCCAGGACCGTTGTCCCGGTAGCTCTACTGGCTGCCATTGTGGCTGGACTACTCCTCACAAAAGACCAGTCGACTGTTCCTGTTAGGTCGGTCGGGATTGAGGAACTACTGGTGAGTGAGGTTGAAGGACAGACAATCCCTGCGGCGCTTGCTCCTTTGGAGACGGGCGATGCAGTGGCCTTTGCATCGGAGGTTTTCTAATGGAACATGGATCTCGAACGAGACTTGTGACTGCAGTGATACTAGCGGTGGTTCTTGGCGCGGGCGTCATGCTTGGGCTGGTCAGTGATGGTAGTCTGGTGGCGCTGCCGGTTGAAGAAGGCACGGTGAGCGATGCTGATCGGTACAGGATGTCCGATCGTCCTCGTCGCACACCCATGTATCAACAAGTTGAGCCCACTGAAGCTCAAACGCTCCTGATCGACTCCATATTGGAGGACCAACTGCAGCATATGAGATCGCTGCACGAAGAGTTCCGTACCACATATCTTCCGCAGTACCAAGCGCTGATCCAACAGACGCGGGAAGCAATCCTTGAGATATTCACCGAAGAGCAGGCCTCTGAATACAGGGTGCTTCTGCAGGAGTTCGATGAAAGTCGGACCGAGGGTGACATGAGGGGTAACCGGGACTAGGCCGATGAAAAACACATACCGGGCTGTAGTCCGGATTGCTTCCCGCCTGACGGCTGGTCTCGTTATTCTCTGGCCGGTGTCCATTTTGGGGCAGCAGGCAGTGAGCCTTGATGAGGCGATTGAACTCGCTCTAGTCCGTAGCCCACAGATGCTCCAGCAGGATCAAGCTTTAGATAATGCTGAGCTTGCAAGGCGATCCGCATGGGCAGCGTTCCTGCCGAGCCTCAGCGCCAGTACGAGTGGATCCCTGAGAAGTGCGAATATCCTTGATCCCAACACGGGACAGATTGTGGGTGGGAGTTCGGACTCATACGGCGCAGGGGTGTCCGGCCGAGTGACCATTTTCCAGGGCGGGACTCGCTTTGTGGAGATGAATCGGACAGATGCCGACATGCAGGCTGCGATAGCACGACGAGAGAACCAACGCTTTGCTGTGACCCTGCAGACAAAGAATTTTTTCTTTAGTGCGCTTAGGCAAGCAGATCTCCTTGAGGTTGCGCGGCAGAGAGTGGATCAGGCGCAACAGAATTTAGAAATCGTGCGCGCTCGGTCGCAGGTCGGCCGGGCGACCATTTCGGATTCCCTGCGTGCGCGACTGGATTTTATAAATGCTGAGCAGGGAGTGTTGCAGGGAGAGACCGCACTTCGTGCTGCAGAGTTTGCTTTGGGTAGGCAAATAGGGGAATCTGTAGCTGTGGCACCGCTCCGTCCTGCGACCCTGGAACCAACCATGCTGCCGTTGGCTGAGACAGAGATCATGCAGTTGGCAGAATCCGGATCGCCGACCGTTATTGCCGCGACCCAAGCAGCTAATGCGGCGTCGGCCAACGTCCGTTCAGCAAAGGCTAGTTACTTCCCCACCATCTCGATGAGCACTGGTTACAACTGGAATAATCAGGAGCGGTCTTTCACAGGTGGCAGGACCAGCTGGAGTATGGGATTTTCGATGTCCTATCCGATTTTTAATAACTTCCAGCGACAGTCATCGATTGATCGGGCACAGTTCAGCTATCGGGTTTCTCGTCTGCAAGAGGATGACACTCGGCTTGCTGCACGTCAGCAAGCCGATAATGCCTTGTATAGCCTCCGCACTGCTGAGCGTGCCATCGAAATTGCAGAGGAAGCTGCGCGCGTTGCAGCTGAGGATCTTAGGGTTGTACGGGAAAGATACGCGGTTGGAGTCGCGACGATCTTAGATGTGTTGATAAGCCAGTCGGCAGCCAGCCAAGCAGACGCTACGGTCATTACGTCGCGATATGATTATGTGATAGCCCGGGCAGAGCTTGAAGCGATTCTAGGGAGAGAATTGTGAGTGAGGCCATGATCCGCACAGAGGGCTTAGTCAAAGACTATGTGCTTGGGGCAGAAACAGTGCATGCTGTTCGCAGTGTGGACCTCGAAATCGGAGTAGCAGAGTTCGTGGCGGTCATGGGCCCTTCAGGGAGTGGAAAATCTACACTCATGAACATGATTGGCTGTCTTGATACCCCTACCGCCGGAGAGTATTGGCTGAATGGTCAGCCTGTGAGTGAACTTTCTGAGGACCAACTAGCACGTGTGAGAAATAAAGAGATTGGTTTTGTGTTTCAAACGTTCAACCTACTTCCGCGAGCGACGGCTCTGCATAACGTCGAGTTGCCGTTAATCTATGCTGGAATTAAGGGCAAAGATCGCCGTCGCCTCGCTGCTGAGAAACTGGAGTTAGTTGGGCTGGCTGACCGAATGGATCATCGCCCACCCGAGATGTCCGGAGGTCAGCGTCAGCGGGTTGCTATGGCACGAGCGCTCGTGAATGATCCAGCGATCCTCTTGGCTGATGAACCAACGGGTAACTTGGACTCTGTGACAAGC
>DLRL01000091.1 GCA_002501085.1 Gemmatimonadales bacterium UBA7889
GGCCCTTATCAAACCTACATCGCGTGGGCGACCCCTCTTGAATTGGACCCTGTCATCAAGCTCGGCCCGGTATCAAACGGTGAGAATAACCTGGGAGAAGTTTCATTCAATAAATTCATGGTGCTTGTTACCGCAGAGGCATCGTCAGTAGTAGATCAGCGAAGTGGTCCTCTGGTCTTGCGGGGGCGTTCACCTTCGAGTCGCATGGAGGCACATGATCTTATGGCGCTCGCTCCTTCAGCAGAGGCGGGCCCATCGGAAATGAATTCAGCTGAAGATATCTGGAGTTTGCCCCCAATGTATGAGGGAGTACCTATGCTTTCTGGGGTTATGGCAACTCGGCCACGATCATCGCCTCTCCTTCTACCAAACACCGCTAATATCCCTCGTGCACTGCCTTCCGAAGTTGTTGAGCTCCCTGACGGAGGCACACTCGATCTCTTCGCAGGCTTTGTGCGACGCGAGATTCAGGGACGTGAACTCACGATGCTCGCCTTTAATAATCAACACCCTGGGCCGCTTATCAAAGTAAAAAAGGGTGTGACGATTTTTGTGAACTTTACGAACGAAACGTCGTTGCCCACTGCAGTTCATTGGCACGGGGTACGCCTCGACAACCGCTATGACGGTGTACCTGGATTGACCCAAGAGGCGGTCCAACCTGGGCAGACATTCCGTTACCAAATCTATTTTAAGGATGCAGGCATCTATTGGTATCATCCCCACCACCGGGAAGACCTACAACAAGAACTCGGACTTGCAGGGAACATATTGGTCACGCCTATATCAGCTGACTACTACAGTCCTGTAAACCGGGAAGAAATCGTGATGTTAGACGATCTTGTACTCACAGACACCGGCATAACTCCGTTTGGACTCGAGTCATCCAATTACATGTTGATGGGCCGGTTTGGGAACTTCTTTATCACGAACGGTGAACCGGAGTACAGCCTAGAGACCAACGCTGGAGAAGTTGTCCGATTTCACTTCACGAATGCCTCAAATACAAGGACTTTCAATATTTCTTTCCGGTCGCAGACGGAACCGGATGCCAGTGTAGTTCCAATAAAGGTTGTAGGATCTGATGTTGGGAAACTTGAACATGAAGTCGTAGTCGAAAGCATCGTCCTAGCTCCAGCGGAACGTTACATCGTCGAAGTATTGTTCGACGATGCGGGCTCATACGAACTCACAAACCATGTTCAAGGCATCAATCACAGGATGGGTGTGTTCTTGGAGGAAATCAGTATTCTAGGGACAATCAGGGTGTCCGAATCCCGGACCGCAATTGATCATCATCAAGCATTCGAAACACTCCGCACAAACCTAGATGTCATCGCCGACATTGACCGGTACCGCAGCCATTTCGACCGCCCTGTCGATCACGAGCTAGTGTTGACGCTTGAGGTCGATAGCCTTCCCCCAGCGATAGAGCAATCAATGCTGTATGACTGGGTCTATTTCAACCCTGTGGAATGGACCGGAACTATGCCGGTGATGAATTGGGCAACCACTGGCACTGAAGTGGAGTGGATCCTACGGGATACCAGCACAGGCGACGAAAATATGGAAGTCAATTGGACCTTTCAGGTCGATGACGTAGTGAAGATTAGAATCCATAATGATCGTGGGGCTTTTCACTCAATGCAGCATCCGCTGCATATCCATGGGCAACGGTTCCTGATCCTTGAGCAGAACGGAGTGGCTAATAATAATCTAGTTTGGAAGGACACTGTGCTGTTGCCGGCAGGGTCATCTACAGACATCCTCCTTGAACTCTCTAACCCCGGACGTTGGATGGTGCACTGTCATATTGCGGAGCATCTGGAGTCCGGTATGAAATTCGTTCTCGACGTCGAAGGAAATTGAGATGAAAGGCGTAGCCACTTCATTAGTATGTACTGCTGCCCTGTTGATCGGAGCGCTTCCGGTCGGTGCACAACCGTTCCAGGAGTTCATCGCCATTGACGGACCGGTAATCGCACTCACCAATGTGAAAGTAATAGACGGTACAGGTGCTCCAGCACGCATCGGACAAACGATCCTTATTGAAGGCGACCGAATCACAGCTGTCGGTTCAAATATATCGGTTCCCACGGGTGCCAACCGCGTAGATCTTGCCGGACACACGGTTATTCCTGGGTTAATTGGACTGCATAATCACAGCTATTACACAGGCGGGCAGGGTCGTGCGGCACAGCTGTCATTTTCAGGATCGAGGCTTTACCTCGCATCTGGAGTTACAACAATTCGTACCACTGGTGCCAGAGCACCGTACGAAGAGCTGAACCTCAAACGGGAGATCGAGGCTGGGCGAGCGATCGGACCAACAATATTTGCGACCGGCCCTTACCTCACGGGTGAGCAAGGATCACAAACTATGACGCGCCTCCAGGGACCGGAACAAGCGCGCCGGGTCGTGCGCTACTGGGCGGAGGAGGGGGTTAGCTGGTTCAAAGCATATACCTGGATCTCACGAGCTGAACTTGGGGCGGCCATAGAAGAAGCACACCGTCACGGGGTGAAAGTCACTGCACACCTGTGCTCAGTAGGTTATCGGGAAGCGGTCGCACTTGGAATCGACAATCTCGAACACGGCTTATTCGCTAACAGCGAGTACGCTCCTAACAAGGTTCCAGACGAATGCCCGCCCGGTTTCCGAAACACCTATGCAGATCTCGACGTGAACGGCTCAGATGTACAGGCGACCTTCCAGGACATGATCCAGAATGATGTCGCAATGACTTCAACACTCGTGGTATACGAGATCTCAGTCTCTGGCCGTCCACCGATTGATGAGCGCGTATATCAAGTGCTCGCACCTGAGATCGCTGAGGAAGTGAGAGAAATCGCCATTGCCCGACGAGCGGGACAAGGTGCAATCGACCCAGAAACTTTTGCCAAAGCGATGGAGTACGAACGAGCGTTTGTGCAAGCAGGAGGGACCTTGGCAGCCGGTGTGGACCCAACAGGATACGGTGCCGCCCCACCCGGGCTAGGTGATCAGCGTAATTACGAACTACTCCTCGAAGCTGGCTTCTCTGCACCAGAAGTTGTTCAGATCATGAGTGGAAACGGAGCCAAGGTCCTGGGTGTACTTGACGATGTTGGTACGGTAGAGCCAGGAAAACTAGCTGATCTAGTTGTAATAGAAGGTGACTTGGAAGAGCTAGGAAATTTACACAGTACTAAGATCGTGTTCCGCCATGGTATTGGCTGGGATTCACCCAAGCTCATTGACTCAGTGCGAGGAATAGTAGGTATCCGCTAAAGACCGGCTTACCGCTAACGAATAGATGCTGTACCTAGGAGCTGCGCTGGTTGCGCCCGTAATGGGAGTTGCACTTTACCATGTCCTCCATAGTCGCGCAGCAGCCGTACGTATCGTTGATGGCTTTGTCTATGTGGCAGTCCCGCTCCTCGTAGTATGGCAAATTCTGCCCTATGCCTGGACCGAACAGAGCCTATTGCCGCCACTCATCATCGGTTCCGGAGTCCTCATACCCACCATTATTGAACGAGCATCGAACGCTCTGGCATCACAGACAGATAACTTCGCCATTTTACTTGGCCTTTCAGGCCTAGTCTTACACGCCGTCCTTGAAGGTGTCGCCCTTACCCCAGGTAGTGATATCCTCGGTGTACCGTTCGTAGCCGCAGTAACTTTGCATCGAATTCCAGTAGGCCTCGTGATCTGGTGGCTTATTTGCCCACGGCATGGTGAACTCGCAGCCGCGGCTGCGGTAGTCAGCGTACCTGTCGCGACTGCCTTGGGGTATGTGGCTGGAATAGAGTTCTTGGGAGAATGGCAGGGCCAGGGATTGGAATTGTATCAAGCATTTGTCGCAGGCTCGCTGATTCACGTAGTCTTTCATCAAGGGCGACATGATCACCGGCACTGATCTCAACAAAACTGAGACAAAAGTCATAGCCATAAAAATGAGGACTGGCGAAGACACGGCTCGCTAAGGTATTCATGACAGTTAGAGGAAGTGTGCTTGCGTACCCCTGATACGAGAAACTAAGTCGATGTATAACATCAGCGGGATTTTTGTCTCAGCCGTATTATTTCTAGGCCTTGTTACCACAGCACAAGCTGGGTACGCCCAGCAATCGGAAGGTGAGGTGATTTTCGGAGAATCATGCGCCGAATGTCACAGTTCCGCTCAAAGTGGCCGAACACCGAGTGTATTCTCCCTCTCTTCTCTGTCCCCCAGGGCAATTGTATCGGCCTTGGAGAATGGGGTCATGCAGTCGGAAGGCGCAGCCTTAAGTCGTGATCAAAGAATTATGGTGGCGGAAGCCCTTACTAACAGGAGGTACTCCGAGACCACACTACCAGCGGCCGCCTTTTGTTCCGAACAGAGCACCCAAGTGTTTGAAATCGAATCGGTATCCTGGATGGGTTTTGGTGGTAATATCGAGGGAACAGGATTCCAGCCTGATGACCGTGCTGGTCTTACCGTCTCGGAGATACCGCGCCTAGAACTCCTTTGGGCATTCGCTTTTCCAGATGCAAGCGAAATTCGTACAAAACCGACCATTGTCGGGAAACTAGCTCTATTTGGAGATCAGTTTGGTATGGTATACGCTGTCGATACCAACACTGGATGTGTCAGATGGACATTTGAGGCCGATGCGGGAATCCGCGGTGCTATCCTGGTTGATATAGATGATAATGGACGCCCACTGGCTTACTTCGTGGATTTTCGAACAAATGCTTACGCACTCGATATAGATGCTGGAACAGTAGTCTGGAAGGAGCGCGTAGGATGGCACCCTGAAGCCAATAACACTGGGAGCCCAACACTCTATGAGAACCGCCTCTTCATCCCGATCTCATCAATGGAGGTCGTCATGGGAGGTGATCCGTCCTACGAATGTTGCACTTCGTCTGGAGCAGTCGCTGCCCTTGATAAAGGAACCGGAGAACTACTCTGGTATCACAGAGTCATTCCTGGCTACCCCGAGGAGGCGGGATTAAACGCCCTGGGAACACAGCTCTGGGCTCCTTCCGGAGCTCCGGTATGGTCAAGCCCAACAATTGATCTATCGCGTGGAAGAATTTACGTGGGCACCGGAGAGAACTATACACGGCCGACTACGGCTACAAGCGATGCAATCATCGCGATAGAAATGGAGACAGGTGAAATCGCGTGGTCTTTCCAGGGTACTGAATCGGACGCCTTCACCATGGCGTGTACCGGCTTCCGGAATCGCCAAAACTGTCCCGCACCTCCGGGTCCGGATCACGATTTTGGGATGGCTCCTATCTTGGTTACCAGAGAAGATGGGCGTGATATCTTAATCGTTGGTCAGAAATCTGGAATGGTGTGGGCTCTTGATCCCGATGCTGAAGGTGACGTTCTGTGGTCTACTCGCGTGGGTAAGGGTAGCGCCCTAGGCGGTATCCACTGGGGCATGGCCTCGGATGGACATTTCGCATACGCCGCCAATGCAGATCGTGATGCGGTTGTAGTTGATGTTCACCCCGACCAAGAGGCTGCCCCTGGTCTATATGCCCTAGACCTGATGACGGGAAACATCGTCTGGTCTGCTCCCGCCCCGCGTGATACGTGTGAGGAACGTCAAGGCTGCTATCCAGCCAACTCAGCTGCACCAACTGTTATTCCTGGCGCTGTCTTCGCCGGAGGGTTGGACGGCCATATCCGTGCTTATTCTACGAGCGACGGACAAATCTTATGGGATTTTGATACAGTTCAGGAATTCGAAACAAGCAACGGCATTCGTGGAAAAGGTGGCTCAATCGATGGGCCTGGGCCGGTCATTGCGAATGGTCTTGTCTTCGTAAATAGTGGATATGGACAGTTCGGTCAGATACCAGGAAACCTCCTACTTGTATTCGGAGTCCCAGACAACTGAGGCAGAGGAAATTCGCGTTTTAACAACAGTAGTTTCTGTGAGATCTAGCAAGATCTTACCGTGTGTCACACATTCGGCTGTGGTAGTCCGAAGGAAACCGGACGGAGACTCTTTAGATGTCAAACTTTATTTTTGAACTGGCCAGGACACTACGTCGGACCACATTCAGTATTTTGGCCTGCATGGCTATGGCAGCAGTATCCGCCGATGCCCAGACAACTGAAATTCCCAGGACCCAGGACGGAAAACCTGATCTGAATGGGATCTGGCAAGCGCTCGGCAATGCTCACTGGGATATTGAGCCACATGCCGCCCGCGCGGCCCTACAGATGCAAGCAGGACCAGTAGTGCCCGTTCCCGCCAAACCCGTTCTAGCGTTCGGTGCTGTCGGATCTGTACCGTCTGGGGTAGGAATTGTTGTAGGTGGTGAGATCCCCTACTTGCCCGAAGCACGAGCCAAGAAAATCGAGAATCAAGAGAACTGGAGCGAAAGGGACCCCGAGATTAAGTGTTACTTGCCCGGTGTCCCAAGGGCGACGTACATGCCATTCCCATTCCAGATTTTTCAGAGCTCGAGCCACTTCTTCATCGCATACGAGTACGCTGGGGCCCTCCGTAACATCTATATGGAAGACCCCGGACCTGCTCAGGTTGATTCTTGGATGGGTCAATCCGTCGGACACTGGGAAGGGGACACTTTCGTAGCCGAAGGAAGTGGATTCAATGACCAAACATGGTTTGATCGAGCTGGTAATCACCACAGCGCCTCCATGACTGTGGTTGAACGCTACACGATGACAAGCCCTCACCACATCCTTTATGAAGCTACGATCGAGGACCCAGAAACGTTCTCTCGTCCATGGATGATCCGGATGCCCCTGTATCGACATGTCAACGAAGATGCACGGCTTGGACAATTCAAGTGCGTGGAGTTTGTCGAAGAACTTATGTACGGCCAACTCCGGAAAAATCCAATCGGGTCTGAGGAGGGAAGATGAACATGCGTCGCACAATATTCATCCCGGCAGTTTTGTTGATGATCGCAAATTCTGGGTTCTCATCCCATATAAAAGCACAGGTGCAGGCACGAGCAGACGGACAATGGGTCATGCCGCGCACAACTGATGGCCGACCTGACCTGCAGGGGAATTGGACGAATGCAACGATTACTCCAATTCAACGACGCCGAGACCAAAGCGCCGTGTATAGTCCAGAAGAAGCGTCAAGGCTCGAAGGGGGACGAGCAGCTCGCACTGAAGCCCTGAATCAACCGAGTGACCCAGATCGGGTGGCGCCGCCAGTTGGGGGTGATGGATCAACCGGAGCAGCCGGTGGCGTGGGGGGATACAACTACTTTTGGATTGATGCAGGTGATCGGGTTGCGATGTTCGACGGAGAACCAAGAACTTCTCTTATCATTGATCCAGCTGATGGTCGCTACCCATCCCGAACTGATGCGTCACGACAACGAATGGCTGAAGCCTCCCAATTCCGTAGACAGTTTGGCCAGTATGACAATCCTGAGAACAGACCCCTCGCTGAGCGTTGTGTCGTTTCATTCGGATCTAACGCTGGTCCACCGATGCTCCCTAACTACTTCTACAACAATAACTACACGATCGTACAAACCCCTGATCACATCATGATCATGACTGAGATGGTACATGATGTAAGGATCATTCGGATGGGCACGCCCAAACCGTTACCGAAACATGTGAAACCCTGGTTTGGCGACTCTTGGGGCCACTGGGAAGGTGATACGCTGGTAGTTGAAACGACCAACTTCAGTCCGACGCAGCTCAACCGGGGGCAGCTATCCGGAGCTACTGACAACCTCAAGATAACTGAACGTCTTACCCGCGCCGATGAACACACCCTGAATTATGAGTTCACGGTGGACGACCTGGAAACTTGGACAGATACTTGGACCGGTGAGGTACCGTTCACCAGGCTCCCTGGTCTTGTCTATGAGTACGCTTGCCATGAAGGAAATTACGCGATGTTCAATGTGTTGAGTGGAGCCCGCGCGCAGGAGCGACGCGAAGGCGGCCGTCAGACACCCGAGAGGTAAAAACCGATGCGAAAAAATCAAACAATACTAGCACTGATGGGGTTGGCCACTGTGGTTACAGTCGTACCGCTGATGGCTCACCACGCGTTTGGAGCTGAATTCGATAGAGATGCTCCAATCCGCCTGCAGGGACCAGTGGTGAAACTTGAGTGGGTCAATCCGCATGCATGGATTCACCTGGAAATCACCAAGGAAGACGGCACGAATGAGGTGTGGATGGTAGAAGGTGGCACCCCCAACACGCTTCTTCGTCGCGGACTACGACGGGACTGCCTGACCCCAGGAACAGAGATCATTGTGGATGGTTATCAAACCAAAGACCATTCACTCACCCGAGCCAATGGGCGTGATGTGACATTCACGGATGGTACCAAGATTTTCTTGGGGTCGTCAGGTACCGGGGCACCTTACGAGGCTGAGATGCTCGCTGCCCGGCAGCAACAGGGAAGGTGTTAATTCCGCACTACATCTGAGTCCAGATGGCCCGCTAAGAGAACCCAATCCAGCGGCCTGCTGCTGCAACAATAAACCAGAGGACTACCGAGATAGCTCCTGTGGTAGCGTTTATATAGGCCACCTTGCTGTCTGCCCTGGCAATTCGATTACGAACCAGAAAAGTGAACGCGAGTGCTAAGGGTAGGGTAGTGATTTTGACCCAAAAAGATCGGTTGTAATAGCACTTGATTGCTTCCGACAGAAAAAGCGGTACCCCCGTCACGAGCATCACGGTAACTGCTACTAACAACCAGGGGCGGACTTGCCTGTTCAGTTCAGAAATGCTTTGGTGAGTTAGCCCGAAACCCATCAATCTGAGGTCCACTAATAGGATACTACCGCCCAGCAAACAAAGTCCTAACAGATGGACCGATTCGATAACCGGAAACAGCCAAAGCGAATTCTGGATTGTACTAGCGATTACGGTGGACTCGCACCATTCAAAAAATGGGAGAAGCACCTTACCCGTTCCCTACTGGGATCGGCATGTAGAGCGTTAGCGAGATCAGTTGAGATATCAAATCATTCTACCCCGGCTTCGACCACACATCCGGCAAGCCAATTCACAAAATCCGGCTGAGGTTGAAGGTCGCAGTCAAACCAGTTGTAGGCGATCATCCGACCGGTGACAACAACCAGCGCCCATGCAAAAATGGATACCACACCTGCGACCCGGGCAGCACGGGGTGGCACCGGATTAAGATCCCATTGTGAGACACGGCGATGGACTCGCGAATGAAATAGCCAAACGTTGAGACCCGCGAGTATCAATGCGAGTACCTTGATACGGAAAAACACGTTGTGGTAGTAACGCACCGGCTGGGAGTAAAATACGAGAAGACCTGTCATGAGCGACACTGCGAAACCTACCCTGGTCCACGGAAGCAGCCGCTCTGTAAAAGCTGAAGCAGGCACTCTCTTGAAAGCGAAGCCAAGAAGCCGCAGGTCCATCATTACTGCTGTACCTACGAATAGAGCGATCGTGAGAACATGAACGGACTCTATCAACGGCCACACGTAGAGAGATTCCAGAAGTGCAACGCTCCAAGGTGTAGCCCCGAGCCATGCAAGAAAGCGCTCGATCAAGCTGGAACCATCAGTTAGCCCGTTCATCGCTCGGACGCAGTGTGCCTAGCGCATATGTTGCATGGCAAGCCGTGCAAACATAGTACACTTCTGCACCTGCATCGAAGACAGCATTCTTATCTCTTGCCTCAGCCGCCTCTATTGCCGTTCGCCCGACTTGGACCATTGCCTTTGACATAGCGATCCAACTGGTCTGATCTAATGCTCTGCTATCCATCATCAGCAGATTGCCGGACTCTGCTATTATGAAAGCTGCATTACGCACGGCCTCCCACTCCTCTGGATTAGCTGGTGCGATCTCCTGCTCACCGGTCTCATCTATGATCCAACCAACTGCATCCCAGTATGCCTCAGCTGCGGGCTCCAGCACTGTGAGCATAAGCTCCTGAACATCGGCTACAGCTTCGTAGTTGGATGAATCTGGTGCATCAGGAGCACACCCCAGTAAGAGTGCGGATGCAACCCAAAACCATCGGTGAATTTTCATAGAGCGCCAAACTAGTTTCCATATGACTGGTGCGGAAGCCTATATATGGCAAAAACGTTTCTCAAAGACTGGAAGAATCCTGGGCCTCGATTGCTGCAGAAATTTCGGTCCTCACCCAAGCATCCTCTTCACTAGTCAGCTTCTCGGATAAAGCGGATCGTGCTGAACTTGACCCGATCTGTCCTAGTGCCCAGGCAGCGTGACCCCTAACGAGCGGTTCCATATCTGAGAGCGCACGTAACAGTGTCGTCACTGCTGCCGGAGCGCCCCAGTTGCCAAGTGCAATGCAAATATTACGGAGCAAACCAGAGCGTTTCGCGCGCCTTATAGCCGATTTCTTGAATGTCTTACGGAAGCCAAGCTCATCTGTAGAAAGAAGAATTTCAGCCAAATCAATCAATGATGGGCCATCCAAATCCTGGCTGGCTCGGTATGCTGGCGCTCCGGTTGCCTCCGCAAAGCGCTCATTCCACGGACATACTTCCTGGCAGATATCGCACCCGTAAATCCGATTGCCGATAGCACTCCTGAATTCCACTGGAATTGCCGAGCGAAGCTCGATCGTGAGATAGGAGATGCAGCGGCGGGCATCCATCACAGGAGCACCCTTGGCATCGCGTCCCAGGAGCGCCCCTGTTGGACAAGCATCAAGACATGAACGACACGTCCCACAACGATCTTCGAGAAATGGCGAGTCTGCTGAAAGCTCGAGATCGATCAGGAGTAATCCGAGAAAGAAGAACGAACCGGTAGTTGGATTGATCAGCATCGTATTCTTCCCGAACCAACCTAGTCCTGCCCTCTGAGCCAGGTCTCGTTCGAGAATTGGGCCGGTATCGACATAAGCCCTGCCCTCTACTCTCTCTGGGACGCGCTGGCTGAGCCATTTGAGTAATCCCAAAAGTTTGCTCTTGATGATGTCATGGTAATCATCCCCGCGTGCGTATCTTGCAACAATAGCCATCGTAGGATCATCCGGTGAGCATCCTAAGTCTTCTGTTAGATAGTCATGTGTAACGACAATCACAGAACGCGCACCTGGAAGAGTCTGTTCAACATCACCGCGTCGCTTAACAGATTCTTCGCGAGCGAGGTACCGCATTTCACCCTGCATGCCTGCATCGATCCAGGACTGATAAAAATCTATATGGGTACTTGGGCTCACTGCTGCAATACCGACTCGTGAGAACCCGAGAGATTTAGCTTGGGCCTTAAGCTCCTCGACAAGGATCGATTTGGAAGATTCTCGGATCACGGCTTCCTGGGCTAGTTCAAAACCTTATACCGTCGACCCTTCCACTCCACATCCCCTGCACGAATCTTGGAACAGATCATTATGTAGATCACCACGAAGGATCCCAACGGATAGAACACGGCATAGTAGGTTGGGCCACCAAGAAAGTTCAGAAAGGCAGCATGAATACCAACACTGAGACCGTAAACCAATGCTGACCAAATGAGCAGTGTTTCTCCCCCGAAGCCCGCCAGAGCTGAGATCAGCATTAGAGGGGGCACAATCCAAAAGCACAAAGTCGTGACGGTCACTGCTCCAAATGAAGCTACCAAAGGCTGTCCTTGTACGGCTCCCATCTGAATCAGTCGCGACCACCCGGCGATCATGCCTGTAAGTGAACGGTACATACGTGTCCTGAGGGCATCCATCGCCATCCGGATCACCAAGGTTCGGCCGTGTCGTTTTACTGTCTGAGCTAAAGCAAGATCTTCAAGTACCCGATCTCGCACTGATTCATGTCCTCCAATTGCCTCATATGATGTTCGTGGCATGAGCATGAACTGCCCGTTGGCAACCCCATCCTGCCATTGGCTACTCCGGGCTGACCGCTCCAGATCCGGATGCCGAAATACAACCGCCAGGAAAATTTGTGGTTGGACAAGATACTCCCAAAATGACTCCATTACTTGGAGTCCGAGCACATTGAGCAGGTCCGCATCTTTGTTCTGAAGTTCTGTGATGGAACGACTAAGTAAGTTTTCCCCATGCGTGGTATCAGCGTCGGCGAACAGGAGTAATTCAGCTGAAGTTACTCTGGCACCCTGCTGGCAAGCCCAAGGCTTTCCCAGCCATCCTTGTGGCAGTGCTTCCCCATCGATCACCACCAATCGCTTAGCATTCCCAGCGGGTACAGTTCGGGCCAACTCCGCAGTTCCATCTTCACTGCGATCGTCAACAACGATAATCTCGAAGTTTGGATACCTGGATTTCGTGAGAGAAGCCAGGCACTCTTCTATGTTCTCAGCTTCGTTACGGGCAGGGATGATCACACCTACACTCGGTGCTCGTTCGGGATCAAGGGACGTGATATTAGTGAGTTGCCTAACAGGCCTAACAATCAATAAGAGGAAGGCAATGATTCCTGCCCATGGGAGCACAAGCAAAATCGATGTCATAGAAGTAGCTTGCCACAACCACAGCCTGATAGAAACCCCATCTGGCGACATCTTCCTATTGCAGTGTACTGTCGGCGCTCCTCAATCCGGGCCATTGCAGTGACTAGTGATCCCTCTGCGTTCGATCTCAGTTCCGTCCGTGCGGAATTCCCGATACTCGCGAGACGCACGTATCTCAACTCGTGCTCTCTAGGGGCACTCTCAAAACGTTCCGAACGATATTTAGACGAGTTTCAGGAACTCTGGCATGATATGGGTGCCTCGGCTTGGTACCAACACTGGTTGGGCCGGATCGAAGATCTACGTGTTCTCGTTGCCGATTTCTGGGGCTCCAGCGCTGCAGAGGTAGCCTGTATGCCATCGACTTCAGCAGCACTAGCGATGGTGGGAGAGAGTGTTCCGACTGGGTCACGAAACAAAGTCATCTGTACGGAGCTTGATTTTCCGACTCTTCCCTACCAATGGGTGGTAAAGCCGGAAATTGAACTGGTGGTCCTTGAAAGCCCGGACGGCATCCGTGTGGACCCTGAACAATTCGAGGCGGCAGTTGATGAGCGAACCCTCTTCATAGCTACAAGCCATGTTTTTTTTACTACGGGTTACGTACAAGACATCAGTGCACTCGCTCGGATTGCCCATGATGCTGGCGCATACTGCATCATCGATGGATATCAAGGGGCTGGCCAAGTGCCCCTCAAATTGACTGACACTGATGTAGACTTCTATACGGCAGGCCCACTTAAATGGCTGTGTGGCGGGCCAGGACTTGCTTACCTCTACGTTAAGAGTGACCTGATCACCCAACTAAAGCCCAGAATCACTTCCTGGTTTGCGACCACCCAACAGTTCGATTTCAATCCCAGTGGGTTTGAGTATCGTCCGGACGCTCGGAGGTTTGAGTTGGGTACGCCGGCATTACCGACTGTCCACACCGCACTCGGTGGCCAGGAGATCCTGGATGCGGTCGGCATCGATCAGATTGTCAATCTAAACAACGAGCTAACGAACCACCTCATCAATAAAGCTCATGATTCAGGATTCAAGATCGCACTTCCAGAACTTGAGCACCGGTCTGCGATCATAATGATTCCTCACGAGGATCCAATCAGCGCTGTCGCATATCTGGCGAAGGAGGGAGTCATTGTTGACCACCGGCCAGGGTTCGTCCGGATAAGTCCTCACTTCTACAATATTAAGGAGGAAATCGACCACTGTATTGAAGCTCTGGCGAGCTACTGATTCTTGCTTAATGTGGTCGGAGCCCAACGCTCACCATCACGTTTCCGATACTTGGTGAGCACACTCTCCAATGCCTCATCAAGGTCGATCCCTTGTTCGTTGGCGATAACGATTAGAACGAATAGGACATCCGCAAGTTCAAGGGCTAGTTCCTGATTAGGCTCCTCAGGTTTCTTGATCTTAGAACCAAAACGGTGATTGAGCTCACGCGCCAGCTCTCCAACCTCTTCAATCAATCGTGCAAGATTGGTCAGAGGCGGCCAATAACCTTCCTCAAACTGTGAAATCCACTCATCCACCTTTCGTTGAGCATCCCTAATCTCCATCAGGGCACCAAGACGACTTTGCCAAAAACGCGACCAGCTTCAAGTATTTCATGTGCTTTACGAGCTTGGTCGAGCGGCAGGATCTGATGGATAACCGGATCGAAGCTCCCTTCGAACACCAGACGCATTACCTGACGGAATTCCGCCGGAGTTCCCATAGTGCTCCCCATGATCGTCAACTGTTTCCAGAATAGTAAGCGGATCTCAGTGATTCCTCTGGATCCGGTGGTAGCACCAGACGTGACCAATCGACCCTTTAGTCCCAGAGATCGCACGCATTGCTGCCAAACACTCTCCCCAACGGTATCAAAGACGATATCGACGCACGCCTTGTCGGTATCACGCCACACCTCACGTGCGAAGTCCACCTTTTTGCGATCGTAAACCACGTGAGCTCCTAGGTCTTCTGCACGGGCTACGTTCTGTGAGCCACTCGTAACTGCATAAACCTTTGCTCCCGCCCTAGAAGCGATTTGGACAGCGGCAGTGCCCACACCTCCCGATGTTCCTGTAATTAGAACCCGCTCTCCTGCCTGCAGCTGGGCCCGAGTCAACAGAGCCCGCCAAGCAGTGACGAATACCAACCCTGCCGCGGCAGCTCTCTCAAAGGACACATGTTCAGGGATCTCAAGAAGGTTCTCTGCAGGAACAACCGTATATTCGGCAAACCCTCCCTGAGTGTGCTCACCGATGATTTGAAATGGGGACGGCTCGAATGATTCACCACGACCGGGCCCTTCATACCACCTGTAAGAGATAGATGGGTCTACAACAACCCGCAGACCAATTGGCACATCTTTGGCACCTGGACCAGTCGCATCGACAACTCCGGCCACATCTGAGCCACCTATATGTGGCATGGGCGTCTCGATCGGAAGGCCTCGGCGGACCCATAAATCAAGATGATTCATGGAAGCAGCTCTCACCTTGATACGCACCTCTCCTGGGCCCGGCTCCGGGATCGGTACATCCGTGATCTCAATTACCTCCGGCCCGCCGTACTCAGAAAATAGTGCTGCTCGCATCTTTCGTGCCATGAGGCAGAATCCTGTTTGGCAAGATCTCCATCAAAGAAGACTCGCGCGATGAATGCAACCCTCAGAGGCCGCAAGAAAGTCTAGAGAACCATTATCTTCATCACAACCAAAGAGAATCAGTGGCCACCCAGGTCTCACTCGTCTAGCTTCGATACGAGCCTGCAGCAGCCACAGCCAGCAATGCTTCCGGTCTCTCCATACTATGCCTCATCAAGATCCTGATCACCAACTCGAGACCGAAAGGGCCAAAAACCCAGACGACTCAACCTTAGGCGGCTACCTCCGTTTACACAGCCGACCACCAGCCTTTGAAGGATCAGATAGACACCCCTACACGGTATCTATAGAAGTGGAACAGACAGGCAACCTACGTGCGCCATATAGTGGTTACCTGGTCTTCCCAAGATGGGCAGAAACAGGAGTCGGTATCGTTGGGCATGTAGAAACCTCTATCCTTGTGGAAGCCCGCACTGCGCCTCAGGCAACACAAGCTCTTGGATCGCTTACGCTATACGAGGTGAAGGACCAGTTGGAGAAGGCCATCATCCTGCAATCAAAACTCAGAACTGAGGAAGGCTCCTAGCATGAGCACGTCCTTTCTGAGAATCACCGAGATCTTTTACTCGATTCAGGGGGAATCAACCTGGGTTGGAACACCTTGCACTTTCGTGCGCTTGACGGGATGTCCGCTACGATGTGCCTGGTGTGATACTACGTACGCGTTTGACGGAGGTAAGCAGATGAGTTTTGAAGAGATTCTCGAATCTGTTATGTCATACCCTGCCAGGATCGTGGAAGTAACGGGTGGTGAACCATTAGCTCACCCCGGAGCCTTTAAACTCATCCAGCTACTAATCAAGCAAGAATATACGGTACTCGTTGAAACATCGGGCGCATTCGACATAAGTGCAGTTGATCCGCGGGCACACAAGATCATGGACCTAAAATGCCCCGGGTCTGGAGAGTCAGAGCGTAACCTATGGAGTAACCTAGACCACCTTACCGAACGTGATGAAATCAAGTTCGTAGTTCAGGATCGAAGTGACTATGAATGGACCCGCCAAACCATTCGAGACCAGGGACTAGATCAACGCCTTGAGAATGGCTCACTTCGGGCGCTCCTGATATCTCCGGTATGGGGACGAATAGACCTAGAAGCCTTGGCTTCTTGGATCTTGGAAGATGAACTACCCGTAAGATTCCAACTCCAACTCCATAAGCAGATATGGGGAGCTGAGCGGATAGGGGTGTGAGCGTTACCGCTAAGATATAGTCCGCCCTAATCCATGGCCTGACGTCCTGTGATGTTCTCTCATACCCAAGAAACTGACTCCCGATTCAAAGCACTGGCTAAAGCTCTGTCTCATTGCTTGAGTAAAGAGAACATCTCCCCAGTTATGCCAGGCGCTCAGTTTCAGGCCGCAGTTTCGGTAGTACTTCGTAGCGCAGAGGGTTTGGATCTGCTTTTGATCAAACGTGCTCATTGTGATCGTGACCCCTGGTCTGGCCACATGGCACTACCCGGAGGACGTCGAGATCCAAAGGATATCGACCTTAAGCACACTGCGATAAGGGAGACGATGGAGGAAACTGCACTTGATTTAGGCCAAGGTGCCCAACACCTCGGACAACTTAAGGAATTAGAACCCAACTCAGTCCGCTTACCCAAGCTCACCATCACTCCCTTCGTATTCGGAGTTGGAGGACATGCTCAGGCTTCCGTTGCCAGTCCTGAGATCGATCAGGTCTTTTGGGTCTCTCTAGATGAATTGCGCGAACGCGACTCAGGATCATATGTGGAGATCCCCATGCCCAATGGTCACAAACAGGACTTTCCATGCTACCTGGTGGAGGAGGAGCCTGTATGGGGGCTCACTTATCGGATAATCTCACAGCTCCTCGAAGTCCACACCTAATCAGGACTCTCTCCTCACAGAGACTTCCCCCTAAAACCGTTGTGGCTGGGCTTAGGGGGTCCCTACCCACTCTGCGATGAAGACATTCGTATCATTCGTGCCCCCATTATTACGGTTCGAACCAAACACGAGGTACCGTCCGTCTGGGCTAAAAACAGGGAAACCATCGAAGCCTTCCATGTACGTGATCCTAGTAAGCCCGCTCCCATCTATGTTGATCATGTATATTTCAAAATCTCTACCGTCAGGATCATGGTGATTCGAACTGAACAGGATCTTCTCGCCTGATGGATGCCAATAAGGTGCGAAGTTGGCGCCTCCAAGTTGGGTCAGCTGCTGCTGGTTAGATCCATCAGCATCCATAACATAGATTTCCAATTCACCAGGCCTCAGGAGGCCTTGCGAAAGCAGGCGCCTATAATCCTCTAGTTCCGCTCCCTCCTCCGGATAGTATGCCCGCCAGATAATCTTGGACCCGTCAGGTGAATAAAATGCCCCACCGTCGTAACCGGGACGATCCGTGAGTCGCACCAGGTCGGAGCCATCCGGAGCCATTGAGTAGAGTTCTAAGTCACCGTCTCGGGCACTTGTAAATACAATGCGATCACCGACCGGGGAGAACGTCGCTTCAGCGTCATAACCGTCTTCGGTCGTCAATTGCCGAAGCTCAGACCCATCCAAGTTCGAAGCAAAAACATCGTATGTATCATACACGGGCCACACGTAGCCCATCGAAAAGTCAGGATTCTCAGGGCAGGCCGCATTGTGATGATGCGTGGACGAGTACAGGATCTCGTTTCCGGAAGGGTAGAAATAGGAGCATGTAGTGCGGCCATCACCTGTGCTCACCATACGTGTATCAAGGCTTTCTGGATCAAGTACATAAATCTGGTCGCACTCCGCACCTGGCTTACGTGCTTGATAAATCAACTGTGAGCCGTCAAAAGCCCAGTAGGCCTCAGCATTCTCTCCACCTGAAGTGAGTTGCCGAACATGACGCAGGTGGACCTCGCCTTCCATTGCTAGACTACCGGTGGCTCTAGCATCTTCTTCTACGGCACATCCGCCGCCGATCAAACAAAGTATAGCAAACGAGACAGGATAATGATGTTTCACAAGGAGTACCCTTCACTTAAATTTGGAATGTCATATTTAATAATTCAGTTGAACACAGTCTTCATATACTTGCTGTTGTTAGTAGTTCCTGTCCATGCTCAACAAACAGTTTGTCCTGCACCACAACTCGGTCTCGATGCTATAACACACATCCGTTTCCTCGCAGATGATCGTCTTGAGGGCCGCGAGGTGGGCACCGCTGGAGCCCGCTGTGCTGCTGAATACCTCGCTGCTCAATTCAACTACATCGGCCTGGAACCTGCCGGAGAGAATGACACCTTCTTTCAACCCTTTCCTATTCGAAAGGGCACAACCCTTGGCACGGATAACACTCTAGAAGTCGCTGGCCAACGCTACAACCTAGAGAGCGAGTGGATGCCTCTTGGATTCTCAGCGACCCAAAGACTCGAGGCACCCTTAGTTTATGGTGGATCTGGGCTACTTCGAGCTAACGGCAACGAGGACCCTTATGCGCACTTGGATCTCAATGGCAAAATCGTTGTGGTCGAGTGGGGAGACCCTGACGCACCGCATGGAGAGTCCATGCGTGCTGACCCTCATTTCAAGGCGATCTTCGCAGAGAGCCATGATGCTGCAGGAATCATAGTGCTCCTCCCTGAAGGGTGGGGCCCTCAGCGCCCCGATAACGAAATACGGGCAGTACTTGGTATTCCGGCACTAATCGTACACCCGGGATTAGCCAATTCCATGCGAGTTGCGGCCAACAACCAATCTGTTGCTCGCCTGCATACGGAGGTCCATGCCACAACTGCAGAAGCACGAAATGTGGTCGCTCTGATACCTGGCACTCACCCCACGCTCAGAGATGAGATCGTGATCGTCGGCGCACACTATGACCATCTCGGCTTTGGTGGTGAGGGGTCACTCGCACCTGACTCCCGTGAGGTTCACAACGGCGCTGACGATAATGCGAGTGGTAGTGCCGCCCTAATCGAGATCGCTCGCACCATTATCGCCGGGGAACCACTCGACCGCAGTACACTCTTCATAGCATTCACAGGCGAGGAGAAGGGTCTATGGGGATCGGGGCACTTCGTTAGAGATCCGACAGTAGACCTCTCGAAGTCCGTCGGAATGTTGAATCTAGACATGGTCGGTCGGATAGATGGTGACGCGCTCACGATCTTTGGATTCGGTACCGCGCAGGAGTGGGATCAAGTCGTGGATGAAGCAAACGTCACGTTGGATCAACCGCTTGATCTTTCAAAGGCACCAGACGGTTACGGACCATCAGATCATTCATCGTTTTATGGCGAAGGAATCCCAGTCCTTCACCTCTTTTCCGGTACCCATGAGGATTACCACCGCCCTTCTGACGACTGGCAATTGATTAACTCGAGCGGAGTCACACGAGTTGTAGCACTCACCGCTGACATCGTGAAACAGCTAGCAGATGGGGGGAGTAACTCAGTCACTCTCACACCCATCCAACAGCCTGCACCAAGCCAAAACTCATCCCCTTCGTCTTCAAGTAGTAGTGGATATGGGTCGGCTTATCTTGGTTCAATCCCAGATATGACGCCCCATGATCATGGCCTACGCCTGACCGGCGTACGCGAAGGAAGCCCAGCAGATCAGGGAGGCTTACGAGCTGGAGATGTGGTAGTAGAATTCGACGGTACAGCTATCGGCGACATCTATGCTTATACGTACGCGCTCCAGGCTAAGGAACCCGGAGATGAGGTCGTGATCGTGGTTGAGAGAGAGGCAGAGCGAGTTAGCCTAAGGGTAGTGCTCGGTCAGCGACGCTGAGAATAGTCAGCCAAATTGAGGTCACTGGCTCGCGATCCCGAACTCTAGTTTTCCGAGCGCTCGATCACGATTCCACGGTTGGCAAGTTGCTGGATATACATTTCTGCAGGAACACATTCAGACGGGGTGTGCACACCTTTCGGTATTAATCCCGCTGCTTGCATGTACGCTGTTGCACCAAGTGAGTAGCCCGTGGTTCGCATCATCGCAGTGATCTCTTGATCCTGATCATAGTAGTCGACCATCTCGTATGTCACCGTCCGCGACGCTCCATCTATAGCCCCGTCTATGACCACTCGCATAACAACCAAATCCTTGCCTGACGGCTTGCGTAGTTTCGTATCTAGGACCTTGATCAGAAGGTCCCGAGGAACAACAGATGCCCCGCCAATCTCAACTGGATCCAAGTCCATAAGACCAAGGTTCCGCATCGATTTCATGAGTTCGCAGTGACCAGGATAGCGGAGTGTCTTATAGGACATCGATGGAATCAAGCCACGGTAACGATAGGGCATACGAGATATCCCCCCGGCCGTCAGAAAAGCCTCGAGTTCACCCAATGCTTCGAAAGTTACAGTCTCCACTCCAGTAAGTGGCTCCTTATCAATGACTTCACCACCTTCTAGTACCAATACCGGCGTCGTGTAATAATCGAGTACACCTTCCAGTGAGTACACTAGTTGATAGTTAAGGGGTGGCTCTGGGACCTGGGGCAAACCACCAACGTAGATTTTGACTGATTCGGTTTCATCCAAGGCATCGATTCCACCCTGTGCTAGGATGTTCACCATTCCAGGTGCTAGCCCACAGTCCGGGACCACGGATACATCCCGCTCCTGTGCCTGAACTGTCATCTTTCTCTGCTGATCAACTATTTCTGTGTTACCACCTAGGTCACAAAAATTTGCCTTGGATTCAATTGCCAAGCGCGTCATGTCTAAATTGAAGTAGTAGGGTAGAGCACTCGCGACACCATCAACGCTCTCCAACGCACTCCGCACTGCCACCTCATCAGTAGCATCCAAGATCAGGAGCTCCAGAGCCCCACCCAGGAAATGTTTGAGAAAGGGCCGTGGTTCATTCACGTCTAAATCGGCGAGGACAACCCGATCGACTTCCGGCCGTTGCAGAAGCTCGAAAGCACAGGCCGAACCCTGCGCTCCTGCGCCAAGGACTAAGAATCTCATCAACGTGGCCGATGACTAGTCGCGGAAACGAACATTGCCCAACTCCTGATAACCTAGTTAGTCCAGATCCAGCAAATCCAGTTGCCCTTCCGCATCCACCCCAGTCAGATCACGAGCGGGACCTCCACCGCGTCCCTCAGCTCTGGTGACCTCTACCACTCTGTCACCAGAAGTGACTGTAATGATCGCTTTCCCCTGGGTCCTGCGGCCCTGGACCGGGACAGAATCCGCCGCCGCACGACTCACTTGTCCTCCGGCCGTGACAACCATGACTTCGTCAGCCTCCATCACTTCCAACACTGATACAATTGGTGAACCTTCGTCCCCACTCGGAATAGCCAAGGTCCCCAAGCCACCTCTCTTTTGTAACGGAAACTCAGATACTTCGGTGCGTTTCCCGATTCCATCTTCGTTCACGGTTAGAACTGTTGAATCCCGACGTATCAGGAGCATCCCGACTACCTCATCATCCTTAAGTGTCATCCCTTTGACACCCTGTGCGCTCCGGCCAACTATGCTGATTTCCTCTTCTGGGAACCGGATCGCCCGACCAGACCGGGATAACAACATCACCTCTGCAGTCCCATCCGACAAAGCGACATCCAAGATCGTGTCATCCTTCTTCAGCCCTGCGGCCTTCACTCCTCCTACTCGCGGTCGGGAAAACTCTGAAATCGATGTTCTCTTTACCAAGCCCAACTTTGATAGGAATACGAGGTGACGATCGGCAACGCTGAGGTCATCAATCGGAATCATTGCAACAATTCGATCCTTACGCCCTGCACCCTCCAGTAGTGAGTAAACCGACTGTCCTCGAGATGCCCGAGCACTCTCGGGCACATCCACGACAGGCAGGAAGTAACCTTGCCCGTTTTCAGTAAACGTCAGAATCCATCCCTGGGTACGAGCAACAAAGACACGCTCTAGGTAATCGTCTTCATAGCGTTCCATCCCCGCAAGTGCCTTTCCAGATCCTACACGCCGCCTATAAAGATGCATCGGCATGCGCTTGATAAAGCCTTCGTGTGACAGTGTTACGACAACGTCCTCATCAACGAGCTGGTCTTCAATTGGTGACTCATCAATCTCCTGCTTCTCGTTATCCATAATCACCGTGCGACGCTTATTGCCGTACTTCTTCACAACATCACCCAGCTCATCAAGCATCGTTTTGAGTTGCAGCTCCTCTGAGCCTAACACCTGTTTGAGCTCGGAGATCACTGACTCCAGCTCTGCCAAACGATTCTCCAGATGTGTGCGTTCTAGTGCGGTGAGTCTGGAAAGCCTCATATCCAGAATCGCTGCAGCCTGGATGTCACTGAACCCGAATGAGTCCTGCAGTTTCTCAGACGCTTCCTGACGATTACTCGATGCTCGAATGATCTTGATGATCTTGTCTATATGTTCCAGCGCAGCCAAAAGACCTTCAGCGATGTGACGCTCCGCTTCAGCTTGTTCCAGTTCGTGTCGGGATCGGCGTTGAATCACCTCCACACGGTGGTCTCTAAAGCGCTCGACGAGTTCCTTGAGGTTGAACTCCTGCGGCTGGCCCTGATCGAGTGCCAGAAGGTGTCCGCCAAACGTCATCTGGAGGCTCGTACGCTTGTAAAGCATCTTCAATACTGTCTCGGCCTTGGCCCCCCGCTTGAGTTCAATAACGAGCCGTATCCCATCACGGTCGGTCTCATCACGGATATCAGAGACATCCTGTGCCCGGCCGGCCTTGGCCATCTTGGCGATCTGTTCGATCACTCTCGTCTTGGAAACCGCGTAAGGCAGTTCGGTTACCACCAGCTGTTCTCTGCCACCTCGCAGTCCCTCCTTGACCACACGGGCACGCATTAGGACGCGACCACGACCCTTGTGGTACATCTCCCTGATCCCTTCACGACTGACGATGAAGCCTCCTGTAGGGAAATCAGGTCCAGGAATGTGGCGCATGAGGTCGTCCACGCTGCAATCAGGATCAACCACTAGTTGCCGGACACCAGCAGCAATCTCATCCAGATTATGAGGCGGCACATTAGTGCTCATCCCAACTGCGATACCTGAAGATCCATTGACCAAGAGATTCGGGTACCTAGCAGGCAGGACTAAAGGTTCCTCCAACTGGTTATCGAAGTTTGGTTGGAAATCGACGGTATCCTTGCGGATATCGTCCAACAATTCGACAGCCAGAGACTCTAATCGAGCTTCAGTGTAGCGGTAGGCAGCAGCTGGATCACCGTCAATCGAACCGAAGTTCCCCTGGCCATCGATAAGTGGCATCCTCATGGCAAATTCCTGGACCATCCGCACAAGGGCATCATAGACAGCGGAATCACCGTGCGGGTGATACTTGCCCAGGACATCACCGACAACTGTTGCGCTCTTCTTATAGGGCCGGTCGGGATGGAGCCTCAATTCATACATCGCATAAAGAATCCGGCGATGAACTGGCTTGAGACCATCTCGCACATCAGGCAATGCTCGCTGCACAATTACGCTCATCGAATAATCGAGAAACGATTCACGCATTTCCTCTTCAAGGAGTCGCGGCAGAATTCGTTCTCGCTTGGACGCGGTGGCCATTCATTCTCCCTGCAATTCAGTCAGAAACTGCGGCAAACGACGTTAGCGCCGCTCCGCGGGCTGAAGCTTCTCACCTCCCAGAGAGGGTGGCAAGGCGAATCAGGAAAGCCCTGGCTCATACCTCCAAAGCTTCCTGATGTCAGGAAAACCCTCAGATGCAGGACCTCTCGCTGTATCCTGGTTAAGCTTCCGCGGTTGTTTCGGGGCCGTGAACTCCTAGAGGCAACGAGACGTGATGTGCTCCGTCGACCCGGACATCAAACGTGTAGGTACCCGGATTCGGGAACACTAGACCATCCATATTCAATACATGAGGCACTCGGATACTACCTAGTGTTACTCCTGGCCCAGGGCCCAGTTGCATCTCTCCATCAAGCCGCATTAATTCACTACCGACCGGATCCTTGAGTGTAATCTCAATCTCGTGCCGTCCAGTCTCAGTGAGTGGAGCTGAGAAACGGAGAACCAAAGCCATCTTCGGGTGCCGAGCAGGAAAATTAGGTGTGTGAAGTCGGTCAAAGATGCCGAGAATATTCAGCTTTCCAGCACCATCGATTGTGGCTGCATCCGCCAATAGCGCAAGATCGACATCCATGATAGAAGGCTCGTGAGGTTAGGGTTCAGGCCAAGTAACGTCTTCTACACTATATAGACTCTTCAGGTAACATCAGATGTTGACCGATAGCGATACCGGCGATGATATCGATGAGTGTGTGTGCAAGAATGCAGGGAAGTACACTCCCAGATACGAGGAACCCACCAGCTAGTATCACACCCATCGTCATTGTCCGGATTATGCCGAACAAGCCTTGATATGCATGCATCCCGCCAAAAACGAGAGACGTGATTAAGACTGCCCCTTCTACCCCTGTAATCGGGGTTAACACGGGAATGGCATAACCTCGGTAAGCGACTTCTTCTCCAAAACCGGCGGCAACGGACAAGAGAGCAAAAACTCCTCGCTCTTTTGCTGTTTCGGGCAACAATGCCCTAAGCACCCTGCTCTCCTTGAGCCCGAGAGAAGCCCCAATCCCGCGGAAGGCAAAGCTCACCGCCAAACCAGCTATCGTGAGCGCAAACCCCCAGCCCACTAGGTTGCCGAACGAAATCCATTGGAGACCGATTGCCGCAGGCCCCTCGCGACGCATGCCCACGAGAGAAATGATCACAGCCAAGGCGCACAGTGTTCCAATGGAACTCCAGTATGCAGGCAATCGCTCTAGTAGCGCTTCCTGGATAAGTGGGATCTGTGCAATCGCCAAAACCGGCAGGCCCACGAGTAACAAGGCCAGTGTGATTGAGTCTGCTAATCGGATCTCAGTAAGAAAATAGAGAGACAACTGCATACCCAGGGCCAACAGCACCCCACCTAATATTAAGCCGCTTGAAAGTGCTGGACCGTCCTCCAGGGACCTCAAGAGCTGATAGTTTCTCGTCCGAAATCCTCGATCGCTGCCAAGGTAAACCGGACGTCTTCCCACGTCGTTGTGTGATTCAAAATACAAAGCCTCAAGGAATACAATCCGCGAAGTCGAGTCGAGGACATCATCGCTACCTCCTCTTTAATCACTCGAGCCTGCACAGCTTCATTGATCTCTTCTAGTTGCTCATCATTCAGTTCACCGTTGCGGGGATTAACTCGGAAACAGACAACACCCAGGGAAGCTGGATTCGCTATCTGTAAGACATCAGATTCACGGATGTAAGCCTCAGCCCGCTCAGCAAGCTCAATGCCTTGCCCAATAGAGCGCCTAAAGGCAGCCATACCAAAGGTCTGCACCGACATCCACACCTTTAACGCACGGAATGAACGACTTAGTTGAAGACCTCGATCGCCAAAATTTGGGTGATCTCTCCCCCACTGGGTGTCTTGAAGGTATTCTGGCTGGACCGAGAAAGCCCCCTCTAATTTCCGGATATCTTTTACCATCAAGCACCCGCATTCAAAGGGCTGAAATAACCACTTGTGCGCGTCCATCGCGATTGAATCTGCGCGCTCCAACCCTTTGAGAAGCTCCGCACCGCGATCTGTCAATATTGCAAACCCTCCGTATGCGGCATCAACATGGAACCATATTTCCTCTGACTCACAATAGTCCGCAATCTCGTCCAGAGGGTCGATGGCTCCAGTGTTCGTTGCCCCAGCATTTCCACAAATGGCAATTGGAGTGAGACCGGATTTTCGATCCTCCATGATCATCCCACGAAGCTCATTCATATCGAGGCGAAAATGTTCATCCGTTGGGACCATCCTAACAGAATCCGGACGTACACCGACGATCGTGGCAGCGCGTATCAGCGCTGTGTGGCTTTGGTCGCTCATATACACAGATGGCTGAATTGGAGCTCCAGCAGCTTCACGTGCTGCCACGAAGCCATCGAGACTTGCAGCCGAGCCTCCACTCGTGAAAAGACCTCCAGCAGTCTCTGGATATCCTATCCAACTTCGGAACCAATCCATCACTACGACCTCGAGCATACTTGGTCCGCTCGCGCCCAACCACGTTCCTTGAAAGATGTTATGCCCAGCAGCCATGAAATCAGCCAAGACTCCTGGCCAAGTTGGAGAAGAGGGCACAAAAGCGAAAAAGCGTGGGTGGTCTACTCGCCCTGCGACAGGAAGAATCTCATGAGCCGCACGTTCAATTACCTCCTCTGCCGGCCGACCTTCCTCCGGAGGTTCTTCGTGCATAATCACCTCGAGCTCAGACCTAGAGCCACCACGCCATGCAGGTTTGTCAGGTAGATTCTGGACACGTTCGATTACCAATTCAGCAGCCCTTAGAGCAGATGCCATCATCTGCTCTGGACTCATTTCCAGTTCACTTCTACCACCATCTTCCGCCCGCGAGGTCATACGGATAACCTTCCTTCCATGACTGGAGAAACTAGTAGGACACTAGAAGCCACTACCGGCGACGGTCTCGTATTCCGAGTGTTGGACGCTATGGACGCGCCACATTCGGGTCGTATTCTACGATTGAGGCTACAGTCGGGTGAAGCTCCCCCGATTAAGTCGCTTCGGAAGCAGGAAATGCTGGCCACAGGACCCCAGGGTCAAGTCTGTCGGATACGAGCGATCGGCTTCGCAGTCTTTGGAGGTAAGCCAAGCAATGATCGGCTATCGCGAACAGGCAGGGTAGACCTCCACGTCGAAGAACTAGATGACGGTGGACCAGTCGGGCTTCGTTGGGAGGTTGTTCCGACTTAGTATCGCTCAGGATTTTATCTGGTCCGGAGCCCCGGTGGCTCACGGTTAAAGGTATTTAAGAACCAATCCCGATAGCCCTCATCCTCACCAGGGTTTTCCCGAGCCCATTTGGTACGCGCCGTGGCAAACTCTTCCGGCCTAGCCGTGAAGATGAATGCATCTAAATATCCGGCTTCCTTGGCGTATACCAATTCATCGAGAGGGCCGTAGGGAGATGTATCGAAAGCCGTGCGACCAAGGAGCCACGCATCAGCTGCTCGTGATAGAATAGCGCGCTCAAGATCGTATTCTACAGCTGCAGGAGCTTCCGGAAGCCATTCCTCTTGTCGGCCCATCGCAACCATCAAATGGAGGTGCGCGTAGATCTGATGCACGAGCACAGCATCATCCGCTCCTCCATAGACAGGCGTACGGACAGTATCCCCTTCAATCTCAAGACGCTCCCACACGTATACTTCCTCTGGTGTTGACTGGCTTTCAACCATGAATGTGGGATCCTCTACAATGTTGCTCTCCTCCCGCATAACCCATTCGTGGATTTCTTCTGCCCGCTCTTGTTCGACGCGCAAGCGAGCTCCAGAGTGGATAATGATAGGCCGTGGTACTGGGACTTCTGGAGCTCCAGTAGCACAACCGGTCAACACCGTTAGCACAATGATCATGGCCCGTATCCGGGCAGATCGCTGAGGGCCGGCAAGCCCTAAGATTGGTATTATCGTCATCTGTCCTTTTAGTCCACCTACTCAAAAGCCTTGACACTCAAGGGTTTGAGGCCCGAATTGAGGGCACCTCAAAACCAGAATAACTAGGAGCTAGCGTGCTGAGCACGTTTATCGATGAGGCACAGGACTTCTATACGCCTCAAACTATGACAGCCAACGAGTTAGGCGACGGCCTTGCCCAGCTCGTCTGGGAAAGCTTCTCCGACTTCTTCACCGTAGAAGACACGGAGTTCCTCCTGCCTGAGATTAATGTTTTCTCTGAAGATAAAAAGTGTTCTGGTCGCACAAATGAAGAGGCACTCATCTTCTTTATGTGGGCATATACACGCGGGGTTCAGATAGCATTCTTAGGTCGAGTGCCAGACGAGAGGATCCGAGTAGGTCTAGATACCCTCCACCAAGCAATCTTTGAGGATATGATGAAGCATGGGACACCAGGGTCCCAACTGCCGACGTTCGAGCGGCGCGTGATCAACCGGTATGCAGAATACCATCAAGCCGCAACCGAATCAGATCATCGGCTCGGGGAGGTGGCCTCAAGACGCCTCATTGGAAGAGAAACAAACGATTCTCTGTCGGTAGCGCTCAGTGAGCGCGCCATCGCTATTGTGAATCCTCTAAAGGATTTCCTTGATGGGATCGAGCTGATCGATTCTTAGTATGGGCGGCGTTAAGAACCTCATTCAGCTTACCTCGTCCACTTCATAACCTCGAATGGGCTGCGACAATCACGGCACCAGTAACTACTGACTGAGGCATGACCCCCAAAAGCGTTCATGATCTCTGTCGCACTCCCTAGGCAAAAAGGACAGCTAGGACTCACAGGAAGCAGCGCAGGAGCCTCGCTTCTCCGAGCATCAGGGTTAAAGGAAGATTTCTGATCGATATTCTTAGTTGCTCCATCCCTGCGGCTCATGTCCTTATCCTTCACTCGACCAACAGTGCCCGGTTGCGATCACCTCTTACGCGTTCGACAGCATCCTCATCTGGGCAGCCAGGTCCACGCGCTCGATCCTTATCCCAACCACTGTCCGGCTGCACCTGGTCAATATTGACTTCTACTAAGGCAGCTAGATCGCGTAATCGATCACGATAAGCCTCAGTCATAGACTCGCTGGACTTGGTCACCCCTGCTGTTACCATAGCCTTGGCAGCCTCATCATCTGCACCAAGCCATGCCAAAACCGGTGGTAACAATCCTTTTGTGGAGTCACGCAGTAGGCTTCTAGCCTTGCTGCTTGACTCTGCGATACGTCTATACCAAGCCTTCGCTAGGCTAGCGTGAAACTCCTCCTCAGCCAGCATCTTGGGAACTCTAGTCCGTGCGGCTTCGTATCTCCCACGACTGAACCCAAGTAGCGCTACGGAGATAGCTTCATCTACTACCGTCATAGCCGCAACGATGCCTGCCCAATGCTCAAAGGCCCCGTCTAATGCACCTACCGACATGTACTCTTCAGCTGGCCTTTCATGCTCAATTTTCAGTGGCTCGAGGCCCACGTCCTTGAGCATGGCATATAAGAGGCGAGCGTGACCCCACTCATCTTGAGCCATAGAAGAAACAGCGATTCCAGCTTCTATCGAGGGAGCTCCTAGCAACCAATCAGAGTAACGGATACCCATCATCCGCTTACTATCCGCAAGTGTCAGGATTAGACGACGGAGAGCGCTGATCCCTGTCCCATCAAGATCCCGGATCTCTAGTAGCTCTTTCATTTACCTTCCCCTTTTGATCCAGAGAAGGGACCGTCCTGACGGTTTACTGGAATAATGTTACTGCGTCGAATGACGCACATCTCAAACCAATTCTCCTCGTCGTATGTCTTCCATGCATAAACACGTGCCATTTCGTCGTCCAAAGCATCGACATAACCGATGTGTGCTAGTTGGTCACCGCGATGCTTCCGAGCGAATACGTCGTAGACTCTTTCAATCATTTGGGCTAAACCCCCACGCCTAGCTGACCAAGCTTCGCTCTTCCCGCGGGCGTGACCCTCTCTGTAGTCCATGGAGGATCCCAAACTTCGACGATTTCGACTTTCTCGATCCATGGTTCGATCTCAAGTCGATCTATCAGGTCTTCTCGAATAAATTCGATGCACGGGCACGCTGTAGACGTAAACGTCACCTGTACTATTGCCATCTCATCGATTAACTCAACCTCATAGATGAGGCCGAGTTCTACCAGCGATATAGGCAACTCAGGGTCTAGCACCTCATCGAGTGCTGCCCATGTGGCGTTAAGACAGTCAGCGGGCAGCTCCTTCAGGGGGCCTGTCCATAGATCACGCCCTCCACTCTTATGAGTAGAGATTCGACCTGGAAGCCCCTCATCAGGGCCGCGATCCGTGGTAGGTACAGTTGGCATTGTCATCCCCTTACTACGCCTGGCGCTTCTCTGCTAGCCATCCTCCCACATCTCTTCGCGAACGCTGAATTGACTCCACATAGATCTCGTTCATCGGGCCACGGCCCTTCCATCGTTTGAATACCGCGTCCCATGTGGTCTCACCGTCCTCAAATACCCAGCGCTTATCAGCGACATCGTATTCGCACGGAAACGGGTAATCGAGCACATATTCTTCGGTCTCGCTGTCGAAATGTGCGGGCACGTTAAGTCCAAGTTCTTCACAAAGCGGGACCGTGGAGGACATCCAAACCTGTCTCAATTCGTCGTTCGAAAGACCCTTCAGTTTGTAGTCCAATTGGCCTGAGTGGCGTTTTAGGTCATCTGGTAGTCCGAACCACTCGATCGTCATAGGGAACATCCAGTCCACCGAACACTGTACGATCTCCTTAGCCTCACCTCCTGCCTTGGCCAACCGTCGCATCCAGACCTCCCCGTGTCGTAGATGAAACGTTTCTTCCATATCCACCTTCACAAGCGCCCTCTTAAGCGGACCATAGGATGTGTTCTGATAAACATCCGATAACAAGGTTATGCCCGCACGGTCGAAGAAGCCGTTCGCTACTACTAAGTCCGCCCAGTTGTCTAGTGGCTGATCAAAGCCGTAGGGATGCTTGAATTCGTGGGGCTGGCGACCGTACACCAGTTGTTCTTTCGATTCACCAATGTCTTCGAGGAGACGATACGCGATATTCGCGTGAGCGAGTTCGTCTTGGATAATCGCGTGTGCGCTTACCTGGGTATTGGTTGACGGTGCATGTCGGGCTGCCATCCAGTAGGCCGGGGCACTCATGAGCTCTGTGTCCGCTTGCACCGTCAACTGCACAATCAGGGCCTTGCGATATCCCTCGGTCATCTCCTCTCGGGACTCTACAATATAGCCATCTTGGATCTTCTGCTTGAGTTCGTCCTCGTTGGACAACACCATCGAAACCTACCTTTATAACACTTTTAAAACGATCAACGTAATAGTGTAATAAGTGTGGTCTCCAAAGCAAGACCTAACCGCGGCCCAATTGCTCTCCTTATAGCCCGAGAGATGAGCGGATTAGCGGGTTGATCCGCTCCGGAGTCCATGGAGGATCAAACGTCAACTCCACTTCCGCCGACTCAACACCATCCACCCCTTCTACCGCAGCCTTCGCTTCGTCAACAATCTGGCCAGCAACCGGGCAAAACGGTGACGTAAGCGATATCGTTACCTTCGCGTCCTGGTCCCCGACCTCGATCTCGTAAATTAGACCCAGAACCACAAGATCGAGTCCCAACTCAGGATCTTTGACAGTCTTGAGTGCGTTCCGAATATCCTTTTCTGTCACCGCCATATCTTCTCCTGTTTATGGGTCACAGGCGCAATCCTGAGCAAAGAAAACCCAAGCCTCAGATCTCTTCTTGTCCTGCAGTATCTGCTGTAAGCCGTTCAAATCCCAACCTGAGCAACCAGCCCGTTCCGAAGATTATCAATACAAGCATTAACCACCGTAAAGCAGTAGCTGTGAAGCCAGCACCCACGATCGGTGCTCTAAAGTCATACTGGATCAGCTGACCTCCTCTTTCAGTCATCCAATGCCAACCCGTATGAGCAAGAAGCGCAGACAATACAACGATCCCGCCAACCTCCGGAAGGACTTTGCGGAACAGGAATTCGAGCAACGGCACGGTAAGCGCGAGAACGAACAGTTGTCCGAATTCGACCCCTACGTTGAATGATACCAGAGAGGTCAGAAGGTGAGATCCACCAAATTGGAGTACTTCGGATAATGCAAAAGAAAAACCAAAACCGTGCACAAGGCCGAAGGAAAAGGCGATCATCCAACGGTTCTTGAGTTTTGCTCCCAAGATATTCTCGAATGCCATATAGACTATCGAAAGAGCAATCAGCGTCTCGATCAGTGGGGGGAACCAGAGAGCCTGGGGTGTAAGCCCGAGCGCAGCTGCAATCAACGTTATCGAGTGCCCCGCCGTAAATGACGTAATAATCGGTACGAGTGCCCAGAAGCTCCGAAATGGCACAACAAGACAAAAGAGAAATAGGAGATGATCTATCCCATCGAGGATGTGATCAAAGCCAAGCACTACGAAACGCCAAGCAGCTTGGTGCCAACGAGGATCGAGGCGCACCAGGCCGGGGTTACCCGAGTACTGAAAAGCTCGTTCTGTACCTCCTGCGGGCAAGAAACGAAGGACAGTGACTGTGCGAATACCGAGTTGCGCGAACAGAGGGTCGATTGAGAAATCAGACTCCTCTGACGTGATTGTCCACTCCAATACCACATCGAGCATCGCCTGCTGGGGTGGTAAGTCAATGTCGTCTGGTAGGGGCGCTGACAATGCATTCTCTATAGCATCATCATAGCTCCTAAACGCACGATCACCCGGTATCGCAATCCTGGCTGCTGCTAATATAGGACGGGCAAGAAGTTCATTGCCCTCGTACATTTGGACGTAATTAGCGATCCACTCTACTGCCGCTTCCTGGATAAGCGGTTCGGCCTCTGAGACAATTAGATATCCCGGTTCGCGCACCGGGAAATCGTAATCTCGCATCGAGATCAGCGGAACTCGCACAATCATCCGCAGTGTCTCGGTATCAGGCTTCACAAATACCTGAACAGTCACATCAGCCGGAATCTCATGTGCCTCTCCAGACCACGTGGGCAAGAGAAGAGTGAGCCCGACTAGAAGCGCGGCTGAGCGACGGTAACCTATGAACATTATGGGAAACTAGGGTAATCCCGACCAACGTTACAAGGAATATGACCCCTGAATCTGTAAGTCCTAGCCCTCTTTACCGTGTCTCAAAACAATTGCCCGAATCGCTTCCAGCGCGTAGCCTATTCGTCCGGGCTTAATAAGGCCTTGGACTACACGATCAGGGAGAAGGACTATGCATAAGCGTAACCTGGCCATTGGAATTGGTTTGGTGGCGACCATTACCGTCATAGCATGCTCGGCCAATGCGATGGATGACATGGCTGCAAGTCAGGACGGGGCAATAATGGCACCGATGTTCCAAGTTGATCCATTTTGGCCAAAACCGCTTCCGAACCACTGGATCCAGGGTGCCACCATCGGGGTCGATGTCGACTCACGAGATGATGTCTGGCTGGTACACCGAAATACACCTGACCAGTTCGCTGGGCGAACAGAGCTCGGATCAGCTCAAGATCCTCCTTTGAGCGAATGCTGTAGCCCCGCGCCACCAGTCCTTCATTTTGACTCGGACGGGAATCTCGTGGACTCTTGGGGCGGACCTACGGACACAGGTGAGTATGTATGGCCAGTGTCGAATCACGGGATCACCGTTGACCACATGGATAATGTCTGGATCGGTGGTAACGGTGGACCGGATCGCCAGATTCTGAAGTTTTCCAGAGACGGTGACTTTCTTAACCAGTTTGGTGAATCCGGAGCACAGAACAGCAGCCTCAGTGAAGTGAACTTCGGACGAGTCGCTAAAGTCTTCGCCGACCCGGAAGAGAATGAGATTTATGTCTCGGACGGCTACCTCAATCGTCGTGTAGCGGTCATCGATGGCACCACTGGGGAAATGAAGCGCTTCTGGGGCGCATATGGTAACGAGCCTTCGGACGATCGCACTCCGGGCTATCAGCCGGGTGAGACCCCGCCACAGCAGTTCCGTACCCCAGTCCATTGTGCAGAACTATCGAACGACGGGCTGCTCTATGTATGTGACCGTCCGTCCAATCGCATTTCTGTATTCCAGAGGGATGGAACATTCGTTAATGAAGTTGTCATTGCCCCACATACGTTGTCTCAAGGTGCCACTTGGGACATCGACTTTTCACCTGACGACGAGCAGACCTGGATGTACGTGGCCGATGGCCAGAACATGAAGGTCTACGTCATGAATCGCGAAACGCTCGAAATTGAGTACAGCTTCGGTGACGGTGGTCGCCAACCAGGAACTTGGTTCGCAGTGCACTCAATAGCAGTCGACTCCGAAGGTAACATTTACACGACTGAGACCTACGAGGGTAAGCGAATTCAAAAGTTCAATTACATGGGCATGGGTGAAGTTGCGACCAAGGGTATGGATATGGGTGCTCCATGGCCTGCAGATAGACGGCGAATCGGACAGTAACCACTCCCGAGCGGCACAAGACGCCGCTTCGATTCTGATTACTAGCTGGCCCCACCCATTTAGGGTGGGGCCGCTTTGCTTCGTAGCAACAGCTGATTGATGAACATCAACGTGACGGACACAACGCGATCCAGATCTCAACACACTTCTATAATACTACCGCCGAAATCGACCGCTTCGTGGATGCGCTGAGATCTGTAGCCTGAGGACCACAAACAATTGGCACTGAAACAGAAATATTGCGCGATTAGCAAGGAAACAACGAGTTTTAACATTCAGTTTATTGAGGATTGAGAAGTGGGATCAGACCGTTCCGGCCAGATTCTCACATCTGATCTACAAACGAGGAATAAGATTATGCGTCACCAGCGATTCGCTGGCTCACTCCTGATCGGAGTCTCGGTAGGCCTACTCGCTTGCAGTGGGAATGCTGAAACCCAGGATGCTCCAGAAGAAATGCAGGTCGCAGATTTGACTATGGACGAGTGCTGGCTCAGGGATATTTCTCAAGAAGATGCCCAGGCCCGTGTCAGCCCCCGATCCGTAACTCCTGTTGCCTTCGAGAATGGCCAGGGGGTGCTCTGTTATGGGGCGCCGTCAGCAAAAGGCCGAGAGATCATGGGTGAGCTAGTCCCATTTGGCTCAGCTTGGCGAGTCGGTGCAGATGAAGCGACTGCACTACACCTCACCGGACCTGCTTCCATTGGAGGCGTCGCTCTTGAAGCTGGCGCGTACTCAATTTACGCCGAGCCAGGTGCAGAAGAGTGGACATTCTTTGTGAACCCGAGCTATGAGCGCTGGGGCATCCCGATCAGACCTGAGGTCCGAGAAACTGAAATTGGCAGTTTCACGGCTACGCCTGAGGCAATGGATGAAATGGTTGAGACCATGAGATTCCGCTATGAACCGGATGATGACAACGCGATGGGAAATATCGTGTTGGAGTGGGAGAATACGCGTGTGAGCTTCCACCTACATCCGGGTGGCTGAGTCACAATATCCGGAGTAATAGAAGAGCACTGCCTCTTTAGTGGAAAAACAGAGCCCTCGGCCCTCTACGGGCCGAGGGCTCTGCCTGTTTTCCTGTTTTCTCTCCCCTAATAGCTTCCTGCACGTTTCAGCAATCTGCCTGGTCGTGTGTCCATCATCTGACCATCATCGATGACTAGCGTACCATTAACAAACAGATAATCGACGCCCAGGGCGTATTGCATTGCGTCAGCTCCAAAATCTGCATCATCTCTCAGCTCTTCTTCATCAAATACCACTAGATCCGCAATCATACCAGGAGCCACAACTCCACGACTGTAGAGCCCAAGCCGGTGCGCAGCCAAAGAGCTCATTCGACGCACTGCATCCTCAAGCGTTAGAACACCATCTTCACGAACATATTTAGCAATCACTCGAGGAAAGGCTCCAAAA
>DLRL01000092.1:0-4610 GCA_002501085.1 Gemmatimonadales bacterium UBA7889
AGCGAGACCTCTCTCACAAGAAAGGATGATCTCTATGATTTGGACTAGATTTGAAGTTATGGGAGTACTGGCAGTACCTCTTGGACTCATGCTTGCACAAACAGATTTGCCGGTCACCCTCGTGGCTCAAGGTGAATCCCAATTCTCTTATACAGAAGCTGACGTCAGCTTCTCTGAGGATGTCGCTCCTATCTTCGAGGGCAAATGCGTGATCTGTCACGGTGGAGCCGACGAAAATGGTGCGATTAAAAAAGAGATGGAGCTTGACCTTACAAGCTACGATGCATTGATGGTAGGATCAGAGTTTGGCTCTATCGTCGAACCAGGCAATGCGGAGGACAGCGTCCTTTGGATGATGATCGAGGTTGGGGACATGCCACAGGATGGAGAACCTCTAACCATGGATGAACTTGAGGTGATTAAGACGTGGATTGCTGAAGGGGCCCAAAACAACTGAAATAGCTCTAATACGTGCCGTGATCGCCCCTATGAATCCACCGAAGCTGACCGTTCGCGCTCACTCGCTCAGGTTCCATTTAACCGCCTAATCAGAACGCGGCGGAACTGGATCGGGTGGCTCTCGCTCTGCAATGCGATATACCCATGAGTAAGCGGTTGGCCATCAAGTTTCATGGCATCATCAAAGCCGTCTACCGAGCCCCCGCCAACAGTTAGACGCTCATATTCCAGGACCTTCTGGCCATTCACTATATGTGAGGCAACGGTGTCCGCATGAACCGTGAGTTCTACAGTCACCCATTCATCACCATGAAATGTTTCAGAAGTAGAGTTTGTGCAGTGTGATTGGACTTTCATCCCATCCATCTCGACCTCTGTTCCGGGAGTGCAGAGATTGGCGGTTGGGCGCGCATCGGTACCGTTACCGCCAAGTAACTGTAGCTCGAGGGAAATCGGAAAATCCTGATCACGTAGCATCGAATTAGGATTCTGAGCGTGAAACATCACCCCGCTGTTCTTGAAAGCCCAATCTGGACCGCCTATGAGTTGTGCTCCAATAAAACGGTACTCGATTAGCAGTTGGTAATCAGAGAAAGAATCCACATAAAAAAGATGTCCAAATCGTTCATCGAAAGTCTGATAACTTTCGTATCCGACTGTAAGGAGTCCATCCTCGATACGGAATGTTCCGCCTGGATCCTCTCCGGGTTCATTTCCACGAATCTTCGGCACCCAACCGGTCAAGTCACGTCCATTGAAGAGCGCTATCCAGTCATCATCTCCCAAGGATGACCCGGTCGATGAAGACTGCGCACTGTCCTGTGGTACTTGTTCTGACACACAGGCTCCTAGGGAAACGACCAAGAGCATTAGAACTCTCACACTTCCTCCATATCATCCGTTTGAATCGAGGATAGTGGTTTTTCGAGAGATGTCCTAGCAAATGAGGACAAGCCGGGTCGCGGTTCTTCTAGTACAGGAGCTATCTTAGACGCTACAGCGCCCGCGAAAGGACTTCGTGTGTCGCTATAGACCACGGTATCTCACCAGGACCTGAAATGACACCCAACATCCGCCGGATTGCAATCAATACCGGTGGCGGAGATGCGCCCGGACTCAATGCAGTGATTCGAGCGGTGGTTAGGTCCTCCGAGCAACGCGGTTGGGAAGTCTTTGGTATCAAGGACGGATATGACGGACTGTTCGAGGAAAATGGCATCATCCGGCTCGATAGGTCAGCCGTGCGAGGCATTACTCATTGGGGTGGTACGATCATCGGGGCAACGAATAGAGGAGACCCTCTTAACTGGAAGGTCTTAGACGAACAGGGCTCCACAATACTGATAGACAGGAGCCAAGAGGTGATCGATGTCCTAGCCGCGCATGAAATCGACGCCCTGATCGCCGTCGGAGGCGATGGCTCACTCTCGATTGCACAAGCCCTTTTTGAAAAAGGACTCAACGTTATTGGAGTACCGAAAACCATCGATAATGATCTGGCTGCAACGAATCTAACGTTCGGGTTCCTGACTGCCGTTGAAACCGCAACAGATGCGATAGATAAGCTCCACTCAACTGCTGAGGCACACGAACGAGTGATGGTGGTGGAATTGATGGGCCGGAACGCCGGCTGGATCGCGCTCTCTTCTGGAGTTGCAGCGACCGCCGACGTCATTTTGATACCGGAGATCCCATACGAGATGGAACGGGTATGCGACAAGATCCAGGAGCGTTATGCAGAAGGCCGTAATTTCGCAATCGTCGTAGTGGCTGAAGGTGCCTTTCCAGTTGGAGGGGAACCACTTTTCCAGCGGCAGGGTGGTGGGAAGCAACACCTCGGCGGTATCGGTGCCTTAATCGGAGAAGAAATCGCCGAACACACAGGGCAAGAGACTCGCCACCTGGTCCTCGGCCATCTTCAGAGAGGTGGCGGACCAAATGCCCAGGACCGTTTGTTGGCACTTCGCTTTGGAGCAGCCGCAGTTGACCTCGTCGCGGCAGGCCAATTCGGGTGCATGGTTGCGCTCGACCCTCCCGATGTGCTCGCAGTTCCTTTAGTAGAAGCGATTGCTGAAACGAAAAATGTTCCTATAGATAGCGATATACTGAAGGCTGCTCGAGCACTCGGTACGTGCATGGGGGATTAAGAAAACAACGTCGTACTAGAGGTCACTCCAATAAAACAAACAAGCGTTAGGTTCTTGGAGTCAGGTCTTGTCTTCTTCGGCTATCCAGCTTTGTCATCCGAGATGCTTGCCCCGGCCCTTACGCTCTTCGAGCTTGGCTTTACCAAGTTCCAGAACCCAGTGTGCTATGGTTGATGATACCCCAGAAACATCCTCGGGTAATAGCAGATTCCGAATCACACTTATCCGCGTGATCATTGTTCAGGTTATAGCACTAGGCCTGCTCTTGTGGCTCCAAATGCGATTTGGAAGATGATAGCCAGCAGTATTACCAGCGGAACAGAGAACTGACGTAATGCACTGGGTTAATTGGTTAATTGTCATCGTCTACCTGTTTTGGGTAGTCGTGGATGGCATCAAAAAATCCAAGAACACCGATACAGTCTCCGGCTATTTCATCGCCAATAAAAGCTTGTCTTGGTGGGTCGTTGGCCTGTCGGTGATGGCAACGCAGCTTTCTGCTGTGACCATGATCGGTACACCGGGTCAGGGCGCAACAGATGGACTCCGTTTCATACAACTATATCTCGGACTACCTCTAGCGATGGTGATTCTTGGCGTGACCATCGTCCCCCTCCTTCATGGCTCTGGGGTCTACACTGCCTACGAGTATCTAGAACGCCGCTTTGACGCTAAGACGCGCGCTCTGACGGCATTTCTTTTCCTGATATGCAGGGGGCTCTCGGTCGGAACCATCATGGCAGCACCAGGTGTGGTCTTTAGTGCCATCTTCGGAATTCCCCTGGTGTGGGCTGTGGCTATGATCGGTGTTCCAACTGTGATCTATACCATGGTTGGAGGAGTCCAGGCGGTCGCCTGGGCTGACGTAAAGCAAATGGTTCTGATCGTCATCGCATTGGTCGCAATCATGTTTGTCCTGGTCATCCAGATGCCAATCAGCCCAGGAGAAGCCCTCACAATTGCTGGAGCTACAGGCCGACTGCAAGTATTCGACTTCTCTTTCGATATGAGTGAGCGCTACACGTTCTGGTCCGGGGTGATCGGGGGAACATTTCTCATGCTTTCGTATTTCGGCACTGATCAAAGCCAGGTCCAGCGTTACCTCGCTGCCAGATCAGTTCACGAGGCAAAAAGCTCGCTGCTCATGAGTGCTTACTGGAAAATTCCCCTTCAAGCTCTCGTGCTCTTAGTCGGCGTCGGAGTCTTCATGTACTACCAGTTCGTGCGCCCTCCACTGCTCTATAACCCTGCGCACGAGGCAGCAGTGGTTGCGGCGAGGGGGGCCGAGTACGACGACCTCCAGAAAAGATACGCTGAGGTATTTACGCTGAGAGAAGAAGCAGCCTTCGCTGTCGCCGACGCGTCCGATGGCAGCCAACAACCGATGGAACTTTTTCTTGCTCGCGAGCAGGAAATTCAAGCGATCCGGGGCGAAGCCCTCGCGATGGTGGTGGAAGAGACGGACGAATCATCAACCGACGTGAACTACATTATCCCGCGCTTTGTACTTTCCGAGCTTCCGATCGGGCTGGCTGGACTCTTCATAGCAGGGGTCTTTGCTGCCGCTATGTCTAGCATCGCCGCCGAACTCAACGCCCTTTCGACCACCAGCGTGATCGATTTCTATAGGCGTTGGATCAAACCACATGCTGATGATGCCCATTACCTGACCGTATCGAAGGGAGCTACCGTTTTCTGGGGCTTCTTCGCCTGCATCGTAGCAACCTACGCTGCTACACTTGGATCGCTAATCGAAGTAGTAAACCTCTTCGGTTCGTTATTTTACGGTTCGATACTCGGGGTATTTCTTCTAGCGATGGTCCCCAGAGCCAAGGGCCTAGGGGCTTTTCTCGGGCTCATAATTGGCATGGTGACGGTTGGCTGCGTCCAGTACTTCACCACGATCGGATACCTCTGGCATAACGTCATCGGTGCGGCCGTGGTTCTGCTTGTGGGCGTCCCATTGAGCCTCATAGACCGAAGGAACGCTTAGCCAACCCTAGT
>DLRL01000092.1:4947-23280 GCA_002501085.1 Gemmatimonadales bacterium UBA7889
AGTCAACACTCGCGGCTGAGTGGTGCATCGCCCCCTACATATGAGTGCTAGTTCCTCGAAGTGAATTCCCTCCAGTTTGCTGGATCGAGTGAGATGAGATTAGCGAAAAGCCGATAGGCACCAGGTACCCTACTTGCCCATTGTCGAAAAAATGCGAGTCCCGTGTAGATGAAGAGGCCCTCCCCGACAGTGGCCACCAGCAGCGAGCCGTGCCTTGCCTCTTCTCCCGGATCGTTCATCTCCAAGAGCGGTACGTAGGCATTATCCCAACTAGCAGCGAAGTAGAGACCTCTCTCCTGAACCCATCCTTCGAAGTCGAACTGAGTGATTTGATTAGGTGTAGTAAGAGCTGGTGATAAGGGAGCCAATAGGGTGACTTCCGCAGTTTCATCTGATACGCGAGGAGATCCTCTGCCGACTTGGATTGCTTGGGGCGCGAGGGAACCCAAGCTCCCTCGGTTGTACTGCACTAATACGGTGCCACCGGCTCTTGAAAAATCCAAGATTTGGGCACTCGCAGCACGAAGATCTGGGCGGACTTCGTACGCCCGCACCCCTAACACGAGAACATCAAATGAACTAAAAGACCCACTCCGAACCGTGTTTTCATCCAGAACATCAACCTCAACTCCGAGCTGACGAATTGCTTCCGGACCGTCATCTCCTGAACCCATAATATATCCAACCCTTAACCCTGGAGTGACGGCTACAGGGAAGACCGTTATGACTACTTCGGCATCAGAATACAGAGGTGACCGAGGGACATGTTCATAGTCGATGAGCGTGAAACCTTCGCTATAGGCGTTATCGTCATCGGTGTGCACAATAGCCTGGAAGGTATGGTCACCTAACGAGATTTCACCCTGAGGCTGCACAGTAAAGTTCAGTGTCCGCTCTGCCCCTGAATCTCTCAAATCAAATGAGTGCTCTGCTGGTGTTACCATCCACCCCGGAGGCGCGACAAGTCTCACTTCACCCTGGGCACCTTCGTCTTCCTGAGAGCGCACGATGACCGAAATAGCCTGGGATTGTGTCTGACCCTGAGGCCATGCAATCCCACCCGGTACGACAGCCACGGAAACTCCTGGCACTATCAGTACTGGCTTCTCGAACTCACCGAATGACGGGTCCACGCCAACATAGCGCCAGGGAACAGCAGTCTCGACACGACCACCCATAGATTCCCCTTGGAGTGTCTGCGAGAACACCACCCTCCCCTGCACCAGTGCAGGATCCCGGGGCATTCCCCAGAGATCAGGCTCATCCGGCCATCGGTAGCGGGCGCCATCGCGATCTTCCCTCAAGAAGTAGAGCCGTGAAACATCGGAACCATCTGGCACTATCAAGTCAAAGGTCCAGGTCGCAAGCGTGCCCGCCATCACCTCTCCATTTGCAGATAACCCGGAAACGGACATCTCACGAGCTTCCCAAGCTTCAGGGATCTCTAGGTCTACCCTTGGATTCGCTAGGTGAACATCACCGCCATTCCAAAGGTGCGCTTGGACTTGGACAGCCTGACCCGGGACAAGAAGATCATCCGCCACTCTAACGTCGAAAGTGACAGCTGACGCGGCCATCAACGCTTGTGTCGCCAGGATTTTCTTCTTCCCGAGTTCAATTATGAACCCTTGGTCGGCTCCCGTACCGGCCACCTCTCCCGCTACCACCAGATGTTGAAGCGCCTCTGCCAGATCTGGGACGATTTCAGAGGGGTTTAGACCGAAAATGCCCCGGGCCCTCGCGACCGATGCCCGATAAGCCTCAAGGTGCGGGAGCACCCGAGCACTCGACTCGCTATCGAGTCGGGCTGCGATCCCTACCAAAGTGGTATCGATGCCTGAAAACACCCCATCGTTAAACCCAGCAATGTGAGTGTCGACGAGAGTTAAGCCCGTGTCCTGGGGGCCGAAGGGCTGGGGTGCACCCATGTCCTGTGAGCGATGCTGACTTCGGCTCTCCATTGAAAGCTGGAACAGAGAGCGTCCTAGCAGTGGATCATGGCTCCCGGTATCGATGACTGTGACATCTTCGGCAGTGTCTCTCTCGCCTCCGAAAAAACGTCTCCGAGATGTCTCATACAGTTTTCCTGGCCTCCAGGGCTGAACGCCGTGTGCAAACTGTTCCGTGAACCGGCTGCGATCTCCAGCAGCTTCAAAAACCTCCCGCGCTATGATACCAGCAGCCTGATGCTGGCCATGCCCGTCACGTGGTGTACCACTGAATTCTGACACAATCACATGTGGCCGAAATTTTCTTACAACCCATGTCACATCTTCGAGGAGATCTTCACGAGACCAGAGTGACAATGCTTCGTCAGCACTCTTGGAGAATCCATAGTCGAACGCTCGCGTGAAGAATTGCTGCCCACCATCCAAAGTGCGTGCGGCCTCTAATTCACCTGTACGGATGACGCCCAGGCCTTCCCAGAGCTCAGGACCAATCAGGTTTTGGCCACCGTCACCACGCGTCAGTGCGAGATAAGCGGTCTCAACGCCCCAACCTCGAGCAAGGGCAGTGAGAAGACTAGTGTCCTCATCATCTGGGTGAGCACCGATGATGAGGACGCGCTTTACTCCATCCATCTGACGTAGTAAGAGACCCGTGGGCACAACCCCAGTCCCTTTCATTGACTGGGCATCAACACACGATGGAATAGCAATGAAGCCCAACACACTCAGCACTGTGAACTGCTGAAGCCACACTCTGAATAGCCTCATCATGGTTCCTATCGGAAGGCGCAGGTATCGAGACCAAAGACTCGTAAAGATAAATGCTGGAGTCTTGCAGCCGATACCCGTACACCCAGAACAGTACCGATCGCAGCACAGTTCACCCGCGTCATTCCCATTAACTGTCCTTTGGCCATGGTAAAGCAAGAGATGCTGGAGCCCGTGACTTCCCTACCCAACCTGCTAACGCTAATAAAGTGAGGAGGTAGGGAAATGCTAGGAACAATTGATAAGGGATAGCTAGCCCGAGTGTTTGGGCTTGAAATTGAAGCGCTGATGCCGCCCCAAAGAAAAGTGCGGCGAGAAGAACAAGGAGTGGATTCCACCGACCTAGCACGACCACCGCAATCGCGATAAACCCGCGTCCAGCACTCATGTTCTCAGCAAAAGTACCAGCGTGTGCAAGAGCAAGGTGTGCGCCGGCTATACCGGCAAGTGTACCACCAAAAACCGTTGCCCAGAAACGACTCTGCTTCACCCGCACGCCAGCGGCTGCGGCTGCATCCGGCTCCTCTCCGACAGCTCGTAATTCCAAGCCCCACTCTGTGTGGTACACGAAATACCAGAGCACTGGTGCCAATACGTAAGCGAAGTACGTAGTTGGTGCCTGATTGAAAAGGGCCGACCCAATGATTGGAATGTCCGAAAGCAATGGGATTGGAACCGCAGGAAGGGTAGGCAGGGTTAGTGCCGTTCCTGTGGTGCCGAAGCGAGCCTGGTATATCGCACCCGTAAACCCTAGACCGCCGAGAGTTATAGCAGTCCCGGTGATGATCTGATCGGTCCCTAGGCCAACGGTAAACCCAGCAAAAATCATCGCTACTAATGCGCCTCCGAGCGCACCAACCAAAATACCCCCACCAGCGCCACCAATGGTGAGAGCTCCAAGCGCACCTCCGAGCGCACCCGCGATCAGTGAGCCCTCAAGGCCGATGTTGATGACCCCGCTACGCTCGGTAATCGTCTCTCCCATCGCAGCTAGTGCGAGTGGAATACCCAGTCGTACTGATGCTTCAAGAAATGCAACAACGGTGATCACTTCAGGCACCGAGTCGCCTCCTGATTTGGTCTCCGGCCAAAACAAACAGGATCACAAGCGCCTCGACTGCACTCACCCATGCTGCAGGTACACCGGCTTCTCGTTGCATCGCACCAGCTCCTGCTTCCAGGCCTCCAAAAAGCAGGCCAGTAAAAACCACCCAACCAGGATGCAGCCCAGCCAATAGGGCCACGGCAATCGCTGTATAGCCCCAACCAGGTGAGAGTCCTTCGTAGAGCGCGAATGTCACGCCGGTGATCTCAATACCACCGGCCAGGCCGGCAATCGCACCAGAACTAAGGAAAACGACCAGCAGAACCCGCTTGCTTTTGATCATCCCTGATACACGTGCCGCGTCAAGAGACGTCCCAACCGAACGTACCTGGAAGCCAAAGTGAGTCCAGTGTAATCCAGCCCAAAGTACTACACCCACAAGCAGTGCAATCAGAAAACCTGCATGTAGTCGTGTTCCTTCTACCAGGATAGATAGCCTTGCAGCATCACTGATCAGATCAGTTTGAGGGAAGACGCCACGGTTTTCTTGAAGTGGACCATGGACCACGAACGCTGCCAGATAAATTCCCACGAAGTTCATTAGAATCGTCGGAATCACCTCTCCGATACCTAACCTTACCTTCATGAACGCGGGTATAGCTGCCCATGCAGCCCCTGCGAGCAAGGCAGCAGCGAGTGAGGCCGGGGCAAGAAACCACCCAGGCGCATTGCCCCAGCTTAGGCCCACCCAGGCGGCCGCGATTGCGCCAGCATAGAGCTGACCCTCCGCTCCGATATTCCATACCCCAGCCCGAAACGCCAATGCGACCGCAAGGCCTGTGACTATCAATGGGACTGCACGGACCATTGTGACCGAAAGTATCGCTGTTCCACTACCGAAAGACCCCTGAAACATCGCTGCACCAGCGACTAAGGGGTCATACCCTCCAAGCCACAGAGATCCTGCGGCTATGATACCGGTAGCGACCAAAGACAAACCGGCGACAGCCAGCTGGTCAAAGCGCCTCATTTCAGTGAACCTCGAGCCTGCTACCCAACATCATAGCACCGACAGCTTCCCGAGAATCATGAGCAGACGGTACAGGAGTCAGCTTGCCACGCAGAATCACGAAGACGCGGTCTGCTACCTCCAGTATTTCGTCTAGGTCCGTCGAGATCAGCACGACACCAGCAGCTGTATCATGAGCCAATCTTTTCAGCTCCCCGCGGACGAATGCTGTCGCCGTAAAATCCAGTCCCCGGGTGGGATTTTCTGCAATTAAGAGTGCGGGCAGCCGGGAAAGCTCTCGACCTACCACCAATCTTTGCTGGTTTCCACCAGAAAGTTCACGCGCAAGAGCTCGCCCACCTGAGGACCTTACCTTGAATCGGGATCGGATCTCGGCGGCGTGTAACTCGATTAGACTCCAACGAAGCAGAGGACCCAAGCGAAACCTTGGGTCACGGTGCAATGCTAGAGCCACATTTTCCGTGAGATCAAAATCTGCTGCCAATCCCTCCCGGTTACGATCCTGTGGGATAAAACCAACGCGCTCGGGAATCTGTAATTTGCCTGAGGCCACCTCCTGACGGCCAGACAAGACAAGCGCTAACTCATGCTGCCCATTACCCTCTACACCGGCCACCCCAATCACTTCGCCACTCATTACCTCTAGTCCCACATCCTGCAGAGCTAGTCCTCCCTGCGGGCCGTACACATCTACACCCTTCAATTCTGCTACCGAACGATTACCCGGTTCTCTATTTTGAGCCGAGTGATCTGAGCCCTGACCGAGCACTGATAAAACATCAGGGGTCGTAGGCACATCTCCGTCGCTGCTAGAGGACCCAACCATGGCATCGGCCAAGATTGCTGTATCTATATCAGCCCCGACAGCGGTCATCACCGTGCGTCCCCGTCTTAGCACTGTGACACGATCCGCGATTGACAATATTTCATCTAATTTGTGCGCGACGAGGACAACTGCACGCCCCTCCTCAGCCAAAGTGCGGAGAAGCTGGAACAACTGATCGATTTCCGCAGGCGCTAGCACCGCAGTCGGCTCATCAAGTACAAGCAATTGAGGGTCACGTAGCAGAGCCTTCAGGATTTCAATCCGCTGTCGATCCCCCACTCCCAATTCCTCGATCGAGGCTTCGAAGGGTACGGTAAGCCCTGTAAGTTTGCTGAGCTCACTAGCTTCTTTACGTATCTCCTTCAGGTGTAATCTCCACCTATGCCCCCTGTGCCGCCGACCGAGTGCAAGATTCTCGAGCACAGAAAGGCCTGGCACCAAAGTAAAGTGTTGGTGCACCAGGCCAATCCCCATTTTCCAAGCGGCCCTTGCACTCTGTAATCTGACCTGGGACCCGCCCACTTCTAGGGAACCAGCATCCGGATGGATGATACCCCCCAAGATATTTAGGAGCGTGGTCTTGCCGGCACCATTCTCCCCTAAGATCCCGTGGATTTCACCTGAATGAATTTCAAGATTTGCGCTGTCGAGTGCCTTCACCTGTCCAAAATGACGGATGATGCCATTAAGGTGCGCAAAAACATCGGTCATGACTCGCCGATCTCACCCTCTATGAATGAGATCTTCGGAACTTCAAATGTCCCGCTGCGAATACGCTCTCGTACCTCTTGCATTGTCGCAATGAAGTCAGCTGGGAAGATATCGGCTATAGCTGGGTTCACGACGAAATCGATAACCTCAGTGTTAGCTCCAGCATAGATCGGTCGGCCACCTAGTTCACCGGACTCCCAAGAAAGTGCTATCTCCAGAAATGCCTGTGGGATGCGGATAACCGCGCTACCCAAGATCACTTCTGGTGCAATCTGGTTTTGGTCACGGTTCATCCCAAGCGCCCATGCCCTCCCTCCTGATTCGACCATCTCCCGGACAGCTTGAAAAACTCCAAAAGAGGCTGCATCGACATTGTGGATGATAACATCAGCTCCATTACGTAGCTGAGCGATCGCGGCCTCTTTTGCAGCAGCCACATCGTCCCAATTGCCAATAAAAGCTTCAAGAACTCTTATATCCGGATTAATACTTTCGGCACCGGCCACGAAGGCTCTGAAGGTTCCTTGGACAGGTGGAATCTCAACGCCGCCGACCATACCTAAGATGCCAGACTCACTTACCTGAGCGGCAGCCATGCCCGCAAGGTAACTGCCCTCCTCTAACTCAAAGATCAGTGGGATGACGTTTCCGGAGTACCTGCCTCCTCCACTTACAATGAACGTAGTGCCGGGAAATTGCTGACCTGCACGTATTGCAGCGTCTTGGTACTCAAACCCGTGTGCAAAAATTAAATCGTACCCTGATGAAGCATATGATAGGAATGCCTCATCAAACTCCGCCGGAGTCCGGGTTTGTTGGTGGCTAACCTCGGCCCCGAGAGAATCACGAAGAAGGAGTAATCCTTCATAAGCACCAGCATACCAACCAGCATCGCTAACCGGACCTGCAGTGAGTAGCGCTGCACGCAGTGGAACCTCCTCGAGTCCCATCGCTCGCCTATCGGAGTTCTCCGGAGCAGTACAAGCCGATACAGCTGCATTTGTTATGAGTAAGGCAGTTAGGATTAATCGGTGCATAAGCATGTCCCACTAAAAGAGCGAGCGTGGAGATGCCCTAGTGTAAACCTTTGACTGTTGGGAGTTCAAAGTGCCCGGTATGTTTTGCGCCCGAGATCTGGATTCCGTTAGACAATCAGACGCTGATTTGGTCACGACTATCGGAATAGAATGGTTCTAGAAAAAAGGGAGTGGAGCCCATGGACGGGCAACGTGGCAATTGGAGCTCGAATATGGGGCTCATCCTCGCGGCCACAGGAAGCGCAATCGGCCTCGGTAATCTCTGGAAATTTCCCTTTATTACCTGGGAAAACGGTGGTGGGGCCTTTGTCCTAGTCTACCTGATATGTATAGCTGCCGTGGGCTTGCCAATCATGATGGCGGAGTTGCTCATCGGTCGAAAGACGCAAAAAAGTGCCGTTGGTGCGCTTAAGGATGCCGCGGGTCCTATGTGGGGGATCGTCGGAGCCTGGGGGGTACTGTGCGGTTTCATTTTACTCAGTTACTACACCGTTATCGCAGGTTGGTCTCTCTTCTATTTCAGCAAATCATTCGGATGGATGGTGTCTGGCTTTCCGAGTGGCATGGCGATGGGCGATCTCTTTGGTGAACAATCCAGCAACGGCGCCCTTCAACTCGGGCTGTCCTTCGGTTTCAGTATTGCCACTGTGTCAGTTGTGTACCTAGGGGTCCAGAAAGGTATTGAGAGGATTGCGAGGACCTTTCTACCCGTCCTCGGCGTTATTCTCGTTTTGCTGCTCTTCTCTGCGCTCAGGATGAGCGGCTCGGGTGAAGCCCTCGTCTTCATTTTTCAGCCTAACTTCAACGAACTCGAGCCAGTCGCGATTCTCGAGGCTCTGGGGCATTCCTTCTTTACGCTTTCATTAGGAATGGGATGTATGGTGACATACGGTTCCTATATCTCAAAGACTCAGTCTGTGGTTAAGGCATCAGCAACGATCGTGCTCTTAGATACACTGATCGCGCTCATAGCAACCGTCATAATGTTCTCGGTAATATTCAGTGTCCCAGGTATGGAAGAGCAGGTTGGTGGATCTACGGTGGGTATGCTCTTCATCTCGCTCCCTGAGTTGTTCTTCACCGAAGTTCCTCTTGGACGGTTCCTGGGACCGCTTTTCTACGTGCTTGTTGCGCTTGCTGCTCTCACATCGACGATATCACTGCTCGAGGTCGTCACGAGTTATGTAATCGACGAACATGGCTTAGCTAGGCAAAAAGCAACATTAATGTGTGGTGGTACTGTTTTCATATTCACCATTCTCGCCGCCATATCTTTTGGCGCTGTTTCGGGTGTGTCCAATCTTGTCGTCCCAGGTGCAATCGGGGAGACACTGTTTGGAGGAAAAATTGGCTGGTTCTCTATGGCTGACCACTTTGTCTCGAACTGGATGCTGCCGACCGGTGGGTTCGCGGTAACGATCGCAGCAGGTTGGTTTATGACCAGAGAAGACACCATGAACGAACTCGTGGATGGTACACAGCCCAGTTGGTTTCGGTATGGGGCTTGGCGTTTTTTCATTCGTTTCGTAGCACCAACCGCTATAGCCGCGATCATTATTGCGGTAATGATCTTTGGGGTGGACTTCAGTTGATGCTGAACTAGTGGCCTGAGTGGGAACGACCAACAAGCAACAGTAGGTAGATCTCTCAGGTACATATCTCATCATTCAGCTGGCCGATTGGATATCAGCCCCTTTGCGACTCTTGATCCCGAAGGCACATTTTAGCTTGGTCCAGCTACGACAGGCTCATGATTGAAGATCTCTTGAATAGGCATATCGAGAAACGACCTACGACCCTCAAGTTTGAAGGTCGTATTCTCTATCTGTTGGATGATGCCGAATTCGTGAGACAGCAGTTGTATGAAGGCATCGATATTCAACACCCGCGCGACTATATAAGCCTGCTACGCGACCAAATCTCTACAGACGAGATTACACCAGCGTATATCTGTTTCTTCTATGACGAAACGCTTGGGGATTTCCCGTATTTGGGCCTGCGCACCACGAATCAAGCCACCAACGAGACAGAGTACCCTGTGGAGCGTAATGCTGTGCGCAATGGAGGCTTCGTCTGCTCTGTTGCTGGCAAGAGACGCGGCAAAGGAAGTAGTCGTGAGGCAAGTCCTTACGCTGAACTCCACGCAGGCATCAAGGTCGTTGTCGCGGAAAGCATCGAGCGCATTTATGACGAAAACTGTCAAAATCTAGGGCTCTTAACGTCAACTGACTTTGGGGTTATTGACCGGATCATGGCTGGTGAAGAGATCCCGCTCACAGAATTCACTAAGGGTAAAGACGACATTACCCGCCAGATCATTGAGTATGGCGGACTCTTTGAGTTCAATGTCGCACGGCTCCAGGGCGGTGTAACCATCCCATTGTCTGCATGCGCACAAGAGCAAGCTCTACCAACTCGCCCGATGACTGTCGCCGAGAAAATTTTCGCTTCGCATCTGGTTACCGATGCCGGAAGGGGTGAGGTGGGTGTTCCATGGGTTGAGCCAGGAGACAGCGGTTTCTTTCTGACCGACATCCGGTTTAGCCATGAATACGTGACTCCTATGGCTTCAATTTTTTTCGAAAACAAGGTTGGAATCGACGCCAAAGTCCTAGATCCAGCTTCCATGCTCTTCTTCCGAGACCATTTAACGTTTCTGTCCCAGGTGATGAGCCAAGAACGGATCGAAGATGGTCTGCTTGAAGTGGCAAATGAACTCGAAGTGAAACAGCGTGAGTTCAGTGAAAAACAGGGTGTGAAATTATATGGCGAACAGATGGGACACCGACTTGGTTCTCAGGCTATCTGTCACTCAAAGATTCTCGAAGAATACGCGGAGCCAGGTATGCTCATAGTGGGCACTGACTCTCACACACCGCACGCGGGTGCCATCGGTTCGCTCGCTTTCGGTATTGGAACGACAGCAATTTTCAATTCTTGGCTCACAAGGGACGTGCGCATGAGCGTACCCCCGTCCTTCAAAGTTGAGATACGGGGAACCCCGGCACCAAATGTTACCGCGAAAGACTATATGCTTGAGATTCTGAGACACCCATACATACGCGATGGACACGCGATTGGGCAGATTATTGAGTACGCGGGCCCTGCTGTGACGCAACTCAGCATTGATGAGCGCGCAACCATGACCAACATGGCCGCGGAAGTTGGAGCGTTTACTGGTATCATCGCAGCGGATGACAAATCGGTCCAATTCATGGTTGATGAGCGTGGCATGGATCGTGTTCATGCACAAAAACTCACGCAGGGGATGCAAAGTGATCCTGCTGCAGAGTACGTGACAACCATAGAGATCGATGCCTCAACAATCCGTCCCATGGCAGCTTTGCCCAATGATCCGGGCAACGGGGTCTATATCGATGAACTTGGCGAGGAACCCATCCGTATCGATATAGCGTACGCCGGATCCTGTACTGCTGGGAAGAAGGAGGACATGGATATGTATGCTCGTGTCCTCGGTGAAGCTGATTTACAAGGATTGAAGATCCACCCGGATGTAAAAGCGTACATCCAATGCGGCTCAACAGAGGTACGCAAGTACTGTGATGAAAAAGGCTATATGACCCTGTTTGACCGCATGGGAGCGGCATTCATTGAACCGGGATGCGGTGCATGTATCGCCGCCGGCCCAGGAGTCACAAACTCACCCAATGAAGTCTCGATGTCATCGCAAAACCGGAATTTCCCGGGACGTTCAGGACCAGGTAATCTTTATCTTGGCTCACCATATTCAGTTGCCGCGAGTGCGGTAGTGGGGTACGTGACCAGTTGGACACCAGGACAAGAGTTTAAGCAGATCAGTACACGAAAACTCTCAACAGTTTAAGCCTGCTGCAGGCTCTTGGATCGATGGTCGCTGCAGGACTCGAACCTGCGACATCTACGATGTGAACGTAGCGCTCTACCAGCTGAGCTAAGCGACCAATACCCCCACGGGGACTCGAACCCCGGTCTTCGCCGTGAGAGGGCGATATCCTAGGCCACTAGACGATGGGGGCGCTGCAACCCTCTCGGTTTTGAGAGGGCCAAAATCTTACAGAGGCCTGTCAGACAGCGTCAACCCCTCAACAAGTCGGCCCTGATAGGCGTTCCTTAAGGATAGTGAGTGTACTTTTCACCGAATCCAGAGTAAACTCGCATATCACTTCTAACTTATTATACTGCAATCATTTGGTCTGATTCATAGGACAGAGATGGCTAGCAAGCTCAATACGGAATCCATTCGAGGATGGCTCGATGGCCGCAAAGGATGGAAACGCCGTTCAAACCGAATAATTAAGAGTTTCCGTTTTAATTCCTTCAGAGACACCATTGTCTTCGTGAACCGGGTTGCGACTCTGGCAGACACTCATGATCACCATCCCGATATTGATATCCGATATGACAATGTCACAATTACGCTTTCCACACATGATGCAGGCGGAATCACTGAGAAAGACTTAGCCCTCGCTGAGCAAATAGATTTCTCGACTTCATCGAATTAAAGACCTATAGGATCATGTGGCGTCCGGCCAACCACTTCTTCCGGATTGATCTCTAGCACGTCTCTAAGAGCATCCAAAGCAAAGTCGGGGCCTTCTGCTAAAAGTTCCTCAGGGTTGAATGGCCCCCATAGTGCCGCCGCCGTTCGCGTCCCTGCCCCTTTCCCAGCCTGGATATCGAAGGGTGAGTCGCCGACAAATACAACGCCATCTGGTTCAAGTCCAAGCTTACTAAGAGCCAGATTGACTGATTCAGGATGAGGCTTGGGCCGCTGTACTTGGTTTGCACAAACGACGAGATCCACTGCCTTCCATAGACCACAGCACTCGAGTGTTCTCTTTGCAATACCGGTACGCTTACTCGTGACAACCGCGATCTTTGTTCCACGCCTCCGTAGCGCTCCCAAAACCGAAGATGCTCCTGGAAATGAGCGTACCATTTCGTCATGCACGATGTCTTGATACGCGATATAGGTCTGTCGCATCAACTCAGCTTCTTCCTCACTCCGAGCAAAGCTCCTCATTTGCACTGGAAGTGGTATCCCTAGGGTAGCCACGACATCCGCATCAGGAAGTGGTTGGCCGAAATGTTTTTTCGTGGCAAAGCGGAAACATTTAAGGATCAGTTCGACCGTGTCTGCCAATGTACCGTCAAGATCAAAAAAAACGCCGGACCATGTACCAGGAGGCTTAGATATCGTCAATGGATCTTCTGGATAATAGACGATAGCACAACCAACGAATGGGTTGCCTGATCCTCAGTTAAGAATGCAGATGGAGTAAGCTCTACGATATGACCGTATTCCCCGGCAGGTAGGATAATTAAGCCCTGAGCAAGCGCAGCTTCTGCTACCCGTAACGCACCCCCTTTCCATGGGGAACCGTCAACTGTGACGAGTTCAATTCCGATCATGAGACCACGTCCACGCACCTCGGAAACCCTTTCAGCACCCCTTAGGGAGTCTTGCAATTCGCTAAGCAGTCGCGATCCAAGAACCTCTGCACGCTCCGGAACATCCAAGTGCTCAACGATATCGAGCACAGCTAATGCGGTGGCACATGAAAGAGGGTTCCCCAGGAACGTGTTGGTGTGAATTGCTTCTCCATCATTTTCAGGCCAAGCAGACAGCACTGACTGTGAACTGAGGCACGCCGAAAGCGGTAAGCCACCACCAAAGACCTTGCCTATACACACGATATCTGGACGAAGTCCTAATCGCTCAGATGCTAGCATTGACCCACAGCGTCCAAGCCCGGTGAAGATCTCATCGGCGATAACCATCACCCCCTCCTCCATCGCCACATCCGAGAGAGCGGCCATAAAACCATCAGGAGGAATTCTTACTCCCGCCCTACCCTGAACAGGTTCCACGATGACAGCACCGATCGGATCCCCATTAGGTGCCCCCTGCTGAAATGCTGCCCGCAACAATCCTAGAGTTTCGTCCGCAGTCACCCGCGAAACGTCATTACATTCAGGAAAGGGGGCAAAGCTCACTCCCTTATACAACTGATCCTCAAAGTATGAACGGAAGTGGGCTCGGTCCGTGACCGCAAGCGCTCCCATAGTAAGGCCATGATATCCTCCCCTAAACGCAACAATACCTGGTTTACCCGTAGCGATCCGGGCGGTCTTGAGCGCCACCTCAACAGCCTCCGATCCGGTTGTCGTAAGTACTGCCTGTGCGTCAACCCAGGGTGCGATCCCACATAAGCGCTCTATCAGTTCGACCTTTCTAACAGGCGGATGGATATCACCCATCCCATGTATCAGTTCTTCTCCCTGGGCCTGGAGGGCATGAACAACCCTTGGGTGTGCATGTCCAATGAGAGCAACTCCGAACGCCCCACTCAGGTCGATGTACAAGTTGTGGTCAACATCCCGGACATTCGACCCGCTCGCTTCCTTCCAAAAGATCGGCCAATCAACGTCGAAGTAGGTGATATTGCGAGACTCTACACTCCTCAGGCGCTCTGCTAGATGGCGGGAAATTCCGCCTGGAGGACTCGTAATGATGTCAGGTAGCAGGGATCCAAAAAGAGGTTCAGCTACTGTCACTCGACCTCGTCTTTGAGCAACGCTTGAGCGGGTATCCCCATTGCATGGTACCCCTTATCGACATGGATCGTCTCCCCTGTGATACCCGCGGCAAGAGGAGAGCAAAGAAAGGCAGCGACATGTCCAACGTCGTCCGCGGTGTTCACCTCTGGCAGTGCTGCGTTGTCTCGATAATAGTCAACCAAACGATCGATCGTTCCGATCGCGCTGGCAGCGCGACTTGCGAGCGGACCAGCACTAATGGTGTTCACACGGACACCAAACTTTCGACCCGCCTCAAAAGCAAGCAGGCGCGTATCGCTTTCCAAAGCGGCCTTCGCCGAACTCATGCCCCCTCCATACCCTGGCACAACTCGCTCTGCGGCCAGATAGGAGATCGATACTAGGGCACCATCGTTGTTCATAAGTGGTCCAAGCCGCTGCGCCATACTAACCATCGAGTAGGCACTCGAACTAATTGCTGCGAGATATCCATCGCGACTCGTTTCGATGAGAGGGTTTCTGACTTCAGGTCCGTTCGCAAGCGAGTGTACAACGATATCTAAACAGTGTTCTCCGAAGTCAGCTTGCACCTGATCCGCAACACCCTGAATCGTGTAGCCTTCCAGATCAACATACCGCTTGTCCTCCCTCACATGCTCAGGTACGTCATCAGCTATGTCGAAGGCCGCGTCCAAAGGATAGATCTTCTCAAACTCAATCTCTCCTCCACCCGGAAGAGACATGTCAAGCTTTCCCCGCTCGAGACTGCGGGTAAAGATCCTAAGAACTGGCGGCCATGTGCCCACGCATATTGAGGCACCAGCAGCTGCAAGCGCCCGCACGATTGCCCACCCGTACCCTCTGTCATCGGCAACGCCCGCTACGAAGGCGCGCTTACCGGAAAGATCGATCGGAAGCATTCAGACAAGCTCCTGGGGTTATCAATCCACTCTGAAAACCTTCTTTCCCTGCCAGAAGAAGCTACCCAGCCCTAGGGTAAGAGCCTACCCCTGGGCGGTCGCGACAGTTCACCTCTGCTAAACTCAGCCTATATAAGCCACCAGCCCATCCCGATATACGCCGTTAGCAGCAATGCCCCCTCCCATCGTTTGATCCGCCATCCACTTCTAAGAATCGGCCAGAGGAGGAGGGACATAAGAACAACTCCAGCTAATTCTCGTGAAAGCAGCGTTTCGGGGATCATTATCGGCCGAACTACTGCGGTAGTTCCAAATATCGCAGTCAGGTTAAAGATGTTTGAGCCAATGATGTTTCCAACGGCAATATCAACCTCCTGACGCATCGCAGCGACCAGCGATGTAGCCAGTTCAGGCAGCGATGTACCAATAGCCACTACAGTTAACCCAATTATCACCTCTGAAATACCAAGTGCGGAGGCAACTTCTACCGCGCCCTTAACGATGCAGTATCCGCCTAACACGAGGAACGCGGACCCTAGGGCAACCTGTCCGATGTCCTTGAGATTCAGAAGCGAGGTCGCCCCTTCTGGGGTCGCAATAGAGTTTCTTGAACCCTGTGATCTCTTGATTTCCTCGGGGCGACCAGACCGGAAAACCCAGACTAGATAAGCCAGCAATACCAAAAGGAGCATGAAGCCATCCATCCGGCTCAACACACGATCAAATGCTATCGGATAAATGGCGAATGTTATCAATAGCATTACGGGCATCTCACGCCACACGACCCTGTGCTTGACTTCCAGGGGGTGGACGAGTGAGGTGAGCCCCAAGATGAGACCTATGTTGGCCAGGTTAGAGCCCATCACATTCCCAATTGCCAGACCAGGATTGCCCTGAAGTGCAGCTACCAAGCACACGACTAACTCCGGTGCGGACGTCCCTAGGGACACAATTGTTAGGCCAACTACTATGGGACTAACACCCAGTGAACTCGCCAACCTTGAGGCTCCCTGGACAAGCCATACTGCACCGAAGTACAGCACCACTATTCCAGAAATCAGCACAGCAAGATTCGGCATCAGTCCCGACAAGTTCTCCTCCTACTTGGTCCCTCTCCACAACCCTCACCCATAGCCCTGGTAGCAGTTGGGCGCTCTGAATACGATAACCCTGTTTTCTCAGAGCAAAATGGGTACCAGCCTAGTTCTTCCAAGGTCCTCGGAGAACGGTGGATTCAGTCAACTGAAGTACATCGTCGTCCCTCATCTTACCGGAGAGTGAGCTCCTTTATGGAACGTCAACTTCACCACCCATTGAAACCACCTTTGCAACAAACTCCCCAAAATCGAGAATTACTACTTCGAGCCGCTCTGCTTTTTTTCGTTTTGAGCCTGCATTCTCCCCCACAACCACAAAGCTTGTCTTCGCGGAAACACTGCTTGCAGTGCGCCCACCAACTGCTCTCCACGCTGCTTCAGCGGATGCCCGTGGGATAGGAAGCGCACCAGTGAAAACAGCTGTGCCTGCAGATGGAACACCTGTGTCTACGGGCATAGATGCCACTGGCTCAACACCACGTGCGAGAATGGCATCTATCGCTGACCTATTCCTTTCATCCTCCAGAAAAGCTGTTATCACCTCGCTCATTTTCGGCCCTATACCATCTATCTGCTCCAACTCCTCTGCCGTAGCTCCAAGTATTGCTTCGATGCTACCGAAATAGCCCGAAAGATCCCTAGCAACAGCCGTACCTACCTCTGGAATGCCCAGTGCAATCAAGAACTGTGGGAGATCAGGCGCCTTCTTTGATTGAATCGCCTCTACCAAAGAGGTCGCAGATTTTTCAGCGAAGCCTTCGTATTCTACAAGCTGCTCAGGAGATATATCGAATAATTCTGCTAGGCTGCTCACCAATCCTTCAGTAACAAGTAAGGCAGCTGTCTCTTCCCCAAGCCCTTCGATATCTAAGGCAGATCTGGAAGCTAGGTGTATGATGCGGCCCTGAAGTTGAGCCGAACATCCAAATCGATTGGGGCACTTTATGCGCGGACCTTCCTCCTGCACTGGCGTACTGCATACAGGACACTCCGTCGGCATCTCAAACGGGCGAGCTCGATCCTCTTCATGTGCAATCACCTCCACGACCTGGGGTATCACGTCCCCGGCTCGCTGGATGCGTACCGTATCCCCTTCACGTAAATCCTTCCGGCGAAGCTCGTCTCTGTTATGAAGAGACGCTCGAGATACGGTAACGCCACCAACCACTACGGGATCTAGCACAGCAACCGGCGTAATCACCCCAGTGCGGCCAACGTTGACCTCAATCTTATCGATCCGCGTGACCTCCTGCCGTGGCTCAAACTTGAAGGCCAAGGCCCATCGAGGATGATGTGAAGTAACACCGATCGCCGAGCGAGCCGAAAGGTCGTCCAGCTTGATTACGATCCCATCAATCTCATAATCCAAACCTTCGCGATCGGCAGCAAACCCGGCGTGGTACTCAAGAACATCTTCAACCGTTCTTCCTGTTTGTATACGGTCAGGAACCTTAAACCCCCAATTCCGGATTGCTTCTATACCGTCTGTATCACTCTTAAACCCAGAACCCCTTATTGCGAGAATATCATACACTAAGAGATCCAGCTTCCGAGATGCGGTGACATGTGAGTCAAGTTGGCGTACTGAGCCAGCTGCAGAGTTCCTGGGAGACGCATAAGGTTCGCCACCGGCCTCAACCAAACGAGCGTTGAATGCCTGAAATTCTGATATGTACATAATCACCTCACCCCTTACAGAAAGCAGCTCGGGCGCAACTCGATCCTCAGTACGAAGTCGAAGTGGAACCGACGAAATCGTTCGGATGTTATCTGTGACCTGCTCACCCTTACGTCCGTTACCTCGGGTAACTGCCTGGGTTAGCACCCCGTCCTCGTATATGAGTTCGATCGAGGCACCGTCTAGCTTTGGCTCGATGACGTACGTGGGCTCATGGCCCTCTCCGAGTGCCCTGCGAATCCTATCGTCAAAGCGACGAAGTTCATCGACGTCTTGTGTCGAGTCGAGAGATAGCATTGGAGCTGTGTGAGGGACTGTTTTGAACTTGCTTTGGGGTTCAGCACCGACGCGCTGAGTCGGCGAATCAGGTGAGCAAAGCTCTGGGTGATTTTTTTCTAGCTCTAGCAAACGCTTGAATAGCCGGTCGTACTCAGTATCGCTGATCTCCGGTCGTGCTTCGACGTAGTAACTATGAGCATGGTGGTGCAGTTCTTCGCGCAAACGCTCTGCCTCGGCGCATGCGCTCTCAGATCCCAACGTACCTTGGTCGGTCAAACCAGCTCTCTGCTCATGTATGCGTCTAACTTCGGGTATGGCTCGATAGCCGAAAGAGTATCAATAATAGTCATTCGGACCCCTTAGGGGACCTAGAATAAGGATCACAGAAGATGGCTAGACTAAAGCAAGCAACGATCACCGCCCTCGGTATCCTCCTAATTCCGGTCTGCCCAA
>DLRL01000097.1:0-27800 GCA_002501085.1 Gemmatimonadales bacterium UBA7889
GATTAACAGTCTGACCACCATCTGCCCCTACATTTATCACGGTTCGATAGCCACTGTGGGACAGGCCTTCATCTTTAGCAATCTCTTTAGCGGTAAGCATGATGTGTCCCATAAGGTTAAGGTTTTCATCAGCGACTGATGCAAGCGAGTCCAAGTGCTGTTTGGGAATTACTAGAATATGGATAGGTGCCTGAGGGTTAATGTCATGAAATGCAAGCACTTCATCGTCTTGGTACAAGATATCTGCCGGAACATCCCCGACGACAATTTTGCAGAAGAGACATTCATTAGCAGCCATAAAGTGTGCTTCCAAGTAGAGGGATGAGAAGGCGTAATAGTCCGCCTAACCGATCTTGTGGGTGGTTGGAACGGAGCGCAATGGCAGGACTGATCACCGTGTATGGCCGAGTTTTTATATTGAAAAAACCCACTCATGAAGAGCTGCTTTTCTTACATTTATAGGTTCCAAGATAGGCTGCCAACTACGTAGAGTATCTCAAACATTCTTGAATAAACCACTTGTCCATTCGCCGTCACGGTCGACTTCGGCGCACCTAAACCCTTCAGCTCTTGTATTCTCGAGAAAGCGAGGCCATTCCATTGAGAGGATACCTGACATAACTAACCACCCGTCTTCGATTAGTGCATTACGGAAAGCAGGAAGAAACGAGCACAGAACACCGGTCTCTATGTTCGCGACAATACCGTCAACGGGTCCCATTACTTGAAGACTCTGGGCGTCAGCCCACTCCTCAACACAGTTAATTCGGCTAGATACTGCATTTTCTTCCACGTTCTTTTGGAGGGCTTCAAATGACGGAGAATCCCCCTCAATTGCGATAGCTTCACTCGCACCTAGTGCCGCTGCTGCAATCGCTAATATCCCAGACCCTGAGCCAACATCTAATATTCGGTCATCAACCTGGAGAACTGAGGCAAGGAGCCTCAAGCTTCCACGAGTTGTACCGTGTTCAGCAGTTCCAAAAGCCATGCCGGGGTCAATCACGATCACGATATCGTCAGGTTCGGGATGAAATTGCACCCATGATGGACGCACTACAATACTATCTGTGATCCTTTTGGGGCCGAGTCCGCGTTTCCATTTCTCAGACCAGTCTTCATTTGCCTGCCAACGAGTTACTAGGTGGATTTCTTCATTGCCGATAGCAGAGTTGATACGAGACCTTAAGATCTCTATGAAGCCAGATAGGTCATCGGGTTCTTCAAAGTACGTGTAGAGCCAACCCTCGCGTTCGAGCACGCCCCGACCACACATCTGCACTAATGTATCCACCAAAACCGAAGCCTCGTTATCCGTCACCGGTGCACGAATCCCTACTTCCAGCCACCGAAGTTTTGGGTACTTCATCCTCCCGTGAACGCCTCCTTCACTCGAGACCAGAATCCCCTATGTGTTCGACGACGAATCTGCTCCGGCGCGAGTGCTTCAACACCGCGCAAGCTCCCTAGAGCCTCTTCCTGTTGGGCATTGAGATCCGTCGGCGTCCACACTACCACCCTAATAATCTGGTCTCCTCGAACATGACCATTGAGATCAGGGAGGCCAAGCTCCTTGAGATTAAGGTGGTCTCCACTCTGTATTCCGGCAGGAATCGTGACTTGAGCAGCACCCTCGATCGTGGGCACTTGAACTTCGTCCCCGAGCGCAGCTTGACTAAAGGTTATTGGGAGTTCGTGGAAGATATCTGATCCATCGCGTGAGAATCGTGGATCATCTTCAATCTCAAGAAGTACTACGAGATCTCCTCGGGGCCCTCCCCTCGGCCCAACATTTCCGCGTCCTCTGAGCGTGAGGAAATTTTCCGCAGTCACTCCAGCCGGCACCTCTATCTCTATTTCCGTATCACCTCGGGTTCGTCCTTCACCCCTGCAAGCATTACACAGATCCTGGATAATCCGACCTTCACCATGGCAGTTTTGACAAGGCTGAACACTCACAAACTGACCGAGAACTGACCGCTGCACATGTCGTTCTTCTCCTGCCCCGCCACAACCGGGACAAACCACCGGCTTCGTCCCAGATTTCGCACCTGACCCGCCACACGGCTCGCATTCCCCTAGGATTGAAACACGCAGAGTTTTCTTTACTCCGTGTGCAACCTCCGGAAGTGTAAGAGATACCTGCATCCGTATAGTTTTTCCTTTACGAGATGCAGTTCGTTGTGTGCGTGCACCACTTGCTCCAAGAAAATCCTCTAATCCCGAAAAACCACCAAAATCTCGCATGAAGATCTCGATTGCATCACTAAAATCGAAACCTCCCATCCCACCGGGACCAGCGGAGCCCTTAAGCCCCTGCTCGCCATAGCGGTCATACATCGATCGTTTTTCAGGATCGCGAAGGACTTCATAAGCTTCCGTGACCTGCTTGAATAGCTCTTCAGCTTCCTTAGAACCTTCATTCCGATCGGGATGATATTTGAACGCAAGTTTACGGTACCTCTTCTTGATTTCCTCGAGGTCCGCATCATGTGACAAGCCAAGTAATTCGTAATAATCAGCCATTAGAAAACTGTTGGGGATGTACAGTGCGGTAGCGGACTTGGATCAGCTTTGGAGCATTCGGGTGACAAGCGTCGAAGTGTAGTCAACGATCGTTACCACCTTCTCATAAGGCATACGTGTCGGGCCAATGACTCCAATTACTCCTGTAAGATCACCTGCCTGGTACTCAGAAGTCACCAGCGTGAAGTCAGCGAGTTCATTCCTATCATTCTCACCACCGATCGTGACCATAATTTGACCTCTGTGGTCGCGTTTACCCATGGTGTCTGCGAGAAGATCCCGTCTTTCAGTGAGTTCAATCAGGTTAGTTAACTGGTCACGTTCCTCGAACTCCGGTTGTGCCGCGAGGACACTCGTGTGCCCCAAAAGAATACTTGTTCTATCCAGCTCCTGTAGATCGAAAAGTTTTGCCCCCGATTGAACAAAGATGTTCATGAACTCAGCTGCTCTGAACTCCCCCGAATGAGAATCCCGCATTCTCTCGGGGAGTGTATGGCGAATCTCTTGGAGAGTGAGCCCAGCGAGGCGCTCATTCATGGCAACTGTGACAGCAACAAGAGTTTTCTCCGGCACCTCTAGCGGTAGGTCCACATAGACCGTTCGCACCACTCCACCTCGAATCGTTGCCACGAACAGTACCCGACTTGAAGAGACCTGTATCAGCTCAATCCTCTCTAGAACTGCCGCTTCTAAGCGAGGAGCAACTGCTACACCAAGTTCGTTCGATACGAAGCTCAATGCACGTGTTGCCTTCATCACAAGACGTTCGACAACGGAGGTGTTAGTTCCGTCAAGTTGGCGCTGAAGGGTCGTTCTTTCCTCGCCGGTAAGTCTCTGCGGGGCCATGAGCCTGTCAACGAAAAAACGATACGCGAGGTCTGTCGGTACGCGTCCCGCAGAAGTATGAGGGTGGAAGAGATATCCCTTATCCTCAAGATCACCCATGGTGCTTCGGACCGTAGCCGATGAGATACCTAGATCAAAATTCCGAGAGACCGTTTTGCTGCCAGTCGGTTCAGCAGTCTCCACATAAGTACGCACCACCGCGTCCAAAACCTGCCGCTCACGTTCAGTGAGCTCAGCACCAGTAAACTCTGTCCTTTCCAAAACAGTCATAGTCGAAGATCGAGTGTTGTTGATTCCAGCGTCAACCCGCCGGAGCACCATCAAGCTCTAAAGTAAGTCGGTCCAGCAGAAGCCAACCCTCCGCAGTAAGGCGCACTCTTCCATCCTCAAGGACGCTCCAGCCTTCCTGTGCCCAGGACTCGACGATTACCCGCTGTGGGTCATCTAGATCCTTTAACCGCAGCCCCAATGCTGTTCGCAGACCCAGCCATAATTGCTCTAGCGATCTAGAGGCTATATCAAGGTGCTCACCTTTCCCCCAAGTAATTCCTGTCCCTGTGGCCAAGACATTATATGCACCCCAATCTCTGACATTCCAGCGACGGTAGGATTCCGAGTAACTGTGGGCAGAGTTGCCCAAACCTAGATAAGGACTTCCACCCCAGTATGCGGAGTTATGTCTTGATTCAAACCCTGGGTGGCTGAAGCTGGAGACTTCATAATGTTGATACCCGGCAGCTCTTAGTAACTCTACGGCAGTCAGGTATTCATCCCTGTATTGCCCTTCATCAACAGGGAACTCACTACCGTCTTTGATTGATCGACCTAATGGGGTGTCAGGCTCTACGCTGAGTCCGTACAAGCTGATATGTGGAACGTCTAGTTCTAACACCTTGAACAAATCAGTGCGCCAACACCGCTTTAGTCGGGACGGCAACCCAAAGATTAGATCAACGCTGAGATTAGAGATCCCTACTTCCTTTATTGCATTGACCGCCTGTACTGCGCCGTCTGGCCCGTGCAGGCGCCCCATCCAGGTGAGGGCTTTTGTATCAAAGCTTTGCACACCCAGACTCATCCGATTCACACCAGTATTGTACCAACTTTCAACTAAATCATGCGTGACAGTCTCGGGGTTAGCCTCCGCAGTCCACTCGAGCTCAGGATCTTCGAGCCGGCTATATCCAATTACTTCTGCAAGGCCCTTCATCGCTTGAGGGCCAAGCAGGGATGGGGTGCCACCTCCCACATATAGGGTTTTTAGTGCCTCAGAGATGGTGAAAACACCCTCTCGTTCGACTGCTGTCAGTTCACCCGAGAGTGCTCTTGTCCAGGCACTGAGATTGTCGGAGGAATTCACCTCTACAGCAAAATCACAATAGAAACAACGTCTTGAACAAAATGGTGCGTGCACGTAAATGGATGAGACCGTAACCTTATTCAGGGTACCCATGCTTGGTCGCCCTCGTCACCCGTTGGTTCTTCAGAGGGACGACTCGCCTTCCAAAGGGCTGTCAAGAAATCATCTAACCCTCGGTTAGTTGACGATGAAACCCCGAAAACTGCCCAAGCACCTTGGGCCTGAAACTTCGGCAACTCAGCATCTGGAGGAAGAAGGTCTGTCTTCGTTAGTACTACACAGAACGGAGCTGTGGCGAGTTCTGGAGAATAGGCTTCGAGTTCAGCTCTTAGGGCCTGGAATGCTTGTTGAATATTCTCCGTATCCACTGGAATCATCAGCGCGAGAGTTCGGGTCCGTTCAATGTGGCGCAGAAACTTATGGCCTAGGCCCCTTCCCTGGTGTGCTCCTTCTATAATTCCAGGAATATCCGCAATCACAAATGACTGGAAATCACGGAGTCTTACAACACCGAGATTCGGCTCCAACGTGGTGAACGGGTAGTCGGCAACCTTCGGTCTTGCATCGGTGACTGTCGCCAAGAATGTGGATTTCCCAGCATTCGGCTCACCGACCAGTCCCACATCCGCAATCAGCTTAAGTTCAAGCCGAATCCGGCGTTCCTCACCATCTTCACCAGCCTCCCAATGGCGTGGAGCCTGGCGTGTTGGTGTCTTGAAATGGGTATTGCCACGACCCCCTCGTCCGCCAGACGCGATTATCAGATGCTCTCCGTCTTCTAAGAGTTCGCCAAGAGGATCCCCTGAATCAACGTCAAAAACTACCGTCCCTCTCGGAACCTTCAGGATCAGATCTTCACCGGACCGACCTGTTTGGTTTTTTCCTCCGCCGTGCTTCCCTCGATCCGCTTTATAGTGCCGTCGATATGAATAATCGAGCAATGTCGTAAGCTGCGCGTCCGCCTTTAGCAGAACGTCCCCACCTTTCCCACCATCCCCACCAGCAGGTCCACCGCGTGGGACTCCTTTTTCGCGGCGGAAAGCGTTCGATCCAGCGCCACCTGTGCCCGCTTTCACTTCGATTACTGCATGATCTATAAACACGATTCACCCACCTACAGCAGCACGCGATTGGAGAGCTTTCCAAGTTTTCCAGCCCCGAGCAGCAACATCATCCTCAGCATATCCGAGTCCGATCTCGAGCGCCCGTAAAACTTGCCAGACGTGCGCGCCAACGTTGAGTGCACCTCGGAGATGAGAATAGAGTTGCTTTGGGACGTCTAATACAGCTAGAAGCGCAACGATGCATAGTTCGCGCTCCACCAGTGAAAGGTCCGAACGCCCCAGGACCTTGCCGTATCCCTCCTGGACCATCCATTGCTCCAAGTCTGGATGGAGCCTGCGTATATGTGCCCGAAGCTCAGCGTACTGATCGCCATAAACAGCACCGCAAATCTCCTGTCCACGAACTGTCCAAGTGTCACGGTCTTCTAGTGATTTTATAGAAGTGTTCGGTCCAATCCTTTCACGCCATAGAGCCATCACGTTTAACGCTATGGGATAACCAAGAAAGAGGTAACTTTGAAGGATTACCTCTTCGACTTGGACAGCATCTGCTCGAGTGGCTATCAAGTTGAAGTGCTTTGAGAGTTCATCGGCCTGGCGACTGGCAATGACAGCACTAAGACGCACCAGCATCTCGACTGATGGTTGCAAATGCTGGCTCATGGCAACTAAAACTCCAGATGAAAAGCCGGCCTGATCTCACCAACTGCTTCACCCCGAGTATTATATACTATCGGATTACCGTGGTGGCTGATCGCGGTGACGGCTGCCTCTGTAAGAACACCGAGCTCCTCAAGAACCTTCACAAGAGCTACCTCAACTGCCCGACGTCCTCCGTCTTCAACTTTGATTGCGAAACCAAGCCCTGAGGCTGGGATCCCTCCAATATATGTCCCCTCTGCTCCGAGCTTCACAAAAGCTTTCCCTGCCGCCGCCTCGATAACTTGGGTGCATGCCCGTCCCGTCCCACCAACCATGAAAGGATGTGTAGTCATTGCCCGGACGATTTCCGCGGGCCCCTCATTATCAGCCGCCGCGACAGAGAACCGTGCGAATGACTTAGCAATCTGCAATAAAGGAACAGCAAAACAGACCACACCGCATCCATCTACTCCTGTAACGACTTCAGCTTCACCAAGCCCCGTCCACCTGAGAATCTCCCGCAACATACGATCCTGCACGGGGTGACCAGGTAGATGATAGTCTACCGGATCCCATCCCATGCCCACTGCTAGTGCTAGCATTCCTGCATGCTTACCAGAACAGTTGTTATGGATCGGCATAGCTCGGCCACCAAGCATCAAGAGCTCCTGGCTAGCATTAGCACCAAATGGAAGCTGAGAACCACACCGGATTAGTGCCTCATCTACACCGATCTTGGAAAGAATCGACCGGGCCGTTGTAACATGTTCAGGTTCGCCCTCGTGTGAGGCACAACAAAGAGCAAGCTCCGGAAGAGAAATTCCAAATCTTCTAACTACCCCCTCCTCTACAAGCGGAAGCGCCTGGAAGGGCTTTGCTGCAGATCTATAATAAGTTAGCCCGTCTCCGTTACCCGCCCTGGCAACCACTCTCCCATGGGCATCAGCAACCGCAACGTGAACAGTATGTCGTGCTTCCACGACATCGCCTCGCAGGACTTCCACGACACTCATTAATCAGTCTGGATATGGGTTGAATGACCGAGTCGGGTTAAACCCCAGGCATAGTGTGATGAGATAATTTCCTCCGATAAGACAGAATACCGCGTTAAAATCAGGGTTTCCGACTTTGACGGGCCTGCTCTACCACCTTAATGAGATCGTCTTGAGTCGAAATACCACGCAACAGTTCCAGGGCAGATGCCAGCTCTTCATCGTACTTTCGGGATTGCTCGAATACTCCGGAGTCACCCCATGCCTGTAGAGCAATTTCTCTCTCAAGGTGATATCGAATAAAACGGGCACCGGCAATGAAAGCAGCTTCATCAACTTCAGTGGCCGACTCTCGAAGCGTCTCAAAGAACATATCGAGGTCCTCATCACTTAGAGTGTAACCAACCTCAAGTTCAGAATGATCATGAATATATGATACTGCGTAGTTGAAGAGGGCTATGTTGAAGGCACTCGCCTGACGAAACACCCTACCAACCGCCTGAGTTTCTTTTGCTGATAAAGTCTCAGCTACCACGAAAAGATCAGGAGTAATCCCTCCGCCACCATAAAGCAGGCGCCCACCTATTGAAGAAAACTCCGGGCGTTCGGATACATCATCGGGTGTTACAAGCTCTCCAGAGATGCCGAAATTTTGTCCGTCCGTCTCCACTCCGCTCTGAGAATCACGATGAATAGAACGCCCCACTGGCGTGTACCACCGCGCTGTTGTCAAGCGGAGTACGTCCCCCCCAGTCAAGCGATAAAGGGTCTGTACGGATCCCTTACCGAATGTTCGTTGACCGACGATTACCGCTCGATCATGATCTTGTAACGCTCCCGCAACGATCTCCGATGCTGATGCACTGGCACGGTCAACAAGAACCACAATCGGAAGATTGGGATAAGTATCAGGCTTCTTGGCGGAATATGTTTTGTTTTGGCCAGAAGCGCGTCCTCGAGTCTCTACTATCGAAAGATCCACATCTAAGAAAAGGTCCGAGACCGCGATACCCGCGTCCAATAATCCGCCTGGATTCCCGCGAAGATCGAGAATTAGAGAACGAGCGCCTTCAGCCTCTCGAAGAGAATCGAGTACTGTGGCGATCTCACGCTCAGACCCTGCTTGGAATGTCTGTAGCGGGACATACCCTATTTCATGCTCGAGCATCACGCCAAATGGGACCGCCCTAAGTTGGATCTCCGCGCGATCAATCGTAAACGGGATCGGTTCATCAACACCCGGCCGTATCATCCTAACGCTGACTTCAGTTCCAGGACGGCCACGAAGCATTTCAACAGCCTGATCGGTGACCATCGTATCTGCAGGTACTCCTTCAATCTCAAAAAACTGATCTCCCGCCCTGATACCTGCTCGTGCTCCGGGTGTATTCGGGATCGGACTTACTACGGTTACCCATCCGTTACGATCGGCTACCTCAAGTCCGATCCCCCCATATTCACCCTCAGTCCGAATTCTAAGATTCTCATAAGAGCTTGCTGGGATAAGCGATGAGTGAGGATCTCCTAGATCCCTGAATAGGCCATCAATCGCAGACTCATGCAGACGATCATATTCGACTTCCTCGACAAAGCTGGACTCAACCCTGTCTATCACTTCCTGAAGTACACGAACGCGTAAATAAGCGCTATTGGTGCGACCCACACCCTCTTGGAGTAACCAACCAGCCACCACAACTGCTGATGCTACAACGGCAACTGCGGTCAAGGTACTTCGCCTCACGTGTCATTCCCCATGTCAAGTTAGACGGAAAGGTCTCCAAAATACGCCTCGCTTCATAAAGCTGAACCACCGAAGGTTTCTGGGAAGATCTCAATTAGAAGCTCACGCACTCTATTCTGCACAGCCTCTGGTGGGCCCGAGCCGTTTAGCACTCGAACACCGGACTCCGAATCTCCTAGTGCTAGATACCCTTGACGCACAGACTGAAGAAAGCCATCCCCTTCACGCTCTATCCGATCAAGTTCGACGCCACTTGCAGCTTGGCGGGCTGAACTTTCCTCAATAGGTATATCCAGTATGATGTACAAGTCTGGCTCAAGTCCACCGGTGGCGATCCGCAGTCCATCACGAACGTCATCAAGTGGGAGACCCCTGCCATAACCCTGGTAGGCAAGTGTTGAGAGAGCAAAGCGATCCGCAAGAACCACTTTTCCAGCTGCCAACGCGGGTTTTACGACCTCGCTAACAAAAGCTGCCCTGGATGCCAAAATGAGGAGTAACTCTGGCTCGGGTGCTATGTGGAGGTCCGTTTCCCGGAGGATCAAATCCCGCACAGCTTCACCGAACGGTGTTCCTCCCGGCTCACGTGCGACTACATGTTCAATCTCCCTGGACTCCATCCACGATGACAAAAGAGCCGTTTGAGTTGTTTTACCAACCCCATCTGCCCCTTCAAGGACTATGAACTGTCCACTCACGGCGCTAGTCGTAATACTCCACGCCCAGGTGTGTTAGCATGTCCTCCTTCATCAACCAGCGGAGGGTGTTCTTAAGCTTCCAGTGCTGAATAAAAATGTCGTGCTCTGGATAGAGACCTGGAGCTACCTGTGGCGATTTGAAGTAGAATGAGAGCCACTCTTGTATGCCAGCTAGTCCGGAGCGCATCGCCAAGTCGAGGAAAAGTGCCAAGTCAAGCACGATTGGAGCAGCAAGTATCGAATCACGGCAAAGAAAATCAATCTTTATCTGCATCGGATAACCCAACCATCCGAAGATATCGATATTGTCCCAACCCTCCTTATTGTCTCCCCTGGGTGGGTAGTAGTTAATCCTTACCTTATGATACATATCCCCGTATAGCTTAGGGTACATGTCGGGTTGAAGGATCTGCTCCAGTACACTGAGCTTCGACTCCTCCTTGGTCTTAAAAGACTCTGGATCATCCAGAACCTCACCATCACGATTTCCAAGAATATTCGTACTAAACCAGCCTGACAGCCCTAACATTCTAGTCTTGAAACCAGGAGCTAAGATTGTCTTCATGAGGGTCTGGCCGGTCTTGAAGTCCTTTCCACCAATCGGAACTCCTCTCTCCACCGCAAGTTGTTCAAGCACCGGAATATCTGCAGACAAGTTTGGGGCACCGTTTGCGTAGGGCACACCCTCCATGATTGCTGCATAGGCATAAAGCATACTCGGAGCAATCGACTCGTCATCCTCATCCATCGCTTTCTCGAAGGATTCCAGGGTCTCGTGTGATGGGCCAGGCCTCAGAAAAATCTCCGTGGAGCCACACCAAATCATTACCAAACGATCACAACCATTCTCTTCTTTGAAACGTCTGATATCCTGACGAAGCTCCTCGGCCTGTTCCCTCTTATTTCCACTCTTCTTATGAGGACCGTCCAGCTTTTTGACATATCGGGTGCTGAAGGAAGCCTTCATCGGCTGAATTGAGGAGAGGAAATCCTTGATAGGCTCAAGGTGACTATCCTTGTTGAGCACACCCGCCTTAAGGGCGCTCTCATAACCATCATCATAGATTGGATCCCAAGCCCCAAATACTAGATCCTCAAGGCCAGCAAGAGGTACAAAATCCTTGATCAATGGAGTTGTCTCGTCAGTTCGCTTGCCCAAACGAATAGTATTCATCTGGGTTAAACTCCCAAACGGCTCAGCTAAACCTCGTCTTATTGACTCTACTCCTGCGATAAATGTCGTAGCCACAGCACCAAAGCCGGGAAGTAGAACTCCCAGTTTTCCTTCGGCTGGTTGAATCTGATGCGGTTGCTTCAATCGGGGCTCTCTTGTTGGGTTGAGTGTCTTACCACACAACGTCCGGCAGCCATTATTGCCTCATGACGAAAGGATAATACGACTATCTCCACCTTCTTCGATCCCTTTCGTCACAGTTTCATTCACCTTGAACATAACCTTCTCGAAGTTCGCCTGAGCAGAGATTAGTTGCTGAAATCCAGATTTAGTCTGAAGCTCTTCGGTTAACTCAGTGTAAACCTTCGTGATGTCCTCATCCGGATCGTCACCAGCTCGGATTGACGTTTCAATCTCAGTTTCCAGTTCACGAATCCGGTTTCGCAATTCTACCAATTCTCGGTCTTTATCTACAGCATCGATTGCCTGACGGAGGGCACGGTACTCATCTGTTCTCGCAAGTACATTGCCAAGTTCTCTTGCTCTTTCATCTATCTCACCCACATAAATCTCCAGGTTCAGTAGCTTTTTTAATTAGACAATTCCACTAAGAAAACTCTAGTCATTCATCACTCTGTGAGCCAGCACAATCCGTTCACGACCGCTTAGGTCTCGACGAACTCGCACCGTTACGAATTCTCCAGTATTCTCCAAAAGTTCCATGATGTAGGCCGCCTGGCCAAGTCCTACCTCAAGTGCGAGTAATCCTCCTGGCTTCAGATATGCACCAGCTCCGGTGGCAATTCTTCGTAATGCAGCAAGTCCGTCTGGACCAGCGTAGAGAGCAGCTCCTGGCTCCCATTCCCGGATTTCCGGGTCAAGATGCTGAGCTTCCCCATCAGCAACGTACGGAGGGTTCGAAACGATGACCTCAAAGGTTTCACCAGCGGTCAATGGATCGTAATACTCACCGAACCGGAAATCGACTCGATCTGAAAGTCCGGACATCAATGAATTTCGGGTGGCAACCTCAAGTGCGACCCTCGAAGTATCAGTCGCTACGACTCTACTGAATGGACCCTCGTGGACCAAGGACAATGCAATTGCTCCTGACCCAGTCCCGATATCAAGGGCAATAAGATCTTTGAGTTCATTGTCAGCAACCCACTGGAGTACTTCATCGACTAGGATTTCCGTCTCCGGACGAGGAATCAGAACTGCTTGGTCAACCTCCAATTCCAAATTCCGAAATCCGACTCGTCCCAGGATATATTGCAGTGGTTCCCGCCGAGCCCGCCTGGTTAACAATGGCCGATACTGGTCGAGTTCTGCCCCAGAAAGAAGTCGATCATACTGAAGATATAAGTCCAGCCGGCTGGTACTCATCGCATGGGCAAGTAGGTGCTCTGCATCTAATCGTCCCCGTTCAATACCTTTCTCGTCCAGGTACTGCCCACTCCATCTAATGAGCTTAAGGACTGTCCAATCGCGGTCGTGGCCTAATTTAGACACCTAAGCTCCAGCTTCAGTCTCCTCAAGGCGCTCCTGTTCCTCAGCGAGCCTGAGTGAAGAGATGACCTCTTCCAGATCTCCATCTAGCACCTCATCTAGACGGTGCAGTGTAAGACCGATTCTATGGTCAGTGACACGGCCTTGAGGAAAGTTATAAGTGCGAATCTTCGCAGAACGATCTCCTGTACCAACTTGTGTTCTGCGTGCACGGGCTCGCTCAGCTTCTTGTTCCGCAACCATCCGATCTAATAAGCGACTCCGGAGTACCTTGAGGGCCTTCGCTTTGTTCTTGTGCTGAGATTTTTCATCCTGGCAAGATACAACTAACCCAGTTGGGATATGCGTAATCCGCACTGCTGAATCGGTAGTGTTCACGGACTGTCCACCCGGGCCTGAAGAACGGAATACATCAATCCTGAGATCGTTAGGATCGATCTGTAAATCGACTTCCTCGGCTTCAGGGAGTACTGCAACAGTTGCAGCAGAAGTGTGAATTCGTCCTTGACTCTCTGTCTCTGGCACACGCTGAACACGGTGTACCCCCGATTCGTAACGCAAGCGGCCGTAAACGCCTTTGCCACGAACCGTGAAGATCACCGCCTTTATCGATCCAGGTATTCCCTCAGAGTGGCTCATCAACTCAACCGACCAACCTTTTCGTTCAGCCAGTCGTCTATACATCCGCATCAGATCAGCAGCAAAGAGCCCGGCCTCATCACCTCCGGTCCCAGCACGAATCTCCACAACTGCCGCCCGATCAGAAAGTGGGTCCTTAGGAATCAAAACCTCACGAAGGTCGAGCAGTAGCTTCTCGATGAGCTGTTGGAGGCTCGTACACTCTTCCTCAGCTAAAGCTTGTAACTCGTCATCCGTCGAGTCTTGCAGGAGTTCTATAGCTCCTTCAAGCTCTTGGGTCGCCCGACCGAGTTCACGACCAATTCCGACGATTTCCTCTAGTCTGGATCGTTCCTGACCAAGCTCACGAAGCCGTTGGGGACTCTTAAGCACTTCAGGGCTGATAAGTTCAGTATCTAGTTCCTCGAAACGACGTTCCGCCTCTCTTAGGCGCTCGTGTAATCGAGGATCTAGAGTTGGAGGCTTCATCGGTAGGGTCGTAGTTCAGACCCCGACGTTCTAGTGCAAACCCCGGGGTCAGTTGGCCGGAGTCCCACTCCGACCCCAGTGATCACTTCTCGGCGACCTTCTCGTATTTCTTCTTATAACGGTCAACCCGGCCCGCCGTATCCACTAGACGTTGCTTACCAGTATAGAACGGGTGGCATACCGAGCAGATCTCAACATGGATCTCTTCTACGGTTGATTTTGTATCGAAGCGGTTACCGCAGGCACACGTGACCGGCGTCGCAGTAAAATCGGGATGGATACCTTGTTTCATGGCCTGCTCCAAACACAATGTTAAACGGGCTTCGCACACTCGAATGCTGACCCGTTGGTTCCGAAAAGTGATGCCCAAGCAATCCCCTACAGAATGGGGAAGAAAAGCTAAACCTGTGCTTCAGAAGGGTCCAGGGACGCGGAACGTCTGTTGAATTTCAAAGAAGCTAGTATAAGCAGAAAAGCAGCAAATGCCGCACCATTTCCAGCAAAATCTCCGAAACGAGTAAAAAAAGTGATTTCGTCAGTAGTGAGGACATTATCGATCCTGATATCTGACTCAAAAAGGTCAGTTTGGCCATGAATACGCCCGATAGGATCAACGTATAGAGAAATACCTGTGTTGGCAGAGCGAGCTACACCCATTCGGTTCTCTATTGCCCGCATCACCAAATGTGCAGGATGCTGCCAGAGGGCAGTCGTTTGAGAATACAACGGTTCTCTGCCATACCAAGCATCGTTAGTGATGTTGAGAAGTACTTCGGCTCCTTTGAGTCTGAAGGTACGAGCCCCCTCAGGATAGGTTGATTCATAGCAGATTAGTACGCCGTAGGTACTACCATTGACCTCCAAAAGAGGCCAGCCACTGCCAACACCGAACCCACCAAAGTAAGGAAGTCCGGTAAGCCAGGAATCCGGCAAAAGTGGAACGCGCTCGACGAAAGGTACCAAGTACCTCTTATCGTACTGAAAGTCCGTGAGGCCACTCGGTTCCATAACGAAAGCCGAATTGAACGGCGTGAACTCCCCGTAGATATCACCAGTGAAGCCGATAGCCCCGAAGACAACCGGGACATCGAGTTCGCGGGCATAGTTTAGTATTGGAGCTAGGAACCCTGAATACACCTCGGCTTTCGGGAATACGGGCAGTGTCACTTCTGGCATAACAACAAGATCAACCGAGCCGGGTTCGATGCCCTGCATGATTCGGCTCAACGAAGCGTGAGTGCTATCTATAGCTATCCGTTGATCTAGTTTGATGTGCTCGGGTATGTTCGGTTGTACCACCGCAACGCGCCCAGCTTCACGCAGTCGGAGTGTCTCTGCACGCCACAAACCCCAACCCATGGGCACGGTGATAGTGAGCAAGATCAACAAGCTCTTCTGTCCCCACCCTCGTCGGGCACGCAGATCGAGTACTAGTGACGCTATGAGTCCATTCACTAGAGCTAACCATAGTGTTACACCTCGGGCCCCTACGATCTCAGCAAAACCGACCAACTCTGGGAAAGCGGTCAGGGATGTCCCGAGTCCCAACCATGAAGACGCCAACGTGCTCGGCCAGTGCGCCCGGAACCACTCAGCGGCCGTCCAGGCGATGGGTAGTGCGATCCAGAGTGGCGCGCGCACAGTGTGCAGAAAATGGTGGAGCGACCAACCAAAAAAGGCAGCCAAACCGACAAACATCATCATCAAGCCGACGAACGCCGGAATCGCAAGCGGAGTAAACCAGATCAGTGCAATCAGGATCCAGTAGAAAACGAGCCCAAAATAGATCGATCCAAAGACCAGAGAACCGCGCACCGCAGCGTGGCGCCCTTCAGCATCACCACTCAAATCTTGGACCCAGAGCGCAAACGGGACCAATCCCACAAAGGGAGGGACAAGAAGATGAAGAGGCGGAAATGAGGCTGCGAGGAGAAGGCCAGAGAGTGCAGGAATCAGACGTTCTCCAGACCGCGGCCAGAGCAGAGCTTTGACACTCGTAAAGTAGCTGCGATGTGAGTTGACCATAGCGGTCATCGACCCCGCTCTTCACCAGGCGCGTTGTCACCAATCATTACCTGCACTCCAAACCTTGTATTGAAGTACTGTAAGTCACCAAGGACTTCATAACGCCCGAGCCCATAAATCCTAAACCAATTAGTCACAGGATATTCGAGGCCGGCATGCAGATTGAAACCAGCAGTTACAGAATCGAGCAAGTCTTCAATGAACGTGCCATTGATCGACGCACCCTCTCCATTTAATACATGGGCCGCAACACCGAGTCCGGCAAAGGTCAAGAAATCGAGAGGGACCTCCCATACAACCTGCCCATCTAGAGAAAAAGAGATGTCTCTCCACTCGATCATTCCCAAGTCGACAACCGGCCGATCCCCGTCAGTCTGACTCTGGACTAGGCTTGCTACACGATCCTCCAGCCTAACGATCTCTCGGGTTGTAAGAGGTGAAGTCCAATAACTCACTCCAGGTAGTATACGCAGCCCGGGGCCCAAGTATCCCAGATCAATACGTATACCATAACTCTCGGCTTGGTCCACTCGAGTCGGGTACAGCTTACCCCACTCAATGCCCACACCCCGAAAAGACAGCTTATCGTAGTCTAGGTCTGCTAACTCCTGACTCCCGCCCAATCCTGGTTTAATGATCAACAGGACAAGCACGAGTCCCTCGATCCATTTCCTGAAGCCCATCGCAAAGCCCTCCCCTACAGCATCCACCTGCGGTCTCGAAAGCTTACGACTAAATGACTTTACCAATTAGATCATAGTCTAGACAGTCGACGATCTCGACTTCGATCATGTTTCCAGACTGCACATCTGCTGCGTTACAAAGATTCGTGACCCCATCTACATCTAACGCCTGTCCAATAGTCCTGGCGAGAGCATCAAAATCACCATCTTCCTCCAGGACCTCATCCACAAGAACCATCGAGCGTTGACCAACAAGTTCTGCATTCTTTTCGAAGCTGATTTCTCGTTGGACGTCCATCAGCTCTCCCATCCGCTCATTCACAAGTTCAATGGGGACGTGCCCTTCCATCTCAGCAGCTCTAGTACCCTCTTCCATGGAGTAGGCGAAAGCTCCAACCCGCTCGAACCTGATCTCTGCGAGGAAGTCAAGCATCTCGGCAAAGTCATCATCTGTCTCTCCTGGAAAGCCAAGAATCACTGTTGTCCTTAAAGTGAGTTCCGGGATCGTCTGCCTAAGCTGCTCGACCCGCCGCCGTATGGTCACCTGACGCTCCGGGCGTCTCATAAGCCGAAGCATTCGGTCGGCACCATGTTGGATCGGCATATCTAAGTAAGGTAAGATCCGATCCTCATTTGCAATTAATTCAATCAATTCAGATGTAATACCTGACGGGTACATGTAAAAAAGCCGAAACCAGGGCACGTCCGTCCCTATTAAAAGTGCCCGCAGAAGATCTGGGAGTAGTGGGGCTGATGGATCAAGCCGTTTCCTGTCGCGTCCGTACCAAGTCGTGTCTTGTGAGATCACATTGATCTCCTTTACCCCCTGAACTCCTAGCCCTGCGGCTTCTCTAACCAGATTCTCAACGGGCTCAGAGCGGTGAAGGCCTCGCATCAGCGGAATCGCACAGAAGGCACAGGTATGGTCACAACCTTCACTGATCTTGAGGTATGACGTATGAGGGGTCTCCGTGGATAGGATCCTTAGAGGTTGTTCCATAGTTGGAATCGACTGGGTAGCAGGCAGGAAACCGCGCCTCCGCAACTCAGGAACAAGACCCTGTAGTTCAGTCAATCCCATGAACAAGTCGACCTCAGGAATCTCATGCTCGAGTTCTGTCTTGTACCTCTGCACAAGACACCCGACTGCCACTACCGCATTCAGGTGTCCCCGAGCCTTTAAATCACACGCATCTAAGATCGTCTCTACAGATTGTTCCTTGGCATCCTGTATGAAACCACAAGTATTTACGATTAAGATCTCGGCCCCTCGGATATCCGATGATACTCTAGCACCATGGCCGACCAAGGAAGCCATGATCCGTTCTGAATCGACGGTATTCTTATCGCAACCGAGTGTTACGAGTGCGATGCGAGGGCCATCTGGACTACCCACCGCTTCAAACTCATGTCTGACTGGCGCAACGTCCGGGTTAACGTCCGGTCTTACCGGATTCGGGACAAGCGGGAATACAGGAAGATCTCTGGTACGCATCCTCGGTCTAAACTCCCTTAACCTGAGATCACATGCGCCCCCTCGGGCGGCGCGAATGTAAACCAGTCCTCGGGCAGAGAGATTGGATTAAGATCAATACGTTCCATAGTGATAGTGCGAACGGAGCCGTTCTCTTCCTCGATACGGATCTGCCTCAGTAGCGGCTGTGCCCGATCAATCCATACCACGGCAGCTTCATATTGTGCGGGTCCAAGCGGGATCAACCGTAATCGATGTGTAGGTTGGCCAGCAACCTTGTCCTCATGCTCATAGGTCACCTGATATTTCCGGGCAGGTTCATCTAAGAATTCCCGGTGAAAATCATAGTGCCCCCCATTCTCAACCATCGGCACCTTAAACACCTGCTTAGGGTCTAAGCTCGGGTAATACAGCCATACGAATGATCCGTCGACTAGTACGAGATCGCCCTCAGGGTCAGAGAAGCGCATCGCGAACCGATTTGGCTGTGCTTGGCAAAGTTGGCCAACCCCAGTTCGGTCTTCACTCAAGAGTGGAACTAGCAAGTGTTGAGTGAAGTCTGCACAGAGCGCATCGATGCCGCGGTAGTGAATCGCCGCGGATTCAAGAATCTTCATCGCAGCAACTTGGTCACTCTCACGTACTGTGTTCTGTGCACCCCCATTTCCCGGGGTGAAAGCTAAAGTCAACAGCAGACACAATCGGATAGCTAGCCAACACGAACTCGACATCAGCTGTCGTCCTCAAAGCCAAACATGCCACTGAGATCACTCATCGACATAAGGACCTCACGCCCCTTAGCTCCATCAGAAGGACCGAGCACTCCGGCATCAAAGAGCTGATCAACAATACGTGCTGCCCTCCCATAGCCGATGCTTAATCGTCTCTGCAGAAGTGAAGTAGAGCCCGTACCGTTCTGTATACAGACCTCGGCTGCTTCCTGGAACAACTCATCCCATTCGCCACCAATTTCCTCTGAGGTAATTTCTGCTTCCTCAAGTTCCCGACCGCGCATCTCTTCTAGGATATCGGTCTCTAACCCCGGTTCGGCAGAAACAACACCCTCGCTATGCTGCTCAATCAACTCGGTGTACCAACCCATGAGCCGCTCGGTATCTTCGGTTGGGAGGTACGCGCCTTGTATTCGAACCGGGTCACTTTGCCCAGGCGGAAGAAACAGCATGTCGCCGTTTCCAAGTAGAGCATCCGCTCCATTTTGGTCGAGGATTGTACGTGAGTCAGTCTTGGATGCCACACGGAAAGCGATACGTGTGGGGAAGTTTGCCTTAATGAGACCAGTGATCACATTCACTGACGGACGCTGGGTCGCCACGATCAAATGGATCCCTATCGCACGCGCCTTTTGGGCAAGTTGAGTAAGCGGCCTTTCCACCTCAGCCTGCACAGTCACCATCAAATCAGCCAACTCATCTACCACAACGACGATGTAGGGGATAATACCATCCTGATAGATCCATCGATCTTCAAATCCTTCTGGCCCATCCGGTTCAAAACGCTTCATCGTCACGCCATCGCGGACTTTGCGATTGAACTCCGCAATCGACCGAACATAGTTCGCCTTAAGTAGGCCATAGCGCCGTTCCATCTCGATAACAGCCCACTTGAGTACCCCAGCCGCATCACGAGGGTCTGTCACGACATTGTGCCTGAGGTGTGGCAGCCTCGAGTACACAGAGAGTTCGACCATCTTGGGATCAATCATCAGAAGCCTGAGAGTCTCCGGAGTATGGCGGTATACCAAGCTTGTGACGATTGTGTTTAAGCAAACCGACTTTCCTGAACCTGTTGCCCCTGCGATCAGCACATGCGGCATCTTCTCCAGCGACGAAACGTACGGACGACCGTTTAAGTCCTTTCCCAGGGCGAGTGGGAGATCCCCCTTAGCGCGCTTAAACTCCGGTGACTCCAGCACCTCCCTAAGATTCACGATTTCAGGCTTTGGATTAGGAATTTCGACACCGACAGCGCCCCTACCTGGTATAGGAGCGACAATCCGGACGCTTTTCGCTTTCATAGCCAGGGCAAGATCAGCATCGAGGTTGGCTATTCGGTTTACCTTTACACCTGGTGCAGGAATAACCTCGAATTGCGTTACCATTGGCCCGGTTGTTCGGTCGCCCAGGGAACTCTCAACATTAAAAGTAAGAAGCTTCTCTATCAGGACATGGCCCAACTCTTCAAGCTGCCGGTCCATATCGTCATCATCTCGATTATCAGGACCCGATAGAAGTGCCATCGGCGGGACCTCATGCTCGATTTCAGTTTCCTGTGAAGTATTGGTTGGAATACTCTCGCGCTCGTCCACCTCAACCTCGTCACCAACCAAGTCCGTAGACTCGGAATCCTCATCAACTACAACATCTGAGGACGCATCCTCAACGTCACCCAGATCTGGTACTTCATCCGGCAAAGGGTCTGGATCAACATTATCCGGAGGTAGTATCTCGCTCTCTGAAACTTCTTTTCCTCCATCCTCCTCCGATTCCATCCATTCCGGCTCCAGCCCAGGTAATGGATCACTCGATGCTGCTTCGCTTGAATCTGGCTCTACTACAGCTTGAGCTCGAGCTTCTGCAAACTCACGTCCGCGATCTGCAACCGCCTTTGCAGTACGTCCAGCCATCTCACCACTAGCAAGCATCCCCCTATACACAGAGATGAGAGGATTCCATGCCAATGTTCCAATCGACAGAATCACAAGACCAGTTCCGGTCACTATGGTCGCCCCGGTGGGGCCCATAAAGAGGTCCAGGGGTTCTCCCAAACTTTCTCCAAACCACCCAGCACCAGCGCTCGGGCCCCTAAGCCACACATATATGAAGACCGGCAGAAGCACGATGAGCCCAGCGGTAAGACAGGAGAGTCTGACTGTCCAATCCTCTGCAATCCACTCACCAATGTGAAGACCTAGAAAAAGCAACAGAAATGGGACCAGAAAAGCAGAATAGCCGATCAGAGCATGGAGGGAATCACCGAGAGTCCCTCCAACGATACCCACAGTTTCACCCATCCCACCAAACCACGAAACAGGCAAAAGAGACACAAACGTGAATAGCGCAAGACCTAACAGACAAACCCCGAGAATTTGCTGTCTTTGTTCCCTGGGTATGAGGCGGGCTAACCCCCTGTCCGCCGTAGGCTCATTCTTTCGGCCTGTCTTCTTTTTCGATTTTTTCTTGCTCATGTGCTCAAAGATATAGCAATCCGCCTCGTGCAGAGTTTAGATGACCACCATCACCTCATTCTCTTTGGCTAGGCTATCTGCTATCAACATGATACAGGAGATTACATCTCCGTTATCATGATCCCATGATTTTTGCATCAGATCAGAGCCTCCATATCAATCTCCGAAAACGCTAACTCCACGCCTATTTTCACGCTTCAATCCGGCTATCAGTTTCGCCTAACATCCGAGCTACAAAACTCGTATCGATATCCCCCTCTAGGAATGCGTCATCCTCTAAGATTCTCCGAAGGAATGGCAGTGTCGTAGGGATACCCTCAATGATGAACTGGTCTAGCGAGTGCCGTGCGCGGAGAATCGCCTCCTCTCGCGTCGCACCGCTAACAATTAATTTTGCAAGAAGTGAGTCGTAGTAAGGCGGCACGTTATAGCCAGCATAAACGTGTGTGTCGATCCGAATACCGGGTCCGCCAGGAGGGTGAAACGTTGTAATCTTGCCAGGACCTGGTATGAAATTCCTATCCGGATCCTCAGCATTCACCCGGAACTCTATCGCGTGTCCACGCTGATGGAGATTGACTGAGCCATTCGTAGGAAATGCCAGTGCCTCACCTGCCGCGACACGGATCTGTTCTTTTACTAGGTCAAATCCCGTTGTAACCTCTGTTACCGCGTGCTCGACCTGAATCCTGGTGTTCATTTCCAGGAAGTAGAACGAGCCATCCTTATCCAACAGGAACTCTACAGTTCCAGCACCCACATAATCGATAGATCTCGCAGCTAGAATCGCGGCTTCTCCCATCTCTTGTCTGAGTTCAGGGGAAAGGGCAGGTGACGGTGCCTCTTCTACCAACTTCTGATGCCTCCTCTGTATAGAACACTCCCGCTCCCCTAGATGCACAACTCGACCCTCCGCATCACCAAATACTTGAATCTCGACATGGCGTGGATGCTCGATGCAGCGTTCCAGATATACCCCATCATCACTGAAGCTGGCTTTCGCTTCTGCCTGGGCTGCAGCAAGTAAGTTGACGAAGCGTTCCGGGTCCTCAGCGATGCGCATGCCCTTACCACCACCACCCGCTGAGGCTTTTATCATGAGTGGGAATCCGATCTCTTTCGCCAGTTTCCTAGCCTCATCGACATCTGAGACTACACTATTAGAACCTGGTATCGTCGGCACACCGATATCGTTCATCTTCTGGCGCGCTCGGGACTTATCTCCCATTGAGCTGATCTGCACGGGGGTAGGTCCAATGAACTCCAAGCCAGATTGGACACAAATCTCACTGAATTCAGCATTCTCTGAGAGAAAGCCATACCCAGGGTGAATCGCCTCGGCACCTGTGACCTCTGCCGCAGCAATGATCCGTGGAATATTTAAATAACTGTCGACCGGCGGTGCTTCACCGATACAAACATCTTCGTCTGCAAACCGGACATGTAGAGATTCTCGATCAGCCTCAGAGTACACGGCAACTGTTTGTACTCCCAATTCATGGCAAGCCCGTATGATCCGGAGTGCAATCTCCCCACGGTTCGCTATCAGAACCTTCTCGAACAAGGATGTCTCGGCTAGGCTGGATCCACGAGGAAGAGTACCTGACCATATTCGACTGGCTGGGCATTTTCCACGCAGATTTCGACAATGGTGCCTGCCACCTCTGATTCCAACTCGTTCATCAATTTCATGGCTTCGATGATACAGAGCCCATCTCCAGGTTTAACCTCAGTACCAATTTCCACATAGGAGGGAGCATCCGGAGTAGGCGCTGAGTAAAATGTACCTACCATCGGTGAATTTACTTCAATCAGGTTATTCGATTTCTCATCGAAACTAGTTGGTGAATCCTGAACCAGAGGATCTGCAGAAACATCTTGCACATCTTGGGAAGGTGGTGACCCAACGGTAACCGGCTGGATTGGAGTTTTCCCTAGTCGGATACGGGTGCCACCACGTTCGATTTCTAGCGAGTCGATATCGCTATCATCGAGAACCTTTATAAGGCGCTCAATTAGATCTGGATCAATCATTTATTTACCCGCGACAGGTATTTGTCTTCCCGACGATCAATTCTTAGGATGTCACCCTCTTCGACGAAAAGTGGTACTTGAATCTCAAATCCGGTTTCAAGCGTCGCACCCTTAGTAGCGCCTTGTGCGGTATCCCCCTTGAATCCTGGATCAGTCTTAGTAACTAGGAGCTCTACAAATTGGGGTAGCTCCACGCTAATCACAGCTCCATCGTAGACCAACCCCTCACATTCCATATTTTCCTTGAGATACCTCAATTGGTCTTCACCGAGGAGATCACGGGCGATTGGGATCATCTCATAGGTACCGGTGTCCATGAAGTAATAAAGGTCACCATCAGTATAGCTGTAATTCACTGGATGCCGCTCTAGCCGGACATCATTGACCTTTTCACCTGCCCTGTAGGTCTTATCGACAACAGCACCTGAAAGCACGTTCTTGAGCTTAGTGCGTACAAAAGCACCTCCCTTACCCGGCTTTACATGCTGAAAGTAGGTAATCGCCCAGAGGTTCCCATCGATGTCGAGAACCATTCCGTTTCGGAAATCAGCGGTGCTCGCCATATAGCCTCGCTTCTGGAAGTCTAGTCTTTTGCCAGTGGACGATTAAGAATCTCTACCGCTGTAACTTAGCCACAAGGCCTTGAAGGCCTAGAAGATAGCTATGGAGACCAAAGCCATAAACCATACCCGCAGCAACAGGGGCAAGATAAGAATGCCGGCGAAAACGCTCACGGGCCGTGGTATTCGAAAGGTGAACCTCGACGAAAGATCTCTCCACACCCACAAACGCGTCCCTAAGCGCGATTGAAGTATGAGTGTACGCACCTGGATTAATTAAGAAGCCCTCAACCTCCGGAGCCATGCGCTCAATATAATCAATCAATTCGCCTTCATGGTTAGACTGGAACACCGTAATCTCAACTCCCAACTCATTTGCCGTTTTCTGCAAGTGGTCATTGATATCTTCAAGTGTGTCGGTCCCATAAACCTCCGGCTCCCTCTTACCCAGTAACCGGAGATTCGGACCGTGAATGACTGCAATTTTCATGAATCAGTTGGTCCAGTTTTAGGGTCAAACTCCAATAGGTTTCGGAAGTACAGTCCAATCGTCGAACTATCCTCCACAACCTCTTCATTCGAAGCGGGTGGATTTTCAATTTCGTCTTCAAGTTCAGCCAGCCGTGCACGAAGTAAAGCATCATCCGGATCTAGGCGAGCGAGTTGGCGGAAAATCTCGATAGCCTTCCCGACCGATCCTTGTTCGACAAAGAGTTCAGCCATCGTGCGTGTTTGGATCGGCTCGGAATGTTCCGGCTCTGTACTACTGCGAACCCTCTCCGCCTCAATCTGAATTTCGAGTGAATCAGACAAAGAGACTCCGAAAACGAGGGAAAGAGGAAACTCGCAATATGACTACTGGTGCAACGAAAAATACGAATATCTTGGAAATAGTGTCAACGAACTAAGGTTAGGGATAATCCATAGAGATAGTGGAGACCTAATCCCCTTGTGAAGATTTCCGCTAGGGCTTCCGTTGAGAGGTGCCCAAGGAGCGGTTATCGTTCTCGTTCGTTTATTAGTGCTTTTCGCTTATCCCAGGTGCCCAGGGAAACGCTTTGTTATGATGCGTCAGATGCGAGATTGGACGAAACCGATCATGGTTGTTACTGCAGTCGCGTTCGTCGCCCTCATGGTCTTCCAGTGGGGGATGGATGCTTCCGGCCGGAGTTCTGGTGGCCTGGGTGAGATCGGTCGAGTTAACTCGGATGCAGTAATGTATGCTGAGTATATGGCGGCATACCGAAATCTCTATGACGAAATTCAAGCCTCACAAGAAGAGCCTATTTCCTCTCAGCAGAATACGGAAATAGAGGATGCAGCATTCGATGAAGTGGTCAACCAACTTCTAATTCGCCAGGAACTCCGACGCCGCGGCATTGGAGTAAGTGATCTAGAGATTAGCCAAGCAGCCCTGCTGAGTCCGCCCGGCGAGCTACGCCCGCAGTTTACAGATGAGGAAGGACAGTTTGACTTCAACGGTTACCAAATATTCTTGGCCACCTTACCACCTGAGCAACTTCTCCTTCTGGAAGCGTACTATCGGGACGTGATCCCTCGTGGCAAGCTGCTCAGGCAGGTGTCAGCGGGGATTTACCTGAGTGACGCTGAACTTTGGCAACTCTGGAATGATCAAAATGAGCAGGTTGAAGTTCGCTATCTGGCCTTCGACCCTGCTAACCGCTACGAAGATCGACAATTCTCAATTCCTGATTCTGACATCGAAGACTATTACCGAAATCAACAGGAGGAATTCGAGGTTCCGGCAAGAGCGGCCGTGAAAGTCGTCGTCTTAGATAAGACCCCAACGACTGCTGACACAGCGGCGTCAGGCGAGCGAGCCGCCGAAATTCGGCAGGAGCTATTGGACGGAGCAGACTTCGCAGAAACCGCTCAGCAGGCTTCGGCAGATCAAGGAAGTGCCCAGTTAGGTGGAGAACTCGGGGTATTTCCGAAAGGCAGAATGACTGGGGCTTTTGACAGCACTGTCTTCTCAACTCCAGCAGGAGAGCTTACAGATCCGATACAAACCGCCTTTGGATTCCACGTCATCGAAATCCAGGAGCGGTGGGGCCAAGACAGTGCTCAAGCACGACATATCCTAGTTCCAATAGAGCGCACTGACGAAAGCGAAATTGCCCTATTGACTCTGGCTGATTCGATCGAGGATCTAGGAGAGTCAATGGTGATGGAAGACGTAGGCACAACGGCGAGTGTCAGTGTTCAAACTGTAGACATCTCACAGAACTTTCCGTTCCTCGTAGGAGCCGGACAGATTTCGGAAGGAGCCGATTGGGTATTTGAGGAGGCTTCAGCCGGCGATATCAGCCCTGTCTTCGAAACAGCACAGGCCTTCTATATGCTGGAATTGGTGAGCTCTGAACCCGAAGGGGTCTTGCCTTTGGAACAGGCACGGGCCGCGATCGAGTCTACCCTATTATTCGAGAGCAAGATGTCGCAGGCCAGGATTGACGGTCAGGAAGCCGTGGCACGCATCCGCTCCGGGGAAACGCTTGAAGACATCGCAGCAGACTTGGGACTAGAAATACGTGATACCGGACTATTCTCGCGCAGTAGCTTTGTTCCAGGACTAGGTAGGCAAAATACTGCCATTGGAGCAGCCTTTGGGCTCCGATCTGGCGAAGTCAGTGAAGTGGTCACGACACCGACGAATGCGTTTATTCTAGACTTGGTCGGTTATGTCCCTGCTGACTCTGCGGCTTGGATTAGTCAGCGAATCGAACAGCGGCAAACTCAAGTATTGATTCTGCAACAGCAGCGCCTACAAGAGTGGATCGATGCACTTCGGACTGCAGCTCGAATTGTAGATCGTCGCGATGAAGTACTAGCCCCGGCCGATGAAGATGCCGTTCAACTGCCTATGGTGTTCTAGAAAGAGGACACCGGGGTACCAATAGAAACAATCAGGGCTGGGACATTATGCTTTCTAATGTTTCAGCCCTGATTTTCTTTCGGCTATGGGATACCCGTTGGTCAGTCGTCGCTTAAGCTCCTTAGCCCATCATCTATCGCAGAGTCATCTTCATCACCCTGATCCCCCTCGTCTTCGGTCTCTCCGGGTGGGTAAGTCGTCTTATGGATCTGCCGATCGGGATGCTCGAGCTCGGTCTTAATCTCGCTAACAGAACTCTTGAACTCCCGGATCCCCTTTCCAAGTGACGATCCTATTTCTGGCAGTCGCTTTGCTCCAAACATCAGCAATACGACCGTGAAGATCAAAATCATTTCCCACATTCCAAATCCGCCAAAACCCATATCTCAGAACCTCCATCGGGGCTTAGCCCCGCAAGTTTCTCTTAGCTTCCTCATACTTTTGAAAGCAAATAAAATGATCAAATCAATGATCGCGCAATCATCGCAACAACCGAGACCCCAACCAATGTTAATACATTCAGGCTAATCGAGATCGGACCCAGTGTGAATGCAATAGCTATTAAGTCGACCGACAAAGGACCGAGTGAAGCTTCGACTGACGTAGTCAAAAAATCCCTAGCTGCACTATCAGGCAAAAACAACTCCGACAGCTTTGTGCATAGTCCACCGAGGAATAATCCCAATACTAAAGTCCAAATGAGGCGAATGATACTTCTCCGCCTAGTGTCAACAAGCATAACTAGGTTTCATCGTTGACGATCCACGACCCAGCTCACCGCATCACTTAAAGCACTGAGAGCTGGGTCCTCGGAGAGTCCCAACAGCGAGGACTGAGCCATTTGCGCGCAGCGATCTGCGTGCACTCGAGCGTACTCTAGCCCCCCTCTCTCTTCAACAATCCCAATGATCCTTGAGATGTCCTCATCCGAGGGGTTAGCAGTATCGAAAAAAGACCTTATCTGACGATGCTCACCTTCCGTGGTATTCGCGAGTGCCCCGACCAATGGGAGTGTGACCTTATGCTCACGTAGATCTTGGCCACTCGGTTTGCCTGTAATCGTCTCACAAGCCGTATAGTCGAGAAGATCATCAGCTATCTGAAATGCCATCCCAAGGTGATTGCCATATTTAGCAAGCCGAGACTGATAGCTAGGAATTCCTGCTAGAGCACCCATTGCACAGGCCGCTGACATGAGTGATGCAGTCTTAGATCCTATCAACCTGTAGTAGTCGTCCTCTCCGAAGCTAAGTGCATCGTAAGACAT
>DLRL01000097.1:28186-29039 GCA_002501085.1 Gemmatimonadales bacterium UBA7889
AATGCCGGAAGATTACCGAGCTTAGCAAGCTCGGTAACTCCCCGAGAATAAAGGTAGTCACCCATGATGATCGCTACTTGGTGGGTCCAGGAAGCGTTCACGGTAGGAAGCCCACGCCGGAGAACTGAGTGGTCTACCGCATCGTCATGCACCAGTGTCGCTAGATGGACAAGTTCTACGACAGCCGCCAACGTCAACGCCTCATCCGAAGCCCTGCCACCCACTCGGCTCGACAAAAGCACAAGAGTTGGGCGGAAGAGCTTCCCGCGTGTTAAGAAAAGGTGCTCATTCACCTGATCGATTAGTTCAAAATCTGAGACCACAATCCGGTGTAACTCAGTTGCTACAAGATCTAGGTCCTCTTTGACCAAATCCTGAATCGAGGAGAGCCCCTGAGGCTGAGACTTTACGAGTTGGTTCACACTTTTACCCACGACGATTGAAATCCGAGATCATACCGGACAAAGGATCCGTTTGACTTCCACCCTTTCAGAGCACCATCACATTCGTTCAAAGTTCTCCCACCCTTCCTTTTACTCATGGTGGCTAGGCTTTCGACTAGGTAACAGGATATTCACGACAGATCTTCCGGAACTTCCGCCCATCCCTCCCGGGTTTGCGCATACTCATTGACCCGAAAGGATAGGACCCGTTTAGGATCTAGGTTAAGGAGGTCTAATCTGCTCTCCGAGTCTGGAAGCACAAGGGCGTCCGGAGCCATCCCAATCACTTCAATTTCAACTATTTCTCCAGACATCTCAGATACTGCTTGAGTAATCTCTTCGTATACAGTCGTGGGCGTGGTCCTCATTGTGTCTTCTATGTTCATTGAGATCTGGGCTTGTTCCCTCTG
>DLRL01000080.1:0-2835 GCA_002501085.1 Gemmatimonadales bacterium UBA7889
TGAAACCGGGGTTAGTCAATAAGGGGAGAGAAACTTGTGGAACCCCCTCCTGCTGAGTTTGTAGTTGTCATCTGGGACGAGCACGAGCTGTTGGCGTCATTTGCTATAATGGATTTGCCTACCAGGTATCACCCCCCTGAGCTTACCGTAGCCATTATCCGACACACCGGGGAGAAAAGAGAATGAAAGCCGCTAAATATGGTTCGACAACATTTGTAGTGATGCTAATGGCCTGTACTAGCAGCATGCCGGAGAATGGCCCGCCCCCCACTGAAGCGGATCTTCGATCAACCATTCCGGAAGAAATAACTCGTAGAGTCCCGCAGTTCGAGAATGAACACGTTGAAGTTTGGAAAAGTATCATCATGCCGAACCAACCACTTACGATGCACCGTCACGATAATCCTCGCGCACTGATCGCACTCACGGGAGGCACTTTGCGAGTAGTCAATCAGGACGGAGATACACACGACATAACTTGGGAAACCGGTAGTGCCTATCGGCTAGAAGTAGATCCGCCGGGCGAACTCCACGGGGATGTCAACGAGGGACTGGAACCAGTGGAGGTTATCGTGGTGCAACTGAAAGGTGTCGGTACTGGCGGAAGCTGACTGTTCCTGTGTTAGGCGCTTTTCTTCGAGGACTGGTCGGACAGAAGACAGAGTAGTTCGTAAGCCACCGTCGCCCCTGCCAATGCAGTAATACCGGTCGGGTCGAATGGCGGGGAAACCTCAACAACGTCGGCGCCCAGGAATTGTACTCCACGCAACTCACGAAGTAGCGTCAGGGCTTCAACTGTGGTGAGTCCCCCAACTTCCGGCGTGCCAGTACCAGGTGCAAAAGCAGGGTCCAATCCATCTATGTCAAAGCTCAAGTATGTCGGGACATCCCCAACGATATCCCTTGCCTCTTCGGCAGCAGCCTCTGCACCGATTTGGGTGAATTCATCCATGAATAGAACTCGCATCCCAGTCGCTTCTGAGAAGTCCCAACCCTCCATCGAGTTCTGAGCTCCACGGATTCCTATTTGCACGGTTCGGTTAGCATCAATCAGTCCTTCTTCTACCGCACGGCGGAAGGGCGCCCCGTGGCTGAGCTCAGAACCCATGAATGAATCCCACGTATCCGTATGCGCATCTACCTGTATGAATCCGAGAGGACCCTGCTTTGCGGCTAGTGCCCTGAGAATCGGGAGCGTCACAGAATGATCTCCACCTATCGCCAGGGACGTCAAACCGTCATCACCCATGGCCCGGAAGAACGTTTCGATCTCCGCATGCACGGTCGCAATGTCATAAAGATTCTCAAACGGCACGTCACCCGCGTCTCCAATCTGACAAAGCTCGAAGGGATTTAGGCGCGTGACGGGGTGGATCGCACGGATCATACTTGAGGCGCTTCGCACCTCCCTGGGGCCGTGACGCGCACCTGGTCGGTTGGTCACCGCTCCATCATAAGGAACCCCAACCATTGCAATATCGAATTCTGATCGATCATCGATAAGAGGTGCCCGCATGAATGTAGGAAGGTGCATAAATCTCGGCGCGGACCTAACAGTATCGGAAACCACCACTCATTCCCCTCCTAAAGGGCGTCCTGACTTTCTCGCGTTCTCAGACATTGACACAGCTATTTCCTGCAAGTTGATCAAAGCATACCAGTGACACGTAAATCAAAAAATGACGAGCGGATTGATCGGGCTACCGAGCCCGCCAGGTATCCGCATTGGCGCTGCACTGAAGAGAAAACTCCAGCGACCACGTGCCGCTGCTTCTCTAGCAACTTCTTCGAGGTCCAGGTTATCGAACAGTGGAGTTCCCATCCCCACCAACAGTAGCTGATGAAGCGGATGGGTGAAGCCCTCCACCCCAGAGGGCAGAACGTCAGTGATTCCATCCGAACCTATCGCCGCTATGTCTTTGCCTCTGAGCCAACCAGCGGTGGAAGCGTGAAGCCCGGCGAGCTGGCGCCCCGCAGCCCAAGGACCGTCCTGCGCACGCTTAGCCCACCGACCCGTCCTCACAAGCAGAACATCGCCTGGTTCAATTTCCACCCCGGACTCTCTCTCCCAACGCTCGAGTTCTTCTCTGGTGATCGCAGTTCCTGGTTCCAGAAACTGCACGTCCCGAAGCCTCGGTATATCTATAAGGACAGCTCGAGTGAATAGCCCGTGCTGCATCACCTGCACCCCAAGTTTCTCTGCACCGTTCTCACCAACTGTCTCAGTGGAGTAATCGTTGTACAAGCGTCCTCCGACACCAGTATGAGGGAGTGCATCAATGTGAGAGTAGGAGTAGCCGTGATAGTTGATCGTGTAACTATCACTGCCCCAACCTATTCGATTACCTGAAAATCTGGCTGAATGTCCAATAGGCTGTGGATTGTCTGGCGCAGTGTCCTTGTTCACGTCACGAGCCAAAGAAACCACCGTACCATCTTCGACCATTGAGGCAGCATTCAAGCGTTTCTCTGCAGTGATGAGATTGAGGGTCCCGAGTTCATCGTCAGGCCCCCAGCGACCCCAGTTAGAAAACTCGTCGAGCCACCCCTGAACCTGTTCTCTAGTGACTTCAGGCGGATTGGCCTGAGCGCAGATTGCATGCGCACCCACGATCTCTCCAATCGCCATTGCACACCCTAAAAGGGTATACATAATCAATCGTGGGGGGGATGAGGGCACCGAACCTCTGCGAAACATAGGAATACTCCTTTAGCCTGTGCACACCAACTCTGCCTGACGCTATCAAAACCGGCAAGAAGGGCAACCAGAGTTCTATCCTGACCTTAGATTTCATTTGGATATAAGTAAGAACGTGACTGGGTCCTGGGGCGACA
>DLRL01000080.1:3170-26170 GCA_002501085.1 Gemmatimonadales bacterium UBA7889
AGCCATGATTTTCCTCCTATGGATGGCATAAAATAATTTCACGGTATGTGTCGCAACCTAGTTTTGGTATTTGAATTATTAGACGATAACGCATGTTTCGCATGCTAATCGCCAATAAAGACACTGCGACATATACTTCTTTCCTCGTCCTGGAGGGGCCAACACCGGTTGTTGGCCCCTTTCATAAGGAGTGCAGTAATGAACGTTTTCCGTAGCTCAATTCTCGCCACGGTTCTTTTCTTTTGTGTTGCCGGCCCCGGCCAAGCACAGTTTGTGGATGTCGGTGCAATCGATTTCCCCACCTCAGCAACCGGTCAAGCTCAGCAGCATTTCCTCAGAGGAGTTTCGATTCTTCATAGCTTTGGGTGGAAGCAAGCAATCGAACAATTCCAGGCGGCGCAGGAGCTAGACCCGGATTTTGCTATGGCCTATTGGGGTGAATCTTTGGCGTATAACCACCCGCTCATGTCCCAGATGGATGCCACAGAACCACGCAAGGTACTGCAGCGCTTAGGGGAAACCGCGACTGATCGTTTAGCTGAGGCACCAACCGATCGGGAGAAAGGCTTCCTCAATGCTATAGAGATCCTTTGGGGCGATGGCGATCACGTTGAACGTCGGGTCGGCTACATGGAAGCAATGGCAGATCTATACGAGAGATACCCTGACGATTCAGAGGTCGCCGCTTTCTATGCACTATCCATGCTAAGCACGGTGGGTGCGACACGTGACTTGAGCCAACGCCTCAATGTCCGAGCAGGAACGATTGCCCTGAACCTCTTTGAACAGAGACCTGGCCATCCAGGGGCTGCGCACTACACAATCCACTCCTTTGACGATCCACTCCATGCACCCCTGGCACTGGAAGCGGCACATGCTTTTGCTGACATAGCGCCTGCAGTATCGCATGCGCGTCACATGCCAACGCACATCTTCATCCAACATGGGATGTGGGATTACGTCTCTAACCATAATCAATCAGCATACGATGCTTCCCGGGAACTCTGGCGGCCTGGTGATACGATGGGAGATGCCATCCATGCACTGGATTGGGGTCAGTACGGAGACCTACAGCTCGGTGACTATGAGAAAGCTCGTCTCTGGATTGAACGCATTGAAGAAATGTCAGAAGAGGGAGGCTTCCTGGAGGGTGGAGCCCGCGGGCAAGGAGGAGAAGCTCGAGCCCGCAATAGTGTTCCGCTGCTAAAAGCACGCTACATCGTTGAAACTGAAGAGTGGATGGTACTGCCTGTTACCGAAGAGTCATCCAACAATGAACTCCTGGCGACCGCCCTCAGCGCTGCGCACACCGGTGACCAACAGGCCCTTCGTGATGCAGAGACATCGCTAAGAGAGCGCTCGTCAGGTGAGGGTGGAGGCACTGGAATTATGGCGAATGAGGTGAGTGCACTTCTGCACGCTGGAATGGGACACGCTGACGTGGCCAAGCGCTTCATGGATGAAGCGGTAGAGACCACTGAAGCCATGGCGCCACCTAGAGGAGCCGCATCACCGATCAAGCCAGTATATGAACTATATGGTGAAATCTTACTGGACCTCGGTCAGCCGGAAGAGGCAAGCGCAAAGTTCGAGAAATCTCTTGAGCGAATGCCGAATAGGCCACGTTCCTTGCTCGGCCTTGGTAGGGCGAGCGCAATGGCAGGAGACCGAGATAAAGCGGTAGAAGCCTATACCAACCTTACCAAGGTCTGGGCTGGGCGGGACTCATTCGACGGGTACAAGGAAGCGATGAGCTACCTGCACTCAACTGAAAACAACTAGAATAGACCAAGAGAGCTAGGGGCGTCTGATACCGAAACTACCCGGCGTCAGACGCCCCTAGCGCATTCTGGTAATGCCATCATTGGAGGTCCGCAGAATGAAGAGGACTTTGCCACTGCTGCTTCTTGCGGTGCTTTTCGCCCTCCGTGGGAGTGCCGCTAACGCACAAAGCAGTGCGCCCATCATCGAGGAAACAGGTGAAGAGATCATTGCGACGTTCTCAATTGTCGCCAGAGACCCCGCCACCGAAGAACTCGGAGTTGCTGTCCAGTCTCGCGCATTCCGAGCAGCTGCAATCGTCTCCTATGCGAAATCAGGCGTAGGGGCGATCGCAACCCAAGCCTCAGCGAACCAGTCATATGGACCACGAGGACTAGAGCTTCTTGAGCAGGGACTTTCACCAGATGCAGTCGTAACACGTCTTACCAACGCTGACGAGGGTCGGGACCGACGCCAACTCGCGGTCATCGACGCACAGGGTAGAGTCAGCGCTTACACCGGATCTCAAACGAGCGATTGGGCAGGCCACATAGAAGGAGATAACTACTCGGTTCAGGGAAATATCCTGGTGAGTGAGGAAGTGGTTCAAGCCATGGCGCAAGCTTTCGAGACGGCAGAAGGAGAACTCGCAGAACGGCTCATGGCTGCACTCGACGCCGGCCAGGCTGCGGGTGGTGACGCCCGTGGAAAGCAGTCTGGGGGCATATTGGTGGTAAAACCGATAGGAGATTCAGGTCGCACCACTGACCGCTGGATCGACGTGCGTGTCGATGACCATCCAACCCCATTCCTCGAGATTCGTCGCCTGATGAACATGTCGGTTTCCCGTAACAAGACACGTCTCGCTATCCAACTTGCCTCGGAAGGAAGGTTCCCTGATGCCATCGCTGCACAGAGGAAGGCAATCGCTATGAGGCCAGGGAATGATCAATATTTGTATGGCCTTGCCAGACTTCACGCTCGGGCGGGCAACACGGCGAACGCAATCGAGGTACTAAGCCAGGCAATTGTTATGAATGAACGGTGGCAAGAACAGGCTAGGAGCGAGTCAGACTTCGAGAGTATCAGTAGTGACCGGCAGTTCAGGAGACTGATCGGACGCTAGCTATTCAAGAGTATTGCCGGTGGGTAATTTTTCTACTGCCAGCATGTCCTAGTTTTTTTGAATATGCCCACTGGCATAGAGTTTCTGGATAATATCGTGGCATACCCTTCAGTCGTCAGACATATTCGCGTGTAATAAAGCGTCAGGAACGCAGAACACCAGGAGGGGCAATGCGCTCACACTCAGTTTTAATAAGTCCAACACTACTTCTCTCAGTCATAGCAACGAGCCTATCCGTGCTGCCCCTGGGAGCCTTGACTCAGGTTACCTCTACGCAAGAGAACGCGGGAGGAGGGGTCGTAGTTGATTGGGACGTAGTGGCTCAGATAAGGGAAGAGGGCCTGCAACGATCTCAGATTGCGAATACGCTCTCGTACATGACTGACGTCCTGGGAGCACGCCTCACCAACTCAATTGCCATGGACAATGCGCAACGCTGGGTTCTAGAGGAGATGAAGAGGATTGGGCTGACCGGAACTAACCGCGAGCCTTTCATGGAGTACGGCGTCAGTTGGGACAACGAGTACGTCTCTATCCACCTGTTAGAACCTGACTACCAACCAATGGTCGGCTATCCGATCGCACATACACCCGGCACAAACGGTAAACAGGAACTGCCGGCCGTCATTGCAGATGTGAGAACCCGTCAGGACTTAGAAACACTAGAGGGCAAGATTCGAGGGGTGGCAGTGCTTTCTACTCCACCCGCTATAATTGACCTTTCGCGGTTTGAGACGGGCACACCCAAACGGAGCGCGCAAGAGATGCGCGAACTCGCAGAAGCTGTTGTGCCACCACCACCCGGACCTGATCCGTATTTCTCCCGTTTATATCCAGATCCACCCCAGAACCCTGATGTGCTCACGGCAGCAGAGCGACTCGCTTTCTACGTGAAGGAGGGTGTGGCGGTGGTGCTAGAATCTTCAAGTGGATGGCCAGGGGCCGTTCGGGGATTCGCTCGACCGGGAGCCAAAATCGATCTCTGGTCCCGGGATGCAACGATGTCTTCTGTTCCGATTGTGGCAGTAACCCCAGAACACTATAACCGTATGTATCGGATTCTACGTCGAGGGATCCCGGTGAACCTCGAAGTTGAGGTACGCAATAGCCACGGAACCTCAGTCGAGCAGGCCAGCAATGTTCTTGGTGAGATACCAGGGACGGATCTCGCCCAAGAAGTGGTCATGATGGGAGCGCATTTTGACACATGGCATGCCAGTCCAAATGCAAGTGATAACACCTCGGGTGTAGCGGTCGTCTTAGAGGCAGCTCGCATTCTGAAAGCTATTGGCGCTGAGCCGCGCCGAACTATCCGGGTCGCGTTATGGTCTGGAGAAGAGCAAGGTCTTTATGGTTCCAGAGCTTATGTGCGCGAGCACTTTGGTAACCCTAATGATACCAATATCGGTACCACCCCAGAGTACGAAACCTTCTCAGCATACTTCAATCAAGATTACGGCCCTGGTCAGTATAGGGGCATTTGGCTTCAGGAAAACGAACATGTCCGACAAATATTCAAAGCATGGATGGAGCCATTTCACGACATGGGTATGACCACCATCTCGCTACAGGGAGTCGGTAGTACCGACCATGTACCCTTCGACAACATTGGTCTTCCCGCTTTCCAGTTTCTACAGGCTCGTGTCGGGGGTACCGGCGGACATACAAATCTCGATTTCTTCGACACAGTACCCATTGAAGACCTTATGAAGAACGCAGTAATCATGGCGTCTTTCGCTTACCACGCAGCTATGGCTGACGAGAGAATACCTAGAAAACACAACAGTCCTCACAACTGAACAACTTGCGAGTCCGTGCTTTAAACAACCTGTTAAAAGGCTTCCTCAGCAGGGTATCACCGGCTTCTAGGTTAGGAGCCACCCCGGAGCGCGAATTTTTGAACGCGTCGACCCGTAGATGCCTCACCTACGTAGAGGTTCCCCTCTGAGTCAATACCCATCCCATGTGGCCGAAGAAATTGACCAAGCTGCCGTCCGCCGCGGCCAAAGTTATCCATAATCTCAAGATCACTTCTCCTGAGAGTCCAGACCTTATGGTTGGTTCCATCGGCTAGGTACAACCACTCTTGCTCCTCATCGGGAGAAAGAGCGATTACGAATGCTGATCCGGATGACAATGTGCTAGGAGCGACAACTTTCTCTGTGACGAACTCACCGCTCTGGCGGAACACCTGGATCCGGTTACCTCCCCGGTCAGCCACATAAATCAACCCATCGCTCGAACCGACAAGGCCATGGACAGTCGAGAATTGTTCGGGAGGAGAATAGTCTGGACCACGATCACCAGATCGATATTCGTCATCAGGCGGCTCTCCGTAGGCACCCCAGTGTCGAAGATATCCACCCGTGTCCCCATCGAAGACAATCACACGCCGATTCCGGTACCCATCAGCGATAAAGACTTCGTTAGTGCCCGGATCCACCCAGATACCGGCAGGGCCTCCAAGTAGATTTGGATCGTTACTCCCCCCATTCACATCATATTCACCAAGCGTCATTAGGAGATCACCGTTGCGTGTAAATTTCATCACCCGGTGATGTTGGTAACTCCCGATCCAGACGAAGTCGTTGTGGTCGACAAAAAGTCCATGCGCATTTCGTGGGAACTCTGACACCTCTTGTGTCGTTGGATCCCCCCATCCCTGAACGACTTTTCCGCTCTCATCGAATTCAATGACGATAGGAGCCGGTACACAGCACATGCCAATAGGGGGGTCCTGCACGGCCGATGTCTCTTCCGGGGTCAATGTCTCTGGCAGATGCGTGACCCAAACATGGTCCATCGCGTCTACAAACACCGCCGTGACCGAACCCATGATCCAGTCGTTTGGCATCTCGAGCGGCCAGCTGGGATCAACCTCAAAGGATGGAATTCCTTCGCTCCCTGCATCAGGAGCACCCCCGGTTTCTAGGCTAGATCCACAGCCTACCACAAAAACTGGAATTAGGAGTGTTAGAGAAAAGACCAGTAGTCTCTTTCGGCTATTCATTTTCCTCATGCTCACTGAACTCCCTGTGCAATTCTTGAAACGAATCAGCCAAACTGTCGACCAAAGCTAAGGTGCGCGAGGCTCCTGACTTATCAGGAAGCTCCGAATGGGTGGCATTTGCATGTAACCGGATGACCTTAAAACACCCTAGCTGAAGGGCGGACACTACACTACCATGCGCCCTGCCACCCCCGTCACATTTGTGGCAACTCAGCATCCGGAGGAAAGCATGTTCCGATCAAACTGTAGAATCTTGGAATTGCAGCAAGTCACTCTCGTGATTCTTACCCTGATGATGGCACCACTATCTCTGAGCCAGGCACAAGACCGCGGCACACCTTACGGAGAATGGCGTTACCAGAGTGCAGACTCCTGGGGCACGCGCTATTCACCAGTTGATCAAATTGACTCATCTAACTTTGGCAATCTAGAAGTGGCATGGACGTGGCAAGCGAACAACTTTGGGCCCGAAGTCGACTACCAGATGAAGTCCACCCCTACGTATGTCGACGGCATTCTTTACACGGTGGCAGGCCAGCGCCGAACTGTGGTCGCAATCGACCCCAACACCGGTGAGACGCTCTGGACATATCGCGAACCCAATACCATCCGGTGGGAACGCTCTATGCGACAGAACTATGGTAAAGGAGTAGCGTATGGAGAGCGCGATGGCCGTGGAGTCATCTACTACACTTCTCCTGCCTTCTTCCTGCACGCGATAGATGCCGAAACCGGTCAACATATAGAAAACTTTGGCGCTCCCGTGGCAATCGATGGATTCCCCCAAACGGGGGTCGTCGACCTACTACCTGATCTACTGAGAAACTGGGGGCCCTGGGAGGCATGGGATCAACCGTACGACCCAGATTATGGGATTCCGAGAGAACTGGGGTTCATCACTGCATCGTCACCTCCAATCGTAGTGAATGGAACCGTCGTTATCGGCAACTCAGCTGAACAAGGCTACAACCAAACGCGAGTCGAGAACGTCCCCGGCGACATTCTGGCGTACGATGCTAGCAATGGAGACTTCAAGTGGAAGTTCCATGTTATCCCCCGTCCCGGCGAATTCGGTCATGACACCTGGGAAAACGATGCGTGGCAGTACACTGGGGATGTTTCTTCCTGGGCGCCGATGTCTGCAGATCGTGAACGTGGGATTGTCTACATACCAACGAACCCACCAACCATCGACTACTTCGGGGGATTCAGGCCCGGTGATAACCTCTTCGGCACAAGCGTGATCGCACTGGATGTGACAACTGGAGAACGCGTATGGCACTTCCAGACCGTCCATAATGATCAATGGAATTACGATATCCCCAATGTCCCGATCATTACTGACCTGCAGGTGGACGGACGTGGGATACCCGCAGTCATACAAACGACCAAAACTGGGTTGATCTTCGCCTTTGATAGAGAGACAGGTGAACCGATCTGGCCGATCGAGGAGCGGCCCGTCGAGCAGACCGTAGTTCCTGGAAACTGGACCGCCGCGACTCAACCATTCCCTACACGGCCAGAGCCAATGGAGCCCCTTGGGCTTCCGGAGTCAGACATTATCGACTTTACACCGGAATTGCGCTCGGAGGCTATGGAGATTGTCAGTAGATACAACGTCGGTGGCGCTTTCCTCCCCCGGCTCTATGGTGACCATAGCACCGGAGTTGAAGACAACATCCGTTGCTACGGCGGCTTAAATATTACAAATCCAGCAACACTTGACCCTACAACGGGCATCCTCTACGTGGCCTCTGCACGTCGGTGTGGGGGTGGGATGGTTATCCCAGGAATCGAAGCCGATGATCCAGAAGCTATGGCTACAACGGGCGCGACTCTTTCTCAGTGGGTAGCAGGACCAGGGGGTGGGATGGGTACCATTCAAGGCCTGCCACTCCACAAACCTCCCTACAGCCGCCTCTCTGCGTTCGACATGAATACGGGGGAGAGACTGTGGTGGGTCCCCGTTGGGGATACTCCACAAACAGTGCTGGATCACCCGGCGCTTGAGGGTGTTGATCTCTCGAAAACCGGGAGTGGGGCAAGCTCAATCCAAATGGTGGCTGGCAACCTTCTTTATGCAACTGAGGGCTCATCCGGACCGGCAGTGTTAAATGCCTACGATAAGCTTACGGGGGAGCACGTCGGTGAAATTGAGATCCCCTCACCCGGCCAGTATGGGATGATGACCTATATGCATGAAGGCAACCAGTTTGTTGTCCTGCAGGTTGGACGGCCAGGTCGCCTAGTCGCCCTGAGTTTACCTCAGTAACTAGGGAGAAGACTCGGTTGGGCTAGATCCTGAGACAGTCCTGGCAGGATTGGGTGAACCATCTCGTTTGCGCTAGGAAGAAGCGACACAATTCTCACCGATATTTGCTCCTAAGAGATTCTTGACCGGTGAGCTTGGGCCTCAGAAGCCGACACCCTTAACATTCAAGCGAATTCGGAGAAGATGCATATCAGACGTGATGTAGAGCGTATAGCCGTCATCTCCAAAAGCACAATTGGAAGTTCTTTGCGTTGTGTTCAAGGAACCCAGCAGTTCGCCATCTGGACTAATGATTAAGACACCGTTATCCGGTCCTGCGACATAAACGTTGCCCTGCTGATCAATCGCTAGACCATCCCCCCAAGATTGGTAGAAGGTACGACCATTGCTCAGATCTCCAGAAGAAGTGACATCGTAGGCCATAATGACTGCCGGAAACCCAGAGTTAGAGACGTAAAGCGTACCTTGATCTGGTGAAAAGGCGATGCCATTTGGACGAGGTAAATCAGAAATAACCTGAGTCAAAGAACCACCAACCGTCAGCCGATAGACCCCATGTATATCTAGTTCTTTGGCTGGATCCTCAATGCCCTGTTCCAGTCCGTATGGTGGATCAGTGAAGTACAGGTCTCCGTTTACGTTCAGTGCCAGGTCATTGGGTGAGTTGAAGCGCTTGCCCTCGAATTCTCTAACGAGTGTTTCAAAGCTCGCTACGGGCGCATCCCACGAAGAGTCAAGCCGTGCAATACGACGATCACCGTGTTGTGCCAATAACAGCCCGCCTTCATGGTCCAAGAGCAGTCCATTAGAACCGCTTTCACCTCCTCTGGGTGTTTCGCCCGTGTACCCAGATGGCTGAAGCCATAAGGAAGCCGGCCCTCCTTCCCGCCAAAGGTAGATCGCATTGTTCGGAATATCCGAGTAGAGCACACCCTCAAGCGTAGGAACCCACACAGGCCCTTCAGTCCATTCGTGGCCTGCGGCTAGCACTTCCATTTCTGCATCTGAAGACACAATCAGATCCAACCGAGAATCAATCCGCTCGATACTACCGATCGTGGGGAGTTGAGCTTCCACTATATCCCCCGCACAAATCATCATCGAAGCAACAGTTAACAGCGTGGCACACAATCCGCTTATGCTGCAGAGTCTCAGAACCAGAGACGCAAAAGTCTTTAGCATCATGGAATCTCCGTGTGGGATCTTCTCGAGTCTACAGGCACGCTTACTTTGAACTATAAGTGATTGCCTACAGTATCTTAGCCTGTTGATTACGGGGTATATCCTGGTACTTCGCGTAATGGCACCCTGCCCCTCACGAATATCCCACTCCCGCGCCCAACTTCATTACCCTGAGCATCATATACGACCGCCTCAGCAATAAGTTGAGATTTATTTTGATTGACTACTCTGCCAACTGACCTAAGCAGACCCGATGAAACAGGTCTTGTGAGATAGGTTGTGAATGATGTTGTGAGCACGAATACCTCTTTTTCCAGTGCACTAGCAGCAAAAAACGCTGCGTCATCCAGCATTTTGAAGTAAACAGAGCCATGCACCGCTTCAGCCGAGTGAAATAGCTTTTCTGACACTTCAATCTCGACTATCGCCTCGGCGTCTGACACCTCAATTCTTGGATCGTAAAAAGCATTGATAGGTGCGTTTAGATACATGTTCTCGAGAGCTTGAAAATGCGGGTCTCTAGTCATCTCTGAAGTCTCAACACCTTACATAAGCGGGACTGACAGGGGCTTCGCCCCTCATGCTCGACTCTGGACTCGAACATCACCATCCTCAAGTTATCGCTAAATCTCAGTCACATCACTAAGCCATCAATTTTTCCTTTTCCATTGGCGGTTGGGATAAGGAACAGACAGTTTGCGATGACCTGCGTACTTATTGCGACCCCATAAACAATCCCTCAAAACAGAGGAAGGGCACCTTAGGGCATATGGAACTTCCATTCCACACTCTTGATGTCTTTACGGATAGTACTTTTGGTGGCAATCCGCTCGGCCTATTTCCAAGCGCGACTCAGCTTCCGACTGGGCTCATGCAACGGATTGCGAGAGAGATGAACTTATCAGAGACGGTTTTTCTCGGGCCACCGGAGACTGCCGAAGGAACAGCGCGGGTACGTATTTTTACACCAAATGTGGAGGTCCCCTTTGCAGGACACCCCACGGTGGGCACGGCAGTATTCCTCGCACATCAACTACTCGCTAGACAGCCAGCAGTCAGTAAAAAAAACACTACAGAACTTACTATCATCCTTGAAGAAAATGTTGGAGCAGTTCCTGTCGACGTGCAAATTGAGGGCGGGGAGCCTGTGTTTGGGCGCTTCACAACCGCGATGCTGCCTGAGCACCGTGAGTCACCTCACTCCTGCCAAGATCTGGCTCGTATGGTCGGTCTCAGCCCTGAGGATGTCTGCCCAGATGGGCTTTACCCAGAAATGGTCTCGTGTGGTCTAGCGTATCATGTAGTTCCCGTCCGAACGATCGCAGCAGTACGTAAGGCCTCACTCGATATGGCGCTCTGGAAAACAATGCTCGCAGACAGTTGGGCTCACCACGTATACCTCGTTTGCATGGAGGCTGAAGGTGACGAGGCTGACATCCGGGTCCGCATGTTTGCTCCTGGGTCGGGTGTCGCAGAAGACCCAGCGACTGGCTCTGCAGCAGCAGCGCTCGGGGGCTACCTATCGAAGTTGGATGCCTCTGAAGATGGCTCACTGTCCTGGACTGTCGAACAGGGCATCGAGATGGATCGCCCAAGCCTCATCTACGTCGAGGCAGACAGGTCGTATGGTACTACATCCGCCGTACGTGTTGGAGGCAGAGCCATCTTGGTGAGCTCTGGAACCATGCGGGTCGCCTACGATGAGTGATATTGTCCGAAGCAGCGCTCAATAATTTGCAGAGCCTGGCATAAGTGAAGAACCGTTGAAGAAAGCATCAGAGAGCTTCTGGCCTCAAATCACTAAGCCATGTAGGCTGAGTCATTCTCTAATGGAGCATCCGATGACCCGCATCTTGATCGTTGCCACAACTTCATTTCTGCTCTTTGCATGCCAGGAACCGTCTCGGTCAAATGAACAAACTGGAACACCTCCCTGGGACTGGGCTGAATTCGAAGTTCGTGACGCAGTCAATCAAGTTAGAGCCGGTCGTGACCTCACCCCTGAGAGTTGGCCCGGCGAAGCCCGAGTAGCCGTCCTCTTCTCTTTCGACGTAGACAACGAGACGGTTCAGGGCCTCCGGGATGGCAGCGTTAGCGTCGGCCCACTTTCTCAGGGAGAGTACGGATCGCGGGTCGCTCTTCCGCGCGTCGTTGAACTCATGAACGAAGAGGGTATTCCTTCCACTTTTTTCTTTCCTGCATGGAGCCTGAAGCTTGCACCCTCACAGGCTACCTTGATTCAAGCTTCAGGAATTCACGAGATCGCGGTTCATGGTTGGATACACGAACGAAACTCTGAACTCGACGCTGCGACCGAGGAACGACTGTTAGTCGCAGCAGTAGACGCAATGACAGAGCTGACTGGAGATCGACCCGTAGGATATCGAGCACCCTCCTGGAATTTCAGCCCTAACACACTCGACATAGTCCGAAGACTAGGCTTTCTGTACGAAAGCTCTCTTATGGCGGATGACCGTCCGTACGAACTCCTATATAACGGTGAGCCGACGAACCTTGTGGAGTTGCCCGTTGAATGGATCCTAGACGACGCACCGCTCTTCAACCCCCGAGGAGACTCCTACAGCTCCCCAAGGGAAGTAATGCAAGTCTGGATCGATGAATTTGATAGGGCGTGGGAAGAGGGGACTATGTTCCTGCTCACAATGCATCCACATATAACTGGGCATCGCTCACGGATTGTAGCCCTAGAGGGGCTAATCGAGCATATCAAAACACGGGGTGATGTCTGGTTTGCCACACATGAGGAGACAGCACGCTACGTACGAACCCAAGCGGGGATGAATGAATAAGGGAGGAACTATTCAGTCTGAATCAAAAGCCTATAGGCTCGCATAATCCGATAGCACTTAGGTAGCGTGCATTATCTTCAGGAATCTTCACGTTGGAATGAGGTTGCCCACAAGATGCTGACACTTACAAAAGTTTGAGTTGATTCATGCCAATTTACGACTATCTCTGCCGCGAGTGCGGACACGAATTCGAGGGTTTAGTTCGAAAAGAACTAGAGATACCCGACTGCCCATCATGTAATGGAAGCGATCTGGAGCAGCTGCTTTCTATGCCGAGTGTCCACTCTGAAGCCAGGAAAGAACGCAGTATGAGGGCTGCCCGAACGCGTGACAAAGTCCAGGCCAAAGAGAGAGAATACACCCAACGGCAGTACGAATTAAACCACGATGACTGAGCTGCACGTCAGAATGGACTAAACTGAATGTCTGATGACAAAACTTAATCTTGGGGCGGAAGTATTTGAGGTCACGATTCCATGACATGTAATAAGGCGATGTCCGAAAAACTACGAGAGACCGCGGAAGACGGTGGTGGAATTCTCTGCGTCCGACGCCCAGAAACTGATCGTGGCTGGAATGGCATCCGCTACAAGACCGGGATTTCAGCAAACAATGTTGGATCCAGTCGGTTATCCATGAACGTGGCGATAGTACCTCCGGGCGCAGTCGCATACGCACACAGCCACATCAATTTCGAAGTTATGCTGTACATCCTTGAGGGCCAGGTGCGCCACGAATACGGGATGGGCCTAGAGAAAGCGATGGACAATACGGCCGGAGACTTCATTTTCATCAAACCAGGTGTGCCGCACGAAGTGATCAACCTAAGTGACACCGATCCAGTGGTCGCCGTAGTCGCGCGATCCGACGCATCAGAGTGGGAAAATATTGTGGACTACCCATCTAAACGGAGACCCGCTCAACAGGGATGAACTGCCGAGTGCCCCGAAACTCCATCCAAAATGCCGGGGAAAAATATTCATTCAACAGGAGGCATAATGAACGGTAGGGTAGAAGCGATCTGGAAGAAAAGATCCCATCGAGGGGTCATGGATCCAGTCGAGCAGGTTAATGCAGTAGCGGATAGAGGGCTCGAAGGTGACGCTAATTTCGGTGCAACCAGACAAGTCACGGTGATCGAGAAAGAAATATTTGACAAGATTAAAGAGATGCTCCCCGAATCCGAACCTGGAATGCGAAGAGCAAATATTATGGTGAGCGGCATTCAGCTAAAGAATATGAAGAATCATATACTGATAGTTGGTGAAGCTCATATTCTCCTCAGGGGTGAAACTCGTCCGTGTGAGTTAATGGATGAGCAGTGTCAGGGGCTACTTGATGCGCTAGATCCTGACTGGCATGGAGGGGCTCACGGAGGCTTCCTCAAAGGAGGTTCTATCCGGGTCGGTGACGTGGCGACCATCAAACTCCCGTCTCCGCTTCCATCTTAGGCAACCCTGGGCTTATGTGGTCGTCTGCTTGGTTTGAAAGCGACGGATGAACACATCTGCATTCAACAAGCTTCAGACAAGCGTCACAACGTGCCAGCGCTGTCCGAGACTCGTTAAGTGGCGGGAGCAGGTAGCCCGAGAGAAACGCGCAGCGTTTCGTGAGCATGACTATTGGGGCAAACCTGTTCCATCATTCGGTGACCCAAATGGACGCATCTTAGTTGTAGGACTTGCTCCTGCTGCACATGGGGCAAACCGCACCGGCAGGATGTTTACAGGAGATCGTTCGGGTAATTGGCTTTACCGTGCACTCCACAAGGCTGGCTTTGCGAACCAGCCACATTCAATCTCAAGGGGTGATGGACTCGAACTGAAGGACGTTCTAATTACTGCTGCAGTTCGCTGTGCACCACCCGCCAACAAACCTCATCCCAGCGAGCGAGATACGTGCCGCCGCTGGATGGAGCGAGAGTTTGATCTCCTCCATTCCGTGCGTGTGGTCGTCACTCTAGGCAGCTTTGCATACCTACAAACACTCCGGATTCTTGGTGACCGTGGTAATTCAGTGCCTCGTCCACGTCCCCCGTTTAGCCACGGAGCCGAAGCATCAATCGGCAGCCTGATAGTGCTCGCCTCATATCATCCGAGTCAGCAAAATACGTTTACCGGTAAGCTTACAGAGGACATGTTCGACCACATCTGGTCACGCGCGAAACAACTCGTCGAAGAAGATACTTTACCATTTTGACTCAGTTCACAGGCAGTCAATACCAGAATAGCGATCAATCACGACTACAAGCTGAAGGAACTCATGCATAGACGAGACTTTGTGAAAACAACGGTACAGGGAATTGCAGTAGCGACGACACCAATGGTCGTGAATGCTCAACCTGCGGTGTTGGACAACGAAAAGCATGCTCCCCCAGCCGTTCACACACGCCGTGCCCGCCCACTGTGCATCGCCGACGTAAGCAGTATCCGATTTACTAACGGTGGCTCAGAAAGCGCTATAACGAGAGCATTCCGGGGAATTAGTTCCGGAGAAGACGTTCTTGATGCGATCGTTGCAGGAGTGAATATCCCGGAACTCGATCCTGAAGAGCGTGGAATAGGGTACGGTGGGCTTCCTAATGCCGACGGGATAGTCCAGCTAGACTCCTGCCTTATGCACGGTCCCAAGAAGTGGGCTGGGGGGGTAGCAGGTATTGAAGGTGTCAAAACACCATCACTTATCGCGAAAGCAGTAGCTGAACTGACTGATCACCACTTGATCGTCGGCCAGGGTGCTCAAGACTTTGCCCGCGCCCTTGGATTCGAGATCCATGAAGATCTCAATACTGGGGAATCCCGGGCTCTTTGGCTTGAGTGGCGACGTCGAGTTGACCCCAGCCATTGGCTTGACCCCGAGGATCGAGTCCGAAGAGGTCGGTTCCCAGAACAGAATGGAGATAAAGCAAATCCTAATGCTTCTTATGACACCAGGCTCAAAAATTTCTACAGTGCTTCACTTGATGCAGGTCTATCAATGGTCGACGACAATCTTATCCCAGAGCACTCTTTTTGGGGGACGACGAGCCTTGAGGGTCTCTCAGCAGACGGAGACATATGCGGAGTAACAACAACAAGTGGCCTGTCCTGGAAAATTCCTGGGCGTGCAGGAGATTCACCGATCCTGGGAGCAGGTCAGTATGTGGACAATGAGGTAGGAGCTTGCGGCTCAACGGGCCGAGGAGAGGCTAACCTTTACAACTGTGCCTCATTCCTAATCGTGGAATTCATGCGGCAAGGGATGTCTCCAAAGGATGCTGGAATGGCCGCGCTTGCCCGTGTAAGAGACAACACAATCGAGGAACGTTTACTCAATACTCGGGATTTGCCGAATTTCGACCTCCGGTTTTTCATTCTGAATAAGCAAGGCGACTATGCAGGTGTAGCGATGTATGGCAGTTCAGAATCAATGTTCGCAGTCTGTGACGAGAACGGAGCAAGAGAAGAGCCTCTTGAAGGCTTACTGGAAGGACCGCCTAGAGGTTGAATATTATCTGTGGTGAACTTGAAGAAGCGGCCTGTACCTCTAGAGGTACAGGCCGCCAATCCCTGGGTTCTTGCCCGCTAACCTTAGGGCAAAAGCATCATCGCTATAATCCAGACCACAAAGAGCCCGAACCCCAATGAGAGCACATATTTAATCAGGGTCAAATCAAGGGCGATTTCATCTTCAAGCATCGGATCCCCGATGTCAGGTACATCCAGATCCACTGTAGACACGGGCTTATCTCCTATAGTCCAGTGTCGCCTGTATTTCTTTCGACAGGCCATAGTAAACCACAGCGAGGCGTTCGAGGCAAGCTTTGGGATGCACTTGCCGGGATACGCTCTCTTCTCTACGCTCTGATCTCAAGCCATAAGTCCGTCGTAAGCACACCACTGGAGTCAACCTCATGCAGCCTTATAGAGTTAGGCTTTTCCTCTCTGTGTTTTTCTTAGTTATCTCTGCGGGACCATGGTCGAGGCAACATCTGACTGCACAGAGGCTAGATGAGGCACTTCTGGACAACCTTGAGTACCGGGAGATCGGCCCAACTCGTCAAAGTGGGCGCTTCGTCGATATCGCAGTGCCCAATCAGCGTCCATACACTTTCTATATAGCTACTGCCTCAGGGGGACTCTGGAAGACAGAAAATAACGGAATCACATTTGACGTATTGTTTACGGACCAAGGCGTATTCTCGATCGGTGCGATTACCGTGGCCCCCTCCGACCCGGACATCCTGTATCTCGGTTCTGGAGAAGCAAATAACTCGAGAAGCAGCTATTGGGGTGACGGTGTTTATAGGTCAACTGACGCAGGAGAATCTTGGACTCATTTGGGATTACCTGAATCACATCACATTGGTCGCATAGTGGTCCATCCATTAAATCCAGACATCGTCTACGTCGCTGCTCTAGGTCATCTTTATTCAGAGAACGAGGAGCGCGGTCTCTACAAAACAACTAATGGTGGGGATAGCTGGATCCGGGTCCTTGGGCCAGAGATAGAAGGCCGCCGTATCGGCGTCGTGGATGTGGTCATGGACCCCACCGACACTCAAACCTTGTACGCGGCTAGCTACGACAAGGTGCGTCTTCCATTCACATTTGATCTGGGTGGTCCTGGAAGCAGGCTCTATAAGAGCACGAATGGTGGGGACAGTTGGATACAACTGGGAGCTGGCCTTCCCGAAGGTATGCTCGGACGAATCGGAGTCGATATTTACGAACGCGACCCTAGTATCATCTATGTAACGATCGAGAACGCGAATAAGAACGACATGCCCGAAGAGGAGCGTCGACAAGAACTACTCGATCACGAGTCCAGCCGCGGAATGATCGGAGGAGAGGTTTATCGATCGGATGATGCTGGAATCACATGGGACAAAGTAAGTCCCGATGGGCAATCAATCGGTGGTGGTCCCGCTTATTACTATGGACAAATTATCGTAGACCCCAATGACGCAGACATTGTCCACGTGCTCTCTGCTCGATCCTGGGGTACAAGTAACGGTGGAGAGACATGGGAAAGCGGCCCACTTGGCTTCGGCGGTGACGATCATGCTCTTTGGATTGACCCTGATAACTCGAATCACATGATCCTCGGTTATGATCATGGCTTGGGAATCACCTACGACGGTGCAGAGAACTGGTACCATCCGGACTTTCAGTCGTTAGCTCAGTTCTATGCGGTCGGCATCGACATGTCTCACCCGTACCGAGTAGCTGGTGGCTTACAGGACAATGGCTCACATATGGCCTATAACACAAATCCCTCCGGAGGACCGATTTACTTTGAAATGTGGGACCGAGTGGGTGGTGGTGATGGCATGTACAACGAGTTCGACACCTGTAATAACCGCTTCCTCTATAATGAATCTCAGTTTGGGCCAATTAGCCGACTCGACCTGTGGACCGGGGATCGCAAGGGCATCCGTTACGATGATCCCGACATGCGCTACAACTGGAACGCCCCGATCGTCGTCTCTGTCCATGACTGCGACGTTATCTATCACGCTGGAAATAAGGTTATGCGATCATCCTTCCGGGGTGAGAATTGGGAGATGATCAGCGAGGATCTCACCAAGGCTGATCCTGCAACACTGACCACAGGAAAGGGGGGTGACGGTAACGTCCAATACGCAACAATCACGTCACTCGATGAGTCTCCGCTAAAAGCCGGATTGCTTTGGGTTGGTACAGATGATGGCAACGTGCAGGTGACTCAAAATGACGGACTATCCTGGGAACTCCTAAACGACAACATCCCGAATAACCCCGAGTATTGGGTGAGTCGGGTCGAGGCATCCCACCATGATCTTGGTACCGCCTACATATCTTATACAGGGTACCGCAGAGACGACTTCCGCCCCTTTGTATATAAGACAAGTGACTTCGGCGAGTCTTGGACCGATATCTCGTCGAATCTGCCAGCAGAACCAATCAACGTAATCCGCGAACATCATACGAATCCCAACCTCTTATTCGTGGGTACTGAATTTCAGATCTGGGTCTCAATCGATGGTGGGGGGAATTGGACAAGCATGAAGCTTGATATGCCAGTCTCACCTGTACATGACATGAAGATCCACCCGAGAGAAAATGACTTGGTCGCGGCAACCCATGGGCGCGGAATTTACATCACTGATATCAGCTCGCTTGCGGAACTCAACCCGGAAGTACTCGCTAAAGATGCTCATTTTTTTGAACCAGAACCCAAAGTCCGGTGGGTTAGTCCTGACTTGACGAACTACTCATCATCTAATTTCAACGGTGAGAGTGAGCCCGAGGGGGCTGCGATATATTACTACCTCTCAGGAGAAGCCTCGGACTCCGTAATATTTACCGTATACCAGAATGCACTGCCTGTCGCCGAAATCAAAGGTCCGGCTGACGCCGGCATTCATCGTGTCTTATGGGATATGGAGAAACGAATCGAACGGAGTACAGCAGAGCAGGACCGACTCCGTGATGGTGGCGGTGGTGTTGGACGTGGCGGGGGACGTGGCGGACGTGGGGGGGCACCACGGGACAATATCCGTTACGCATATAGCTCTGCGCCCGAGGGCCAATACACGGTCATAATGTCTGTCGATGGCCAGGAGCAGGAGCAGAATATTACAATCCTGAAGGACGAGTGGTGGATGGACCGGAAGTAAGGACCATCTTGCCCACCGACGCTGACAGCACTCAACTTTAGCTTATAACCACACAGTTAAGAGGTGCCTTATGCAGGCCATACGATCTACCAGTCTAATGCTCACCGCTGTTGTCCTAACCGGAACCCTCGTATCCCCTGGGGCAGCTCAGAACGTGCCCTGGAATCCACTGAAGAGGGGAAGCGACAATATGGAAGTGCTAGGCCACCTTCCACTTGGGCCGCGGCTATCTGTCGCTGACATGGACATAGAGCAGGAAATGCACCGGCCATTTGCATATGTCGCGCGGATGGTATACGGCTTCGAGGGACCCAGGGGCACGGACATCATCAGCATCGAAGATCCGGAGAGACCTAAGCTTCTTTATGAGTGGAGAATTGAGAATCAGGATCTCCATCAGGGTACCGGCGGTATGGATGTGAAGCACTTTAAGTGGAACGATCGCTATTACTTGGTGCAATCCCTTCAGTTCGGGGCAGGTGGCCCGAACAGTGACCTTGGTGCTGTCATTCTTGATGTAACCGGACTACCTGACCCATCTACCGTGCGTGAAGCCGCCCGTATTCGGGAACCAGAGATGCCGGGTGGATTCCACAATATTTTCATCTACAAGCACTCCAATGGCCGAGTCTATTTGTTCACGACTGCACGCGCTCCAGGTGCACTCATTTACGATCTTGGGTTGATCGTTGAGGGAGATCTTGAGAACGCTCGAGTAGGCATGGTACCTGTGCCTGAAAGCGCGTTTGGCAGAGGCGGCGGCCGCGGATACCACGACTTCTATCTAGGATATCATCCTGATACGGGAGAGGATCGCTTCTACGGTGGGGGTACGGGCGGATATTACATCTACGACGTTTCAAATCTGGAGGAACCGCAACTCCGCATTACGCTGACAGGTATAAGCGGGATCCAGGGTGGTCACACCTTCACACCAAGCGCTGACGGGCGTTACGTGATCGCAGAAAGCGAATACCAATATGCTCCGCTCAGAATCTTTGATCTGCAGCCGGCGCTGGAAGGGGAAGTTACAAACATCCGATCGCCGATCTCGGCCTTTACAGCTGACTGGCGCCATCTCGTGCACAACCATGAGGTTCGGTGGCCGTACGTATTTGTTTCTGGATACTTGGATGGCCTTCAGATTTTCAACCTCCAAGATCCTGAAAATCCTGCTACCGTTGGCTATTATGACACATATATAGGAGCACCAAGCGCTGACCGTCCCGCGATGTTTAACGGCGCATTTGGTGTGGACGTGCGCAATGAAGACGGGCTGATAGTAATCAGTGACATGTCAACCGGTTTTTGGACGTTCAGCATGGACGGGTTTCAGGGCTGGAATGGGGAGAACTGGGGTTATCCAAATATCTCCTCAGCTCAAGATTGGGACCGGCCAGTAGTCACACGTCCGATTAGTGACCACTAACTAACGCTCAGGGGTCAAGCAGGTATACGTGATGCTCTACAGACAGACGTTGGGGCTAGCCGTTCTGATTTCCTTTACACTACCCCTGGCCACTACCTCCCCTATTGGAGCAGAAGAGGCAGGATACTGCCCCTTAGAGGGGGCAGAGTACTATACGGTTGAGTTAGTAACGACAAAGAACATTCCTGGAACTGGGCTAGCAACAGGCAGGGCTGATCTATCTGTCCCCGCAAGCTCGCCATTTTCTGTGGCCATCTCACCGGATGGGAGCTACGAGTACTTGGTTCGTGTCTCGCTGGAGCGCATGAAACTCCCGACAGAAGGCCGGCTCGTGGCCTGGGTCACAACGAGAGAATTAGACAGAATTGAACGCCTGGGGCCGCTCGACCAAAACCTTACGGCATCAGGGAAGGTCAAGTGGAACAAGTTCTTGGTTGTCATAACACTCGAAGCGGATAACAATCCGGAACAATCAATGTGGGCTGGGCCAATTGTATTCCGCGGAATGTCCCGCAGTGGAATGATGCACACCATGGTAGGGCATGGCGCACTCCAGCAAGAAAATTGTGCCGCGTACGGCTACGCAAACTAGCGCCACTGGCGCTTCGAAAACCCAAGGCCTTGTAGTCGCCATCCATGCCAAGGTAAGGAACCATTATGCCGCCGCCCCCAACCCCAATCATGAGAGTCGCTAGGTATTGTCTGACAGTAGTGACGGCTGCGGTTTTAGCTAGCCCACTACACGCCCAGTCAGAAATGCCAGGCATGGGTATGTCAGGTGGGTGGAGAATGGTACCAATGGACCCGAACATGATCATGCTTCCGGGCCTAACCGGGGTTGTGCCCGTGGTAGGGGCCTTCCTACCTGCCGCAGGCATAAATCCCGCAAACTTCCCAGAAGCAGAGCCATCCCAGGTTGTTGAGATGATCGATGGAGATACGCTAGATATTGAGGTGTCAATTGTGCGTCGCATTCTCAATGGCCATGAGATGGTGATGTTTGGGTACAATCGACAGTACCCAGGTCCATTAATTCGAGCTCCAAAGGACGCTACACTCGTTGTGCGCGTCAGGAATGAAATCGAATTACCGACGACAATCCATTGGCATGGTGTGCGTCTAGACAATGAGTTTGACGGTGTCCCTGGTGTAACGCAGGAAGCGATCCAGCGGGGAGAGAGTTTTGTTTATGAAGTGCATGTCCCTGACGCCGGGATGTTTTGGTATCATCCGCACGCCCGAGAGGATGTGCAGCAGGACCTAGGACTTTTCGGAAATCTTTTGGTGACCTCTCCGAATCCTAGCTACTACGGCCCGGCTCACCGAGAAGAGATTCTGGTCCTAGATGATATTCTTATGGATGAGCAGGGCGTACTACCCTGGGGTGAGAGCGCACCCACACATGCTCTGATGGGGCGTTTCGGGAATGTGATGATGGTTAATGGTGAGACCAATCATCAGCTGTCAGCCAAGCAGGGAGAGGTCGTACGTTTCTTTCTCACCAATGTGGCAAATTCCAGAACATTTAATGTCACATTCGGTGGAGCGCAGGTGAAACTCATCGCGTCTGATGTTGGACGTTTTGAGCGTGAAGCTTGGGTCGAATCAGTTGTGATAGCGCCTGCAGAACGATACGTGGTTGACGTTAGGTTCGAAGAGCCGGGAACTACCTTGATTGCCAACAGTATTCAGGCCATTAACCACTTCCGGGGTGAGTTTTACCCACATGTTGACACCTTGTCGATTGTGACTGTTTCCACAGAGACAGCTGCGCCGGGTATCTCGGACAGCTTCTACTCTCTAAGGGTGCACGATGAAATAGCCGCTGAGCTCGAGCCGTACCGTCCTCATTTCAATCGTGAACCAGACTACGAGCTCGAAGCAACCGTCCGTGTTCAAGATCTTCCCACACCCATCGTGCTTGCCATGGAAGCAGACACGCTTTTCTTCCCTCCAATGGAGTGGAATGATGCGATGCCAGTCATGAACTGGCTTTCTACCGGAGATCAGGTGACCTGGATTCTCAAAGATCGGGATACAGGCGCTGAAAACAATGATATTGACTGGAACTTTAAGGTAGGGGACCTAGTCAAGATACGAATTTTCAATTCACCTGATTCGTTCCATCCGATGAATCATCCAATCCATATCCATGGCCAGCGCTTTCTCGTCACCTCGATGGATGGTGCCGAAAATCAGAACCTTTCCTGGAAAGACACTGCAATCGTGCCAGTAGGGTCCTCAATGGACTTGCTCGTTGAGATGTCGAATCCTGGTGAGTGGATGCTTCACTGTCACATCGCTGAACACTTGCATGCAGGCATGATGTTCAGCTTCACCGTGCAGGAACAGTGATCTCTTGAATACCCTGGTCAAATCTGTGATCGGTGCAGTGCTGATCTTGAGTTCTGGCGCCATTCTCTTGGTCGGAGGCAGGCGGATTATCGAACAGGAACGCGCGGCTCAGGAAGTGGAACGCCTTCGCGAAGGGTTATATCGAGCACGAGCAACGGCCGAGCGGTGTCAGCGATCGATCGTTGCTGGCGAAACCGAGCTTGTGGAACTCCGAGCCCGACTCGATGCGCTTCGAGCTCGCGTAGACAGCTTTGAGGCACTCGATGAACGCGGTGTGCCCCAGGATCGTTATGAGACCTACCTGGGCACTTTCAATATGTATAACGATACTGCAAGTACGTGGGAGGAGCGGGAGCGACAACTGCGCGTAGCTGAAGCTTCCTGCCGGACTGTCATCCTAGAACACAATGCGATG
>DLRL01000017.1 GCA_002501085.1 Gemmatimonadales bacterium UBA7889
GCCATCAGCACCAATCGCGAGTGCTATATCTACGCGGTCATTCACGAAAAGAAGTGCTCCATGTGCTTGCGTAAGGTCGCGTAGGTATTTCCCTGTTTCCAGAAGTTTATTGGCAGTCTCCCCCTTGTTTCGGAGTTGGATTGCCTTAGCACCACCCAGCAATGCGGCTTCAACGACTTCAACGATCTTACGGGGTCTCGCTAGACGATGGTCCGTGATCACTATGAGGCGGAGCGCGCTCGTAAGATCTCTTCTCAGCAAGGTCTTGGAGTTGGGCTTAGTGACTAGGTTCACGGTGCCCATTAGAACCTATCTGATCCCGCTCTCTCTGAGCTGCTAGTTTCGCCCGATTATGCTCCGCAAGAGTGCGCGTAAAGACATGGCTTCCGTCTGGACGAGCGACAAAATACATGAAGTCCTCTTGAGCAGGATTAAGCGCTGCAGCCAGAGCTAGATCTCCTGGTGAGCAGATCGGGCCCGGTGGCAGACCAGGTTGGGAATACGTGTTATACGGATGGTCAGCTACTGAATCGATCGCTGCGTAAAGCAGGCGGCTTCGTGGTCCCCCGAGGGCGAAAAGAACAGTGGGGTCGGCTTGGAGAAGCCATCCTTCACGTAGTCGGTTGTGGTAGACGGAAGAAATCCGGGGCATTTCACTATTATGTCGAGCCTCCGCCTGGATGATCGAGGCCAATGTTACCAACTCGTTCTCAGTCATATTGAGTTCTTTAAGTCGGACCAGGTGTGCTTCGGACCAAGTTGAGTGGTATCGGTCCGCCATCGCTTGAAGAACAGATTCTACAGATAAGCCGGGAGCGAATCTGTATGTGTCGGGAAACAGATATCCTTCGGAAGTAGGCCCAGGGATCCCCAGGCTTGCTGGCAGGTCAGGATTGTAGATGACTGAGAGCACAGAATCTTCCGTTACTCCGGTAACTTCGGATATCCGCGGTGCAATTTGGAGCAGCCGGAAACCCTCAGGCACTGTCATCGGGACTGTCATAACTTCACCCTTCGTCAGCTTTTCAAGGATGTCTCTCCAGCGATTGCCCTTATACAACTCATAACGCCCAGACTTGATGCGCCGATCATCCCCACGTATGCGGGCATAAAGCTTGAATGGGCCTTGCGCTCCTATTAAGCCTCGGTTCACTAGGGTATCCGCAACGTCAGAGAGTGTTGAACCGGATGGAACTGTCACCTCTAACAGACCATCGGGATCAGTTCCACAGGACATAAGACACACGAGCATTATACTACTCGTGGTTAATCTAGCTCGCGGACTTTTCACTTTGTGTGTTTCCTTAGGTCGAGCCAATTCTGAAGGATTAGCTGCGCTGCCGCTGCATCGATCCTCGCTTTGTTTTCCCTCTTGGTTTTGGGTAGGCCGATCGATCTTACTGTCCGCTCCGCGCGCACGGACGTCATTCGTTCATCAATAAAGGAAACCCGAAGGTTCATACGTTTAGCCAGTCGCGCTCCGAAAGCACGCACTTCTTCAGACCATTCAGTTTCGTTCCCCTCCAGGTTAAGAGGTAGGCCAACTACCAAGTGCTCAGCACCTTTTTCAATTGCAATAGATTCAATCTTAGATAATGGGGCCCTCTTGCCTCGCCGGCGTATTAGGGTATCCAGAGGCGTAGCAATTGTTTCAGTGGGATCGCTAAGTGCAAGGCCGATTCTCTTCATCCCATAGTCGATGCCGAGTACTCTCATCAGGAGGTGTGTTCCTTTAAGTTGCAGTAGGGTCAGCATCTATCAGGAGTTGTCCGTATAGGTTGCGGACCATCTGTTCTGAGCCAAAAGCGAACTCACACGCTCTGTCTCCTCGTGCCCGACATTTGGCCTCGAGCACCGCGACAGGGCTTCCTGCTATTTCAGACAGGAGGCCAGATATAAATCCCGTGCTGAAGCAGCAACTTGCACTTTGGTCCACCTCAGCCGTCATTGCTTCCGCCCAATCGTTACTGGTCAGAAAACCTAATCCGGGGTGATCTGCATCGACTACTAGCGTTCCCCAGCCCCTGCATGAGAAGAAGTCGCAGAGATGTGTCCAGAATGTGGATTGTATCGTTTCTAGAACTGTATTGTTTAAGCCTTCTTTGAATATAGCAGAAGCTGAAATCCCCGAACGATACCCGACCTTTTGAAGCAGTGTCGTACTTGAGTGCTTATCAGAAATTGTTCCAAGCTCGTCTCTCAGGGCACTGAAAGTCCAAGCTGGCACGGTAATCTCCCTCGATGTCATGACTGGTGGTTCCATCAGTTCTCCTAGAGCGACTTGCCGAACGTACCTCCCAGCGATTAGGAGTCGCTAGTGGAAGTCCTTAGATGGACTCGCGATTACATGAGAGATCCATTACAGAGTAATGCCGGCTACTCTGCGATCTACGAGGGATTATGGTACCATCCGGAAAATAATCCGAGGAGAGTCTAGTATTAGCGAAGCCCTCTAAATCGGCGACTCGAACGATCGCACAACTCGGTGGGTTCAGTCCCGGGGAGGTAGTATTCCAGATAACGGTCCTCTTCAGCACACCAGCGGGATGCGAGCTTTCCAGTGCTTCGGTCGACAAGTACAGCATTAAGACCAGGCAGTAAGGGCCAGCCGTTCTCGATAGGGAGGAGTGGGTTTTGTGCCTGAAAACTGGTGTTATCCCCATCCCCACCCATGTACACTCGGCGCATGAAGGAGGCCCACACAGGTGCCGCCAGCCCACCTCCAGTGGCTTGTCGCTTACCTGGACCTAGTGAGAAAATTGGTATGGGTGCGTCCATCCCAAACCAGACCGTCGCGAGAAGATTTGGTGTGAAGCCCGTAAACCAAACGTCAGTGCCATCGTTTGTAGTGCCTGTTTTGCCTGCAGCTGGGACTTGATATGGAAGACCACCTCGTATGCGGATAGCATTGTATCCAGTTCCACGTATCACTACGTCCTCAAGCATTGAAACCATGATTCGAGACACGAGGCTGTCGAGGACCTGAGTACGTTCCGGCTGTGGCTCCCAAAGTACCATGCCCTCAGAGTCTTCCACCCGAAGAATGGGGAATGGTCGGACTTTAGTTCCAAGGCTGGGGAAGGATGAGTACGCTTCAGCTATTTGGATAGGGATTACTTCAGCCGCGCCGATCGTCGTAGAAGGGAACCGCTCGATCTCAGTCTGAATCCCCATATGTCGGGCAGTTTGAGCAACTGTTTCTATACCGACTTCCTCCCAACCCACTTTGATTGCGATCATATTGGTGGAGGTATAAAGTCCTTCTCGCATCGTCATCGGGCCTTTGAATTCCCCACCGAAGTTAGCTGGACGCCAGTCCTCACCGCTGACTTGTGGGTAGACTACTGGAGCATCAACCACGATGTGCGAAGCAGGGATTCCACTGGCTATCGCTGCAGTATAAACGAAGGGCTTAAAAGCAGATCCGGCTTGGCGGTTAGCGAGTCGTGCACGATCAAACTTCGACTGCTCAAAGTCTCGCCCACCTAGCATCGCTTTGACATGTCCAGTAACGGGATCTAGCGCGATGAAAGCACCTTGCAGGTAGGGTGTTGATCCCGAGAACGCTTGGACCGTGTCAAAGTCGGAGTAGTATGGATGTTCGAAGTGAATGGTATCGGCCTCGATTGCCGCCCAACCTTCCTCCATCGACAGCTGCGCTGCTTGCTGCATATCCATGTCGAGCGTTGTATAAACGCGAAGTCCATTCCGATAAATCTCGTCTCCAAAACGAGAATCGAGGATCTGTCTTACCCATTCTTCGAAATAGGGAGCCACAGAAGTCACGGACCCCGTTGGTTCGCTCTCGGGTAGTGGGAACTGCTTCCAGCGCGCAGCTTCTTCCCGCTCCAGATGGCCTTCTGCAGCCATACGTGTCAGTACTAAATCTCTACGTGCCCTTGCTCGGTCGGGGTAGCGAAACGGGTCATAAACCCCAGGCCTATTAAGAATTGCCGCCAGCAGTGCTGCTTCTGCAACATTAATCTGGGCTATGTTTTTCCCGAGATAATTGCGTGCGGCATTCTGGAATCCATAGCCGCGTCCCATATAGACCTCATTAATATAGGCCTCGAGTATTTGGTCCTTCGTGTAGGCTTTCTCAAGGTCCAGCGCGACCTGGACTTCCTTTAATTTACGTACGTACCGCCGTTGAAAACCGATCTCGTCAAAGAGATTTCTCGCCAACTGTTGGGTGATTGTGCTACCGCCGCCAAGATTCCGGAAAGTCAAAATCCCGAAAGCGGCGCGCGCAATGCCGAATGGATCAAAGCCTGAATGTTGATAGAAGCGCTTGTCCTCGATCGCTGTTACCGCTTGGGGGATGTACTCGGGTAGTGCCTGAAGTGAAACAGGGGTTCTCCGCTCATATCCGATCTCAGCAATTTGCCGGCCATCGTGGGAAAGGAGTTTGCTAGTTTGTTCGTGTTCGAATGTTCGGATTCGTGCGATAGATGGGCAGGTATCTCCGGTGCAAAGATTTTGCCAGGATCCCCATACTCCGCCAACCGCACCGGCGACAAGGAATGATCCGGCCAGTAGGTAGGTGCGTGGCCTCCAAAGCGGCATAAGCCGTGACAGGAGTCGACCTCCTCCCTTCGGCGTTTTCTTGACTTTTTCTTGAGCCGTCAATTGTCGGTCCTAGGTGCGGAGAGAACCATCGTCAACACAGGATTGCAAGCTTGATGCCAGCATTCTCCACTCCTTCAAGCTAGCTCACCCCTAGGTAGGGGCTCAAGAAGAAATTATGACGAGCGCATGAGTCTTGACCTCAATTGTCAGGCGAGCGAAGCTCTTGGCCAGTTACGTTGGCACTAAGGTGCCGGGCTGGATCCCACCCAATATGACCATCAAGATTGATATCGGCGCGCCAGGAGAGAGTTACCCGGCACTTATAGGTGCCGGACTCCTCGAGCAGCTTCCCATTATTCTTGATGAGTACGCACCAGCTTATCGGTATGCTGTGATCTCTGATGACCGAGTCAGTCCTCTGTATGCTAGAGTGGTCTTAGAACGGTGCAGATCGAGCGGAAAGAAGGCTGAACTATACTCATTCCCAGCCGGTGAAGTCTCAAAAACCAGGAAGAATTGGTCCAAGCTTACTGACGGCCTCCTAGACGCTGGGTATGGGCGTGACACCTGCATCATTGCTGTGGGTGGAGGGGTCACTGGAGACCTAGCTGGGTTCGTGGCGGCAACGTTCCTTCGAGGTGTGCCTCTTGTACAGGTCCCAACGACGTACCTGGCGATGATCGATGCAGCCATAGGTGGGAAGGTCGGCGTGGATACTCAAGCTGGAAAGAATCTCGTTGGAGCATTCCACCCACCCAAGTGTGTAATCGCTGACCCTAATGTGCTAGCGACGCTCCCGGGTAATGAACGCTCTGCCGGGCTTGTCGAGGCGTTCAAACACGGTGCAATCCTAGATGCTGAATACTACGATGACCTACGAGCCGAGATGGACCTACTTCGGAGCGCCGATCCCGAGGCTGCCAAGGTTGCTGTTGCCGGCTCGATTCGACTTAAGGGAGAGGTTGTCACACAAGATGAACTAGAAAATGGATACCGCCAAATCCTAAATTTTGGGCATACCCTAGGCCATGCTCTTGAGGCAGCATCGAGATATAGCCTTAGTCATGGTGCTGCGGTTGCTGCCGGTATGGTTATGGAAGCGGAGCTTGGTGAGTGTCTCGAAGTTACAGAAAGTGGCACGAGTAAGGCCTTGTCTTCGGGGCTGGAGGGTCTTGGCCTTGGCCTCGAGACAATTCCTCAACTCGATCCGGAGGTGGTCATGAGCTTTCTGAGTTCAGATAAGAAGACACGGTTCGGTCGCTCTCGTTACGTCTTACTTCGCCGTATCGGGGAGGTGGAGGATGCGGAAGGATGGAGCCAGGAGGTTCCTGAACCTTTGGTCCGCAAGATTATAGGTAACCTCCTGTAGCCGAAGGAAAAACAACCGAGAGAGAGTTCCTGAGTTGCGATTGGCAAGCTCTAAAGCAGTGCTATTTAAGTCTCAATCAGAAATGATGAGCGCCAAGAATCTACTCATCAATCTGGGCCTCAAAAGCCTTATATGAAGGGGATAATCCTCCGCTTGAGGACCTGCGAATAGACTGTAGTAACCCGAGACTCTATTTGGTAGGGTGGATGGACAACGTTATTATCCCTTTGGCTTTCGCCGGTATCCCCTAGAGGTTGGGGCTCAATTATAGGTCCTGTATGGCGATACTAGAGGTGGCCGCAGTTGGCTCGACCGACGAGCTACTCATGAAAGCCAGTGGCACCCGGATCGTTTCCGTAGATGGTGCGATCGCAATAGGACAAGAGATTCTGGACTCGTTTTGCGAGTTTCTCGTAAGTAAGTAAGACTCCTGATCTCATTCGCTCCATTGCGATCTGCTGGGTACGGATTCGGCCAAAATGCGATGGATTGGTTTCTCCCATTTTGTATAGTCGGCGAGTTGATCCATCCGACGGGGGCGCGGTACCCATGGTGGGTATCCCCGAAAGGCTTCCCCGACCCTATTGGTGATCCAACGATGCGAGTAGGGTGGGGAGGTCTCGCGGAAAGACAATTAGGTTTGCGAGAAAAAATTCAATGAGTACACCGTATACCAAAGCCCCCCATCAAGGGGGCCTGAGCCCAACAGGCTCAGATTCTATCCATGCCGCGCTACTTATCGATTTCGACAATGTTACGATGGGTATGCGCAGCGATCTCTCCAAAGAGCTCAAGACCCTCCTCGATTCAGATGTGATCAAGGGTAAGGTGAGTGTCCAACGTGCTTACGCTGATTGGCGACGATATCCCCAATATATTGTGCCGCTATCAGAAGCCTCAGTTGATCTCATTTTTGCTCCTGCTTACGGGAGTAACAAGAAGAACGCAACTGATATCCGGATGGCGATTGATGCGCTCGAGTTAGTTTTTATTCGGCCAGAGATTGGAACCTATATCCTTCTCACAGGGGACTCCGACTTTTCCAGCTTAGTTCTTAAGCTCAAAGAGTATGGCAAGTACGTCATAGGTGTGGGGATTCGGGAGTCTAGTTCCGATATCCTGGTACAAAACTGTGATGAATACTACTCCTACACGAGCTTGACTGGGCTAACCAAGACCACCGAATTAACCCAAGCCGCTCGTGATCCGTGGGTCCTTGTCAAGGAAGCTCTGAAGAAGATGGTGTCACGAGGTGACGTCATGCGTTCGGATCGTCTCAAACAGGTCATGCAGGAGCTCGACCCCCTCTTTAATGAGCGAGGCATGGGGTTCAGTAAGTTCAGTAAGTTCTTAGCGGAGGCATCCTCGAGAGGTTTGGTCGCACTAAAGAAGCAGGAGAACGGCCAGTACGAGGTTAAACCCCCTTACCGCAGTCGGTCGAGTCAGGAAGAAGCGGGTGACAAAAGAGGCCCTGATCGTGGTCAGAGACAGAGAAGATCCAAGTCCCAACATTCTGCTGATAATCTTAATCAGTCTAGCTCACAGGTTTCTAGAAGCGCAGACGATCCGCTGCAAGAAGCCTATCAACTCCTCGTTTCAGTCTTAGAGGATTTCCGAACTTTAGGACGTGAGCCAGTGCGAGATTCCGATCTCAAACGAAAGATGCTGAAGAAGAATGCTAACTTCGACGAAGGTGAGCTCGGCTTTCCGAAATTCTCCCGCTTCCTTGTTCAAGCAACAGAGCATGGCATCATTTCTACGGATCGGACTGATCGCGGAAATTTCGAAGTATCTCTTCCAGACTCTCATTCAAAGAGTGAGACAACTGAAGGGACTCAAGGGTCTTCAGCTGACGTTGAGGCAACTGACCACACCCCTCTTGATGCCGAGGTCGTGGAACAACCAAATACATCAATCGTCGAAGTAGTTCCTTCAAGTTCTCCGGAGTCTGGCTTACGTCTGGGTCCGCGCCGTGGGTCAACTCGTCGACGTGGAGGGAAAGACCTGCCGCCGCTGTTCGAAGGTCAGGCTGCTGGAACATCTATACCGACGGAGTCCGACTCGGTGGCTGTTTCTGGTGAAGATTTTAGTGCATCAAGTATCGGATTGCCGACGGATCCTCAGGCAATCGTGCGGTACCTGGCACATCGGTATAAAGGAGTGGGACAGAAGACAGCGGAGACTTTGGTCGAGAAATTCGGACCAGCCCTTTT
>DLRL01000030.1 GCA_002501085.1 Gemmatimonadales bacterium UBA7889
CGAGTAGCGCTGCTGCTGGAAGAACACGAACTATGGAATGTGTTCTGGAGCATCGTTGTTGTCTCAGCATTGGGCACGTTCGTGGTCGGATGGTGGCTCATAAGAACAAAGCTACCACAGGCTCTGGACACGGGTTCAGGTCCAAATAGTTAGGGCCTGCAGCCAAAATTCAATTCAAGGCAATCACGATCCAAGGGTGGCAAAGCACTGCACACCAAAACTCCCGACGGTCTTCTTGTCTGAAATCACAAGAACCGTGACTGGATTCTCCTCGACAACGATGCAATTCGAAGCCACCCCGGCTATCTCTATGGAATACGCTCCCGGTGGAAGACCCCCGAACTCTGTGGTTGAGTTGACCTCTACGGACCGGGTCAGTGATCCGTCAATCACCACCTGATATCCGTTAGGATCCAACATTTCCCCATGCGACTGGATCAGGACCTCAATAGATCCAGGATTACCAAACCCCGTCGGCCCATCTCCACACCCGGAGCCCAGCAACATGAGCATCGCACAGAGGAGGACTCTGATTCCCCGCTGAAGACCGCACACGGCAAGCCCATGCTTGGAGGGCGATAATCGGTCATGATTCTCTACCACTTCAGAAAAATCGGGCGCGAGCATGGTGCACGTCTAATTCGATCCCTCTAATCGCTGAATCACTTGCTCGATGTCAACTCCGGACTCGAGCCAATCAGTGAGTCGTTCCGCATGTTCTCCATCGATGGTACGGGCGAGAAATGTGGCTCTCGTCCCTTGCCGCCTGTTGGTCGTGTACGTCAGCGGCGCACCAATCCCCTGAAAACCATCCAAAGATTCTAGTGCTGCCACAAGTGACTCAGTAGTCAGGTCACGCCCAGCTCTCCGAAGTCCTTCGACAAGCGGTTCAGCATAACGGAATCCGGAAAGGAAAAATTCGCTGGCCCGCTCCTCCGGCGCGATACGGGCACTCGCTTCCCGATACTGCTCAATGAGAGGGTGGGCTGAGTTAGCAAGTTCACCAATAGCCGCGAAAATCACGCCCTCCCATGCCCCCTCCGTCAGATCATACATTAGTTCTGTGTCGGCTAACACAGAGCTAGCTAGCCACTGCGGCTCATAACCAAGTCGTCCGACCGCACCGACAATGATCGTGGCATGACGGGGTGTTAGCCACATAAGAACAGCTTCAGCTCCGGATTCACGGAGCCGGACAGCGTGCGAACTAAGATCTGTGTCCGGAACCTCCACCGACACTGCTTCGGCCACGTTCAACCCATGTTTCTCCAGCGCGACCTGGGCACCTACAAGCCCACTCTCGCCAAAATCATCATTCTGATAGATCACTCCGATTCTGGTCTTACCTAATTCGTTGACCACGTAGTCGACCAACACCGCTGCTTCATCAAAGTATGGTGTGTACTGAGCAAATAAATATTTCCTTGGCGGATACGCCCAATGCGTAGCACCAGTAGCAGGGGAGACCCAGACGACCTCATTCTCCATGATATAATCAACAACAGCGCGACCTGGAGCAGTGCCAACACCTGCAACAAAGGCAAACACACGGTCGCGTTCTACCATCTCACGTACAGCCGCCACTGTCCGTGAAGGCTGATACGCATCATCACGAAGTACGAACTCAATCTGACGCCCGTGTATCCCACCCTGTTCATTGATCATCTCGAAATAGGCTTCGATACCTCGGCCCACAGCACCCCAGAGTGCAGCGGGCCCAGTCAAGGGCCCCCAACTACCAATCACGATCGTATCGTCTGTGACACCACGAACACCGCCTTCGTCTATCGGCTCCGAGCATCCGTACATACAGATAGAGGCAAAAACTAGAAAGGTCATCATCCGTGGCCGATACAGCTCATTTTTCCGGATCGACTTCATCTTAAGACTCTCTATTTAATTGGCAGCGACGGGGCACCCATGTATAGCTCCTCCACCTCTGCATTGTCGACAAGGTCAGAAGCCGACCCGGCTACGACTAATTCTCCACTATCCAAAACCAACCCCTCGTCAGCAACAGCCAGTGCCATGCGAGCGTTTTGTTCCACGAGCAGAACTGTGACACCCTCATCTCGTATCTGCGAGATGATGTCGAACACTTGCCGCACCAGAATCGGAGCCAGGCCGAGTGACGGCTCGTCAAGAAGTAGAAGCCGAGGTCCGTTCATCAGAGCACGTCCTATCGCCAACATTTGCTGCTCTCCACCGGAGAGTGTACCCGCGGCCTGGCTCTGCCGCTCTGCCAAGAGAGGGAAAAAGTCGCACACACGCTCAAGAGCTTTCTTAGTAGAGAGCTGATCTTTTTGGACATACGCGCCGACCTTCAGATTCTCCCAAACGGTAAGCTCACTAAAGATCCGACGGCCCTCGGGAACGTAGGAAATACCAGATCTAACGATCCGCTCGGTAGCCATCCGGTCAATCCGGGTACCTTGGAAGGAAATCTGTCCATTCTTCGGCTGGCCTTCTAGGACTCCTAAGATCGTGTTCAATAGGGTGCTTTTACCTGCACCGTTGTTGCCCAGGATTACCGTAATGCTGCCTTCAGGCACCGTAAGGGAAACATCAGACAGCGCACGCAGTGATCCATGCCACGTCTCTACTGCATTGAGTTCTAGGAGAACCTCTGGGTGCTTATCCATCGCCGAGATACGCCTTGATAACCTCGGGATGCTGCCGAATCTCTTCAGGAGCCCCTTGTGCTATCGGTTTTCCAAAGTTCAGGGCCAGAACACGATCTGCCAGACCAATCGCAAGCTGCACGTGGTGCTCAATCAATAGGATTGTCACACCCAGTTCTGCACGCAATTCTCGCATACGCTCAGCAACTTCTGCACGCTCATCCGCATTCATACCAGCAGATGGTTCATCTACCAGTAAAAGCTTTGGCTCCATAGCAAGAGCACGAGCTAATTCCACACGCTTTTGTGTACCATAAGGCAATTCACCCACTGGTCGATCGCGCACTTGAACTAGATCAAGAAGTTCAATAATCCACTGGACACGCTCGCGGTTCTCTGTCTCCTCTCTAGCTGCACTTGTGGCGCGGCCCAACATAGCCACACCACTCCAAACACCACTGTGCATGTGCTGGTGTCGACCGAGCATAAGGTTGTCGATTGTGGTCTCTGTGCTGAAGAGTTCGATATTCTGAAAGGTCCGTGCTATGCCGAGACGCGCTATGTGGTGAGGAGCTAATCCGGAGATGCCCTCACCCTCAAAGTAGATTTTTCCTGCCGTCGGTTGATAAATACCGCTGATACAGTTGAAGGCTGTGGATTTCCCAGAACCGTTTGGACCAATGATCGAAAAAATCATCCCTTGATCCACCTCAAAAGAGACATCATCAAGCGCAGTCAAACCTCCGAAGCGCATTGTGAGGCCATCGACAGCAAAAAAGCTCATTGCTCAGACCTTTCTCTCATGGTGGCGGCCAAAGAGACCAGAGGGTCTGAACCAGAGCACGATAACGATGATCAGGAACGCCACAACGGACTTGAATTCCACCGAGATATAAGCTCCGAAGAGATTTTCGATAACTCCCAGTAGATAGCCACCAAGCACCGCGCCAACGGGAGTATTCAATCCCCCAAGAACGGCAGCAGCGAAACCCTTTAGTAGGGCATCCCACATCAACGTAGGATCAAGCGTAATCAGTGGTGCCGTGAGCAGGGCCGCCACGGTACCAATTACAGAACTAATGCCGAACGTGAGACCAACAACCGCACGGGCTGGTACGCCATTGATACGCGCAGCGATCGGATCTTGTTGCGTTGCCTGCATCGCGACGCCGAGCTTAGTGAAACGGAAGAACGCAAAAACCAATAGCATCAGTATCCCGGCAATCAAGATCGTGGCCACACTAAGAGTGCTGATCGAAACACTCCCAAACCTTATGACTTCATTCGCTGAAACGGGGAACGGAAACTGACGTTGGTCGGCACCCCATTTCCAACCCGCGAAACCGAAAAGGGCCAAAGTGAAACCCAGAGTCATGATGATCAGGTTCAGGTGCGTAGGCTTCCGCATACGCCTGAGTAGGAGCACCTCAAATCCAACCCCAAGAAGAAAGGCGAATACGAGAGCCGCACCAAAGGCAAAGATGAACCCCGTTTCGAAGTCGGTTAGAAACATGTAGGCGATAAAGGCCGATACCATAGCCATATCACCCTGGGCAAAGTTCGGGACCTCGGTAGTCTTGTATGTGATGACCAAGGCAAGCGCCATCAGGGCATAGATGCTTCCTGCTGAAAGTCCGCTTGCTAAGACTTGTGGCAGCACGGGTTAATCGGCTCCAGACCCAGATCGACTCAATTCGGCATCAGCACTTTTCGAATATTTCATGGTATCCAGTGCCCTAATCCAGAGCCCGTACAAGCCTCGAGGTTCAAGAAGGATCGTGAACACAATCAACATTCCTGTTACTACCCACCCGAAGTTTGGAAGGCCAACCGTTGACATAAAGCGTGCAGAGAAGCCTTCAAGAGCTGGACCGAGGACGGGTAACTCCTGAAAGGCATCCATTTCCAAATTCAAGTATCCCATGACAATGCTGCCAAGAACTGCACCGGTAATCGAGCTAAGACCCCCGAATACCACCATCGCTAAAAACATTAGAGAAAGTGTGAACGTAAAAACGCCTGGGCTGATGAATCCTGTCATGAGTGCGAGCAAGCCCCCGGCGACGCCTGTCAGAGCAGCGCTTACTGCGAAGCTGAGCGTTTTATAGTAGGCAACATCCACACCCATCGTGGCGGCAGCAATCTCGCTGTCCCTGATGGCCCGGAACGCCCGTCCGACACGAGTGACAGAAAGGTTCCGCACACCAAGTGCTAACACGAACGTGATACCAACGATCACATAGTACTTGCTAACGTCTCCCGATAATGGGAACGGGCCGACCATAGCATCTGGTACCACCAGCCCCATGTGTCCCCCAAACAACGCCGAGTGACCAATGATTTGTGTAACTGCTAAGCCAAAACCCAGGGTAGCAATCGCGAGATACGGCCCTGCCAGTCTTAACGCTGGCAACCCCAGTAGGAAGCCGAAAAATGCTGAGACACACCCTGCCATGACCAAGGCAATAGGGAACGGCACCGCAAGCCTGGTCATGAGAAGCACCATCGTGTAAGCACCTATAGCTAGAAACCCGGCATGCCCAAGCGAAACCTGTCCTGTGTAACCCACGAGCACATTCATTCCAAGCCCAACAATCACAAAAACCGCCATATAGTTGAGCGTAAAAACACGGTAGCCTGGTAGCAGGAGAGGTAGAGAGACAAGCACTACCAGCAGGAGGGCCAGTTTTATCCAAGACCCTCTTGCAGTGAAGAGTTGGATATCCTCGTAATGGTCCCGAGTTGGTTCGATCACCACATCAATGTGTCGGTCGTTCAAGTGAAGACCGGAAGCCCCCCATCCTGCAGGAGCACCTTTGCAACTCTCGCTCTGTAGACGATCAGGCCCACCGGAAGTGGCAGCCAGCCGTCCAGTTTCCTGAGTTGTTCGGCAAGTCCTGGACCGCTGAATAAAGCCGCCAAGATTTCGTTTGCTTCCTGGCGGATGCGGTCTACTGCATGGATAAAGTAGATCTGCTCAAGGTCTTCATATAACTCCATACCATCCAAGCTACTTCCGGAGAAACCCTTGGAAATCCTTAAGAACACACTTTCCGTTGCAAAAATTTCAATGGCTATATCCGCTAGACTAGCCATCAATTGTTGGTTCTCTGCATCAAACATCCGCTCTCGCTGGACCGCGGCGCATACCTCAGCGGTAAGATGCCGGTAGACGCTCTTAAGGTTTGCGATATCTAAGTGACGTGAGCCTGAGCCTAAGGCTGCATCACAACTCACCGCAGACAGGGAATCGTCCGTCTGGTCTTGAATTCCACTAAGGTCCAGCCGCCCCGACCATGAGCGGCGCAGAATCGCCCGCTGTGCATAAAGACGGCAGATCTCGTTCGTGCCCTCATAGATACGAGCAATTCGAGAGTCTCGGTACATTCGGGCAGGCGGGTATTCCTCGCTGAAACCGTAGCCACCAAAAACCTGGACTGCTTCATCGGCAAGATGATTATAGGCTTCGGAGGTGTGGACCTTTGCCATAGCGCACTCCACCGAAAATTCAGAGAGCATCGCCAATTTATCGTCGAGAGTTGGTCGAGCATTTCCGGCCTTAGCCTCCAATGCTTGGTAAACCAACCCTGATGTTCGATACGCAACTGATTCCGCGGCATATGCGCGCGCAGCCATGTCAGCGAGCTTTCTTTGGATTAATCCGAACTCGCCAATCGGTCGACCGAACTGGGTACGCTCTGCAGCATAACGCGAGGCGACTTCGACCGCGGCCCGTGCTCCAGAAGCGCTATTCGTGGCCAGCTTTAGCCGACCCATATTGAGCGTACAAAACGCCACCTTGTGTCCCTTCCCAACCTCACCCAAGAGATTTTGGATTGGGATATGGACGTTTTCAAGTGAGAGTGCAGCAACGGAAGAGCCATGCTGCCCGAGTAGATGCTCATTCGCTCCTATCTCAAGACCCTCGCTGGACCGCTCCAACACGAACGCTGTGAAGTGTTCACCGTCAACCTGAGCGAAAAGGATGAAAATGTCTGCCCACCCTGCGTTTGTGATCCACTGCTTACCGCCATTCACTACGTAGTGCGTGCCCGTATCATCCAAAACGGCCTTAGTTGTGATGTTCATCGCGTCTGATCCGGTGCCGGGCTCAGTCAATGCGAATGCGGATAGCATCTCTCCATTCATACAGGGCACGAGATAACGCTCTCTCTGCTCTTCTGTAGCAAAATTGATAAGAGGAAGCATTCCGATCCCTTGGTGCCCGAAAACGAGAGAGCCCAAACTTCCGAGTTTGGCACGGATCGAGCACATCCCGGTGACAGCGAGCACATTAAGATCGAGTCCCCCAAATTCCTCCGGAACCTCTGCCATAAAGATCCCGAGGTCGGCAGCCTTCCGAAAAAGCTCTAGGCCTATATCCGTATCACCCTGTTCAAGCGCTTCTAGGTGGTGGGCGACCTCTCTCTCCGCAAAATCTGAGAAGGCCTGCATGAGCATCCGCTCTTCATCTCCAAGATCCTCAGGGGTCACAACCTCTTCGGGATCGGTGTTATAGAGCAGAAAACCCGCACCGAAAGGCTGGATCTTAGTTTCCATCATCAGTCCGATAAGAGCACCTCTATAAGCGTGCCGGGTTGCATAGGAGCGGCCCCCATGCTATCCGAATCCTATGCAGACGGCCACTGCCAGATGCCAGACAGCTATTAGCAACCCCAAACCAAGGTCCCCATATGCCTCATCCGGTACGCTTCGATCGAATCGAAGCAGTTGGAGTGATCACACTAGATAATCCACCAGTAAACGCGTTTTCACTCAGCCAACGTATTGGTGTCAGTGAAGCACTCACTGCAGGGTTACAAGACCCTGATATCCAGGCGTTCGTGATCTGCGGATCTGGCCGAATGTTCAGCGCTGGTGCGGATATCCGAGAATTTGATACCGGTGTTGCCGGAGAGTCACCCACTCTCATGGACTTGATCTCCCTCATTGAAAATTCACCGAAACCTGTTGTATGTGCCTTACACGGGACTGCCCTCGGGGGTGGCTGTGAACTCTCTCTGGCATGCCATAGCCGAATTGCCATACCGGGTACAAGAATCGGCTTGCCAGAGGTCACGCTCGGTATCGTACCGGGAGCCGGAGGAACACAACGGTTACCGCGCCTGATCGGCGTACTGCCAGCCCTAGATGCGATTGTCTCTGGGAAGCCCATGACTGCCGAGAAAGCACATGAACTTGGATTGGTGGACGGTCTCGCAGATGACAGTGATGATTTGCTCAAGATTTCGGTGTCTATAGCTCATCGTCTCAGTATTGGTCCTGAGCCACCAAAAAAAACTCGGGATCGGGATGGCCATCTCCTCGAGGCTCAAAACCGACCTGAACTATTCGACGAATTCCGATCCCGTATCTCTCGCCGTGCACGGGGATTTGAAGCACCCTTCGCTTGTATTGACTGCGTTGAGGCAGCAACAACGATGTCTTTCGAGAACGGCCTGGCATTCGAGAGAGAGGTATTCCTTCGATGTCGTTCATCCAATCAGTCATTATCACAACGACATGCTTTCTTCGCGGAGCGTGAAGCACGAAAAGTTAGTGGCTTAGGGCCGGAAACATCTCAAACGGACGTCAGGCACGCAGCAGTGCTGGGGTGCGGAACTATGGGAACTGGGATCGCCATGTGCTTCGCGAACGCCGGAATACCCGTCATCGTAACCGAGTCAGAGCAAGGTATGTTGGACCGCGGCATGAAGATGATCCGCAAGAACTATGCTTCCACGGTCTCGAAAGGGCGCATGACCGAGGAAGAAGCGGAAGCACGGCTTGCCTTGATCGAACCAACGCTGGAGTTCGAACGGGTATCGGCTGCCGACGTTGTGATCGAAGCTGTCTTCGAGGAAATGGAACTCAAGAAAAAGATCTTTACACGTCTTGATGGCCTCTGCAAAGCCGATGCAATCCTTGCAACAAATACCTCTTCATTAGATGTGAACACAATTGCAGCGGTAACAGGACGACCCGAGCAGGTTGTTGGAACTCACTTTTTCAGCCCAGCCAACGTCATGCGCCTGGTTGAGATCGTGCGTGGGGACCATACCTCACCTGAAGTACTCGCAACTACTCTCACTCTCTCCAAGCAGCTAGGTAAGGTGGGCGTCGTTGTTGGGGTGTGTGACTCATTTGCTGCGAACCGCATGCTCTATCCATATAGCCGCCAAGCCCAGTTCCTAATTGAGGAGGGAGCATTCCCGGAGCAGGTCGACAAGGTAATCTACGATTTCGGGTTCCCGATGGGCCCATTCGCACTCAGTGACCTTGCTGGAATCGACGTTGGCTGGAGAGTTCGGCAACACAGAGAACCCAGCCGCCCCAAACATCTACGTTACTCAGAAATAGCTGACCGACTTTACGAAATGGGGCGCTACGGCCAGAAAACCCGAAAAGGTTGGTACAACTACGAGGAGGGTAGCAGGATCCCAATGCCTGATCCCGAGGTCGTTGACCTTGTCGTCCGTACCTCAAGAGAGTTGAAAATTGACAGAAGAGAGATTTCAGATGAAGAAATTCTACAGCGCTGTATCTACCCTCTCATCAATGAGGGCGCGCGCATCCTAGAAGAAGGCATTGTACAACGCGCAAGCGACCTTGATATCGTTTGGCTCTATGGCTTCGGCTTTCCGAGATACAGAGGGGGGCCAATGTTCTATGCCGACTCAGTCGGCCTGCGGCATGTCTACGAAGTGATGCAAGGTTTCTGCGAAATCCACGAAGATTGGTTAGAGCCAGCACCACTATTAGAGAGGTTGGCCCGGGAGGATAAAACCTTTGCAGAGTGGGATACAGAATGATTTTTCAAAGCCCCTACCCGGATGTCACGATCCCAGACTCCTCAGTCACAAACTTCGCTCTCCAGAGATCGCCGGAGTTCTCTGAGAAAACTGCTCTTATCGATGGATCTAGCGGTGCAACGATAAGCTACGGGGAACTTTCAAGTAGCATCCGCAAAGCAGCATCAGGACTGGCATCCCGCGGCTTCGGGAAGGGTGATGTACTTGCCATTTACAGCCCCAACTGCATCGCGTACCCGATAGCATTCCACGGAGCAGCCTACGCAGGCGGAGTCGTTACGACCGTGAATCCGCAGTATACCCCCAAGGAACTCGCAAGCCAGTTGAAAGACTCACAAGCACGGTTTCTGGTTACGACCAGCATGTTTCTGAAAAATGCGCAACAAGCTGCTGCAGAGGCAGGCAATATCCAGGAGATCTTCACCTTTGATAACGCACCCGGTGCCACACCGTTCTCAGCGCTTTTGGAGGCACCCGAACTAGAGATAGGGCCTGCTATCAACTCGGCAACAGATCTTGTAGCCCTCCCATACTCTAGTGGCACGACTGGTGGCTCAAAGGGCGTAATGCTGACGCATCGTAATCTAGTGGCAAATATGGCTCAACTTGCTGGCTTGGAGTCACAGTGTCGACCAATTACAGAAGAAGACAAACTGATCGCAGTCCTACCTTTTTTTCACATCTACGGACTGCTCGTGATCATGAACTATGCCCTCTCTTGTGGTGCTGCGATCGTCGTGCTAGGACGGTTTGACCTAGAGGAATTCCTTGGAGTCATTCAGGATCAGAGAGTAACGTTCGCGCACCTTGTACCGCCGATCCTACTTGCGTTGGCTAAACATCCCCTGGTCGATGCATATGATCTCTCGAGCCTTCAGGGAATCGTCTCCGGAGCCGCGCCACTCGGAGAGGACCTCGCACAGGCCGTAGAGGACCGACTTGGGTGTATAGTCGCTCAAGGTTACGGATTGACTGAAACAAGTCCGGTGACACATCAGGCTCCAAACCAGAGGCGCGGACAAACTCCACACCACTTGATTGGCCCATGCCTGCCAAATACTGAGGTCAAGATCGTAGACGTAGGTACTGGTGAAGATTTGGGCCCGGAAGAGCAAGGAGAAATTTGGATCCGAGGCCCCCAAGTGATGGCCGGCTATCTCAATCGTCCTGAAGCAACAATGGCCACAATTGATGAAGATGGGTGGCTACACACTGGAGATATAGGCATAGCGGATACAAACGGATATTGCCGCATTGTGGATCGGGTAAAGGAACTCATCAAATTTAAGGGCTTCCAGGTCGCACCAGCGGAGTTAGAGGCGCTACTTCTCACCCACCCTAAGATCCATGATGTAGCCGTAGTGAGAAGTCCCGATGAGGAGGCAGGAGAAGTGCCGAAGGCGTTTGTAGTCGGAGATGATACACTATCACCTGAAGAGGTCATGAGCTTCGTTGCAAACAATGTCTCACCACATAAGAAGATTCGCAGAGTCGAATTCTTAGACGAGATTCCCAAGTCACCAGCAGGAAAGATCCTGAGACGCATATTGATCGAGCGTGAACAAGCAACCGTTGGGAAAACTAATCCACCTGACAATCAAGCAGCCGAGGAAGAGAGCACATGAGAGAAGCTGCTATCGTTTCGACCGCACGAACCCCGATAGGCAAAGCATTTCGTGGAGCATTCAACCAGACCCATGGTGCGACACTTACTGGTCATGCAATCAAGCACGCAGTGAGACGAGCCGGTGTAGATGCAGATGAAATTGAAGACGTCATCATTGGATGTGGGCTACCCGAAGGTGCCACCGGCAAGAACATAGCCCGCCTCTCAGCGATCCGGGCCGGGCTACCCGTGAGCACGGCAGGCAGTACCGTGAACCGCTTCTGTAGCTCTGGGCTTCAAGCGATCGCGATTGCCGCTAACCGCGTTGTCCTGGATGGTGTTCCAATTGCGGCCGCTGGAGGTGTCGAGTCAATCAGCCTGGTCCAGAATAATCTAAACCAACTGCACTGGAACGAGGACTGGTTAACAGAACACAAGCCAGATCTATGGATGAGCATGCTCGACACCGCAGAGGTGGTCGCAAAAAGATACGGGGTCGACCGTGAGAGCCAGGACGAGTACGCACTTACGAGTCAGCAGCGCACAGCAACTGCTCAGACGCAGGGCTATTTTGACGAAGAGATTGTGCCATTAACAGCAACTAAGCTCGTCACTGACAAGGAGACTGGTGCGACCCATGAAGAACAGGTCACCCTAACCAAAGACGAGGGCAACCGACCGAACACAACGGCAGGAGGCTTGGCGGCGCTTCACCCCGTGATGGGTGAGGACAAAACCGTGACCGCAGGTAACGCTTCCCAACTCTCTGATGGTGCATCAGCATGTATTGTCGTAGAAGCACGAGAGGCTGAGCGCCGTGGGCTGGAGCCGCTGGGGATCTTCCGTGGTCTAGCCGTCGCAGGATGCGAACCTGACGAGATGGGGATCGGTCCGATCTTAGCAGTACCACGATTGCTCGAACGCACTGGTATGAAGATGGATGATATAGACCTCTGGGAATTGAACGAAGCCTTCGCTGTCCAGGTCGTTTACTGCAGAGACCAGCTTGGAATCCCGTCCGAGCGCTTGAACGTCAACGGAGGTTCGATCTCAATCGGCCATCCGTTTGGAATGACAGGTGCTCGGTTGACAGGACACGCATTAATCGAGGGACGCCGCCGGGGAGCACGCCATGTTGTTGTGACAATGTGTGTCGGCGGAGGGATGGGTGTCGCAGGCCTCTTTGAAGTCGTCTGACAGCACAGGAGCAACAATGGACCTTCAGGGACGTGCAGCCGTAGTCACGGGAGGCGGACGCGGTATCGGGAGTGCCATCGCCCGGATCCTGGCTGAAAACGGGGCAACCGTAGTAGTCAGTGCCAGGTCAGTGGACGAAATCGAAAACGTAGCGAAGAGCTTACAATCCGAGGGGTACGAGGCTCATGCAATTCCGTGCGACGTAGCCGACGAAACCAGCGTCGAAATGATGGCTCAAGAAGCCTCAAGGCGGTTCGGCGACATCGACATTGTGGTGAACAACGCAGGTATCGCTCGTTCCAACCCAGTCAAAGGACTCACCCTCGAAGAGTGGGATAGAATCTTTTCAGTTAACGCCACCGGGACGTTCCTCTGCACCCGAGCTTTCCTGGGAGGCATGATCGAGCGAGGCTGGGGACGCGTGATCAATGTGGCATCCGTCGCTGGATTACAGGGTGGACCATACATGGCCGCATATAGTGCTTCGAAGCACGCGCAAGTCGGGTTTACCCGGGCATTAGCTGCAGAGGTGGCAGATCAGGGGGTCACTGCTAATGCGATCTGTCCAGGCTACGTGGACACGGCCATGGCTGACTATGCAGTGGCCCGCATTGTAGGCAAAACAGGGCTCTCTTACGAGGAAGCCCTGCAAAGCATCCTCACGACCAACCCACAACAGCGTTTGATTCGTCCCGAAGAGGTGGCGCACATCGCACTGATGCTGTGCTCCACTGACGCTGAAGGCATCAACGGTCAATCAATTGTCATCGACGGAGGCTCAGGGGTGCACTAATTGCGTTGATATCCATGACATCAAGTTTTATCAGAAGTGGTTCCACCCTGAATGAACGCTTCCGGTTCGTTCCGAACGGAAAAGGTCCAAAAATGCAGAAACAGAGATGCGCGGCGGCCATCGCGTTGGCCATGCAAGCAGCACTGGTGTTCCCATTCTCTACGGCGGCACAGCGACTGCCCCGTGCTAACCCAGAGAGCGTTGGCATGTCGTCCGAACGACTTGAGTCTTTGGATGCAGTCATGCAACGCTATATCGACGCGAACATGCTAGCGGGCAGTGTGAGTCTTGTAGCAAGAGAAGGGAAGGTCGTCCACCTGAAAGCTCAGGGTGATCGTTACATAGAGGGGAACGCGCCGATGACGGACGATGCCATCTTTGTAATCATGTCGATGACCAAGCCTATCGTGAGTACTGCGCTCATGATGCTCTTTGAGGAGGGCTACTTCCTCCTAGACGACCCGATTTCAAAGTACCTGCCAGAATTCTCTGAGAAGACGGTACTCGCCGAGACCGACGAAGGGATCCAGCGGGTACCCGCTGACAGGCTTATCACATTCCGTCACGTGTTGAGTCACACCGCAGGTGTAGATCCTGCTCGTAATTTGCTGACACCGGAAGAGCAAGCACAATCGGTGCGCAAAGCGACACTAGAAGAGACCATAGTTGCCCGGGCACCACTACCACTGGCTTTCCATCCGGGAGATGAGTGGCGCTATGGTAGTTCGACTGATTATGTGGCAATCCTGGTAGAGCGAATTTCTGGGCAACGTCTTGATAAGTTTCTACAGGAGCGAATTTTTGACCCACTTGGGATGGCTGATACTCACTATAACGTGCCTGCATCCAAGGTAGACCGAGTGGCTGCCGCATATAGCCCGACAGGCCCAGGGAACACGATTGAGTTGCGGCGCGCGCCGGAAACTAGAGAACCCACATCTTACTTTGGCGGTACGGCTGGGCTTTCCTCAACAGCACTGGATTATTTCCGCTTCTCCCAAATGATCTTGAATGGTGGAAAGCTCAACGGAGTTCGTCTGCTCAGCCCGTCTACGGTCAACCTTATGATCACAAACCATACAGGTGACTTCCCCATCTACATCAAAGGCTCTGATGGATACGGTTTTGGCCTGGGGTTCAGCATGGTGACTGATCCGGCGAAAGCTCGGCAAGCCATAACACCGGGTACCTTCGGGTGGGGTGGAGCCTGGGGTACTGTCTTTTGGATTGATCCAACCGAGGAGCTGATCACTATTCTCATGGTACAAATCACCTCTTATCGCCATTTCAACATCCGTCAGGATGTCGCGAACATGGCGATGCAGGCGATTACCGAGAGCCTCTACGCTGGCCAACAGAAGATCCGTGGCTACAAGGAAATTCCACGGAGACGATAGAGCTGTTCCTGCGTCTTACATCATCACTGCGGCCAGCACTACCTCACCTGCTGATCAGCCGCGGAATAAACTTTGTGAGCCCCTGGACGGGACCCACCTCACCACCGTAGACGTTGCCCTCAGCATCCACGGTCACTCCTTCACCCATCGATCCAAATCCCCCCATCCCCGATGCGCGCTCCGAGACATGCTCTGGGACGAAGTACCACACTTCTCCAGTCCTAGCACTACCTACTCTGAGCCCCTTTCTCCAACCGGGATTGTAGTTGTCATCTGATTCTGAGTCGATTGCGTATAGAACGTCGTCCTGATCGATGAAGAGCCCGCTGATTCGACTGAACTGATACCACGTATCGAGGTAAGTGCCTTCTTGATCGAAAATCTGGATACGTCGATTGCCCCGGTCGGCTACAAACAGTCGCCCCTGCGAATCCATCGCCAACGAGTGGGGAGCCCTGAACTCGCTAGGTCCGTAGCCCCAGGAGCCCCAGGTCTTAATCAGTGTCCCATCAGAAGCAAACTTGGAGATGCGACCAATCGCATTTGGTCCCGGCTCATCTAGAAACTGAGCACCGTGTGATTCCGCCACGAAGATATCCCCGTTCGGTGCAACGAGGACGTCATTGGGGTCAGTGAAGTGTGTGGGAGGGGCACCTGTCTCACCTGGAGTGCCAAGTACGAGGAGCACTTCACCTTCCGGGCTGAACTTGATGACCGAGTGTCCCTTGCCTGCTGCGTTGGGGAATCTTTGCAGTTCCCTCGCATTTGCAGCGCGAGCGTCGACAACCCAGATGTTGCCTTCGCGGTCTACGTCCATTCCGTGAGGCCAGATAATAAGCCCCGCCCCGAAACTCTGAACGACATTACCATTCGGGTCCAATTTGACGATAGGGTCTACGTCGGAACCAGCACACGAGTTGGCGCCGCATCGATCTCCAGCCCAGATATGCCTTCCGTCAATATCAACATTGATCGCACTTACTGATCCCCAGGTCCTGCCATCTGGGAGTGTCCCCCAATTCCGCACTGTCTCATAGGGGTTCGGGAGATAGTTCACCGGCTCAACATCAGCATGCTCAGGCGGACCTGACGCACCACGCTGCGCCCAAACTACTCCCGGAGAAAGCGCCGACAAGGCGCACACGAGTGTGACCAGAAGGAGGAGGTTGAAACTCGAAGCCTCAAGAAGTTGGCGCGTCCTAATCATCGAACACCTCAAATCACGAGATAACACAATCCCTGCACGAAAGTTTTGAAAATCTGAGCTAACCCGAATGGTCATGCCAACTCCCCTAGTTCGTGAGTACGAGCGACCTGCCAATGAGTTTGCTTGGATCGGCGTCTGGCTTCGGAACGAACTTATCCATCCATCCGCCGTCCCAACTGGCAATATAGAGGTTGCCTTCCTGGTCCACGTCGAGCTGGTGTGGCCGCGACAACCCGCCCGCAAAGCCACCTCTCGTCCCTCCGTAAGCACCTAAGTAGTACTGGAGTTCGCCTGCCCGATTGTACTTGAGTATCCGGTTCAATCGAGCAGAGATAACCCAAACTCCATCGTTTTCATCGATAAATACACCGACAGGATCAGAAATATCTGGCCATTCTTCAATGAAATCACCGTTCTCCGTAAAAATCTGGATACGGTTATTAGTGCGATCACCGACGTAGACACGCCGATCACGGTCGACAGCAACCCCATGAACAAGGTCGAACTGTCCGGGACCACTCCCAAGTTCCCCCCACTCCAGCACGTACTCCCCATCCGCATTGTACTTGATGATGCGCGAATTCCAGTAGCCGTCACCGAGATAGAAGCTGCCGTCCGGAAGGAAAGCCAGCACGGCCGGGTCCCCATAGGTAAAGGGTCCTGGATTCGGGTTTGCTCGTGCCTCTGCCCGGGTCGTCGGGTGGTCAGGATCGACGAGCCTCATCACCAACTCACTACCGTCATTCGTAAATTTGAGGATCTGCATATTGACCCCCCTGCCACCGCCACGCTCAACAACCCAGACGTGGCGTTCTGGATCATAAGGGCTGATATAAACCTGGTGTGGCTTGTTCAGAATTGAGTCCCACTGGGTCCATCGCTCCACAATATTTCCGTTACGATCAGCCACCACCAGGTAATTTGTCCCACCTTCTCTCCCCTGACCTTGTGCATTCCGGTCACCCCAAACCCCAACGATGATCCGGTCGGGGGTATCCACCGCTACACCTGATACCTCTCCCCAAGTCCAAGGCCCCTCATGATCTGGAGCTGGTTTCCACCAGTTTTCTACAGCCTCGTATTCTCCGGTCCTGTCATCTCCACCTTTCGTAATAGCCCCTCGAGACCCCAGATCCTGTGCAGCTTGGTTTTCACCTGTACAGGCAGAGCAAACGACTAGTGCAACGACCAAGAGAGGTGCGCCAATGTTCTTCATCTTCACGTTGCCTCCTTAGAAAGTGGAGTTCCATGGCAAACGCTCATTAGTCGCGCAGCCCGAAGGTTACCAGTGTGTGACCGGAGATCACCGACACATATTGTTCACCATTCATCATAAATGTGATCGGTGCCATCACGATCTGCCCTCCGAGACTCGCCTTCCACAATAATTCTCCAGTTCGTGCATCAAGTGCATGGAAGTAACCCTCACGGCCCCCTGTGAATAACAGGTCTGAGGCTGTTGTCAGCATACCACTGTCGCTGACATCAAATTGCTCGAATCTCCATTTTGCTTCACCCGTGTGAGGGTCAAGTGCGAGTATAGCACCGCGTCCTACTTCATCTGTCCAGTTGTTGATCGGCGAGGTTCGACCAATACCGATCGTCGGAGCACCCGGTACCGGTGTCAGCACGCTGAAGCCGCCGCCAAGAAACATCCGGCCCGGTTGATATTGCGACTGTTCTTTTTCATAAATCGTGGCGTAATCTTCCCAGGCGGATACATAGAACAGTCCTGTTCGCGGGCTATACGAAGGAGGGTACCAGTTCGTACCACCCTGATTACCGGGCCAAGTCGGTGACCCCGGCGGCTGAGGTGTCGGTATGGGTCTTCCGTTTTCATCGAGTCCACTCGACCAGTTCACCTTCACAAATGGCGTACCTGAAAGAAACTCTCCAGTCACACGATCAAGTACATAAAAGTACCCATTACGGTTTGCCCAAAGCATCAGCTTAGATGGCACCCCATTCCAGTCCATATCCGCCAGTATCGGGACTTGAACGGAATCGTAGTCATAGCCGTCATTAGGCGTGAATTGGAAGTACCACTTCAATTCACCTGTATCCGCATCGAGAGCAACAACGGCATCAGAGTACAAATTGTCTCCAGGACGCTGATCAGCATTCCAGTCAGGTCCAGGATTCCCGACGCCCCAGTAGGTCAAATTCAGCTCTGGATCATACGAACCGGTGATCCACACCGGCGCACCGCCATGCTCCCAATCATCACCACTCCAGGTATCGTGTCCGGGCTCACCCGGTCCGGGAATGGTGTAGAAACGCCAAGCCTCTTCACCGGTGTCCGCATCATATGCAACAACAAAACCACGAATACCGAACTCTCCGCCGCCGACACCGACAATTACTTTGTCCTTCACCACGAGCGGCGCCATTGTGATCGAGTAGCCAAGATTTTCGTCTCCTACCTCGACATTCCATAGTGGCTGGCCATTCGTTGCATCAAGCGCGATGAGGTGGGCATCCAATGTGCCCATGAACACCTTGTCATCGAGCACTGCCACCCCACGGTTGTTCGCACCACAGCAGACCCTTGCATCCTCAGATGGTGTGTGCCGATAAAGCCAGAAGACCCTCCCACTGGCTGCATCTACCGCCATGACATCATTGGGTCGCTCGGTGACATACATAATCCCGTCGATAACGATCGGGTTAGACTGCCAGGCCCCAAACACCTGATTTTGGAGCATCCATTTTAGCTCGAGGTTATCGACGTTCGAGGGGGTGATCTGGCGAAGCCCACTGTAGCGTTGACTTGAATACGTGCCGTTATACGTAAGCCAGTTCTCTGGTTCGTCTGCGGCACCTAGAACCCTATCGAATGAGACCTGAGCGCTAAGATGATCTGACGCCCAAGGCCCTACCAGAACCGACAATACCAGTAACATCGGCTGAAGCGTTTTCATCGCAGACCTCCCAGTGTAAGGAGATACCCGATGAGGTCGGCAACCTCATCACTGGAGAGCGTGGTCGGCTCCATTGTGGGGGTTTCACTCACCTCGTACTCGACCAAATCAGACTTGATCAGTGAACGTAGCCGTTCCTCCGAGTCAATCAGTTGCACCGTATAGGTATCCTCATTGAGCCGTCTCCCTTGGATTGTTTGCCCATCTCGTGTCACGGCTCGTACCGGTCGATTGATCGGGAGAAGGGCGCTACTTGGTTCGAGTAGAGTTCGTTGCAAGGCGGCCGCAGTTCGAACGACGCCAATGTCGCTAAGATCAGGTGCCAAGTAGGGCCCCCGACCGTGCACCCGGTGACACGTTGAACACTGGCCCTCGCCCTCAAAAAGCATCTGGCCACGTGCTGCATCACCGACTTTCACAGCGATGCCACTTGGATCGAAGCCAGCACGAATGTAGGCGACGATTCCATCAAGCTCATCTTGTCGCAGATCAAGCCCAGGCATCCGACCATTGGAAACACCGGTGGTTATGACCTCGCGAAGATCATTGTCTGATAACGCACGACGGAATTGTCCCAGGCGAAGATCCACGCCATCCACACCGCTGCCGCTACGTTGATGGCACAACGCGCACTCGGCGATATACACTCGCGAGCCTGCTTCAATATCCTCGCTGGTGTATTGATGGTCTGCATAAGCGCTCTGAGCCAGGCTCTGTTCAGTGGTTGTAAGCAGCACCAGGAACGCGCTGAGCCAAAAGATGGATAACGAAATGAATGAAGGCATCCGGCATCTGACCTTCGAAACCATCATCCTCATCGAGCAACCCAGGGCGGTTTGATTAATAGAGCAGGGTCTGCATCAGGCTTGGGTACAAACTTCTGAGTACGGCCGTACTGGTTGTCTCCACCGTAGAGGTTGCCATCGGAGTCGACTGAAAACGTATGCACCTCAAGGTATCCATCTGGCAATTCACGTGGGACAGCCCAGGTGTAGAGCCGATTGCCCTCAAAATCCATCTTAACAAAGTTCACGAGGCGGCCGGGGCCGAATGTCGTGAACCAGATCGAATCGTCATTGACGATTATATCCAAAGTCAGGCCAAACCCTCCCCAAACATCAACAAACTCGACTTCCGCTGGATCATCGGTGGTGCGGAATACGTTGACCCGCCCACCCGACCGATCTAGAGCGAAAATCAGGCCTTCAGGCCCAATACCCAGCGCGTGGATGCCATTGAATTGGCCAGGTCCTTCACCGAAGCCGCCAAACTCCGAGATGTAGTTTCCATCGGCATCTAAGATGATCACGCGATGGTTATCGAGGCCGTCAGCGACCAGAATCCTCCCATCCGGCAAGAATGCCACATCCTGAGGGCGCCCAAAATGCGTTTCGTCGTCTCCGGGAACGTTCTTCTCACCCAGTGTCTTGATCAATTCACTTCCATCATTGGAGAACACATAAATCTGATGGAAGGTTTCGTTAACGAGCCATACTCGGCGTTCCGGATCATATGGGTTAATGCGGAGCCTGTGGGGTCCGGGCCCATCTGACCCTTCACAAAGGTGATCCCACTGGTCCCACATCTCTCGTACATTGCCATCGGAATCAAGCGTGTAAAGACAGTGCTCCCACACCCGCATATCAGTAGCAAATAGAACATTGATACCGATAGATCCAGCAAACCCGGAAAACTCTGCCGGAATCGGGTCAGGGAGGCGAGTTTCACCGCGCTGGGCAACGAAGATTCGGTTTGGGGACTCTGCGAAAACACCTGAGCTACCGCCGAAAGCGAACCCCTCTTCCGCAAATGGCTTGTGCCAGCCGCTAATGATGTTGTAGGGGCTGGGTCCAACGGGCCCCTCGATCGGTCCTGTCGATTGAGCACGTAGAGCCGACACTGGTCCAGCAAGTATCAGTAGCGCTGATACAACTAGAGTTCTGGAGATCTGAATCATCAAAATTTCCTGCAAGAAGAGAGTTGGGCAAATAGAGTGTGGGAACCACTCAAGCAGACGCTACTTCGGAGCGGCTACCGTGGCAAATCACCTATAGTGGCCACAAAGCATTCCAAGCCCTAACGAGTCCAGGGGGTATCGCCCCTTCCCCGCAGTTCACTAGCTAACCTAGTTTGCTCGAACACCATAACACGGCGGCTAGAACCGCTCTTGTACTGCTCGCATCCAGGAAGCACACATGACACGCCCTGCTCTGTTGGTTCACCTAACTACAACTCTGCCGGCTATCGCTATTGCGGCTACCCTAGCAGCAATTACGGTAGCGCCCGCCGCCGCTCAGTTCCCGCCTGCCACGGACGATCAGCGCGCCGCAGGTGCAATGGTCACCGAAGTCCGTTTCGGATCAGACGAACTCGTCATACCCCGAGGTGAGACGGTCACACTAGCAACTGGCCTTTATGACGTGAATGGCAATATGGTCGAAGGGGCTGTTGCAATCATCATGACCAGCGGCAATGTAAGCCCGCGCTTCGCAACGATTGCAGGGCAACAGGTGGAATTGACCGGTCAGCAACCGGGTGAGGGTACGCTCTCTGCCATCGTGATGGTACCGCTCGATCAGGGGAGTGTGCGCGGCACGGCCGGAGCGAGCCAGCTCGATCAGATCCCGGTACGGGTACTCGATTATCCTGCCGCATCGATCGCTATTTCTGAGCCCTCACACACGGTCTACACAGGTACGTCAATCCAGATGGCGGCTCAGGTGATGACAGTAAATGATACAGAACACTCAACGGCCACAATTGCTTGGCGTTCCTCAGCTACGTCAACCGCGATGGTTTCAGGCGGCGGCATTCTCACAGGCGTCACAGCAGGTAGTACGATACTCACGGCCCAGACCGAGGGTGGTATTTCAGCCGAATATACGGTCAGTGTAGTCACAAATCCGGTGACATCGATTTCGATGTCACCTACTTCAACGCAGACCCGCCGGGGTGACGTCGTCGAGTTTGATATCGTTGCCCGGGACTCCGGGGGCAATCTGGTTACAGATATCGCCCTTGACTTGGCAGTCTCAGGACTCGAAGGCACGGGTGGGTTCGTCTATGACGACGGCTCTTTCGTTGCTGAAGAACCGGGCGCATACCGTGTCATCGCAAGCACTGGTTCCGCTTCCGCAGCTTCGATCGTCGAGGTAACTGAGCGACCTGGGCCAGTTGAGGTCGAGTTCCTTGATCACGGGGTGCGCGCCGAAGTTGCGACCTCAGACCTCTGGGTCTTTGAGGGCGCTGACGGGGAAGACTACGCATACACTGGGACACATTCTCGGGGCGGCGGTGAGCGTATGTTTGTCTGGCATGTCACAGACCCAACAAATATTAGTCTACTCGATTCCGTTGTTGTCGATGCACGTGTCGTCAACGACGTAAAAGTCAACGAAGATGCAAGCTGGGCCATCATCACGCGGGAAGGTGCGAGCACCCGGAGAAACGGTATCGTGGTACTCGATCTAGCTGATCCTGCCCATCCCACGATTATGGCTGAACTGACCGACCAACTTACAGCTGGGATCCACAATGTTTGGATTATGGGGGATGTCGTTTATGCAGTGAACAATGGTACCAGTGCCATGAACATCATTGATATGAGTGATCCGGAGAATCCAACCCATGCCGGCCGTTACGAGATCAAGCCTGGTGACCAAAACAAATCACTGCACGACGTCTGGGCTGAGGACGGTTATGCGTACCTGTCGTACTGGGATGATGGGTTAGTCATTGTCGACGTTGGTGCAGGGACGCACGGCGGAACTCCCACGGAGCCGGTCTTCGTGTCGACCATTAAGTATCCTGAAGGAAACACACACGTCGCCTGGCGTACGAGGGATTACGTCTTCCTCGGAGATGAGATAGGAACTTCGGACGGCATGCGCGGCTTTATTCACATCATCGACGTCAGTGATATCGACAACCCGAGACAAGTAGCTAAGTACGACCTACCTGAGGCAGGTGCACACAACATATGGGTCGAGGATGACGTCCTGTATATCGCTTACTACCAGGGTGGGCTGCGCATTGTCGATGTGAGTGGCACCCTGCGAGGGGATCTGTACCGCCAGGGCCGGGAAATTGGCTTCTTCCGCACGGAAGCCGCAGAAGGTGAAGGACTGCAAGCCAATAGCGCGAACGCGTGGGGGCCGCAGCCATTCAAGGGCAACCTGTTCGTAAGCGATATGACGAGTGGGTTATGGGTGGTAAAGCACGCTCGGCCGAGGCCAGTCACATTCTGATGAGGAACTGGGTAGTCGTCGCTACCGGGCTCTTGCTTGCGGGTCCGGTGGCCGCCCAGTCACATCCGACGTACTGGGCGTACGTCGCGAACGAATCGTCTGATATCGTCTCACTCGTGCGCTTCGACGGCCGCGAGGTCGTCGAGGAGAAAGCGATCTCCGTCGGATTCCATCCCGCGGATCTCGACGGGGCACATGGCATCACCGTATCGCCTAACGGCACCCATTGGTACGTGTCGATCGCGCACGGTCAGCCGTATGGACAAATCTGGCAGATGGAGACCGGAACCGACCAATTCGTCGACTCGGCTCTAGTTGGTCTCTTCCCTGCGACCATGTCATTGACCCCCGATGGGGCATCTTTATTCGTAGTAAATTTCAACTTGCACGGAGATCATGTGCCGAGCTCGGTATCAGCCGTCTTCGCGCCCTTGATGGAAGAGATCACACAGATCGAGACGTGTATCATGCCTCACGGCAGCCGAGTGAGTAATGATGGTCAGCGGCACTACTCGACATGTATGATGTCCGATCAACTCGTTGAGTCGAGTGTGATGAACATGGGCGTCGAGCGGAGGATGATCCTAACTGGCGGGAAGGAGCACGTAATACCCGCCGATCGTTCATCGGCCAGTATGGACATGGCATCAGGTGAGATCTGCAAACCCACCTGGGTCCTTCTCTCTCCTGACGACACTCATATCTACGTGCCGTGCAATGGCCGGGGGGATGTGCTTGAAATTGATGCCGGATCGATGGCAGTGCTGCGCCGCTTCCCGACCGGATCCGGGCCGTACAACGCGGACATCACTCCGGATGGTAGCACGCTCGTCGTCACACTGAAGGGAAACCAGGCCGTAGCGATCTTCGACCTGGAGACCGGCCAGGAAACCCGAATTGAAACAACACAGCCTATTACACACGGGGTGTCGATTACGCCGGACGGACGGTTCGCGTTCGTGTCCAACGAATCAGTCGGTGCGACACGCGGGACCGTGGACGTGATTGATATCGCTGCTCGGCAGATCGTTGCATCGACTGAGTTACACTACCAACCCGGTGGGTTGGCAATATGGAAAATGGAGGGGGGGGGGTAGGCATGGAGCAATCACAGCTGAAGTCATAAAAAAGTGCGAGGCGCATGCTCACGAGACAGCCTATAAACTCAGTTCCGTAAAGAGTTCTTTGAGTCGGTTGGCGACTAGCAGCTCTTCGCCAGGACGGAGTTGGCGGGTGCGCACGGTTGTGCCGTCGTAGACGATGCTTGGCATACCCTCTCGTAGCATCCGCTTGAATTCACGGGGTTGAACAGGGATCAACGACTGATCCCATTCAAGGTCGACATCCGCATAGCCACCATTGTTCATCGCGTAACGCGCGACCACCCCCGGAACAACAGCTAGTTCTTCCGCAAGCCACCGGGCTCGAGCATTCCAATCTTCGACTTCAGCTGTCTGGTCTATGCGTACGGCACGCTCGAGCGCAACCACAAGAGCGATGATCTCCTCTTTCCCAATCTTCATGCCACGCCCGATGTAGTCGTTGGGCGCATTTTGCATGCGAGCTGCCTCAATAAGGTCGGCCCGGCCTGCCAGGATTCCAGTGGACTGAGGGGCCAGGATCCCTTTGCCACCACTAACCACAACGAGGTCTGCACCAAGATCTATGAAACGCCTGAGATTCTCCCAAGGCGGGAGATCAGAGGCCATGTCAATCATGACCGGCACATCGTGCTGCTTACCGATGTCGATCATTTCTTCAGGCAGAATCACCGTATCGGGCGTAGGGGATGAACGTTCCATAGACCTCGGTGGAGCAATTGGACTCCCTCGCTCAATAGCGGACAGTGCCGGAAGCATCGCGACCGACGCATCGATTCGGCTGATAAATTCGTCCCGAGAGTCTACATACACATTGGTCATCCCAGCCGCGCGATAGGCATGGTCATAACTGAACCGATGGGGTGTCTGAATCAAACAGTTGCGGCGTGCCCACGTAACGTTGGGCAAGGCTCGCATCCGATCCATGTCGGTCCCAGTCAAGCAAGCCGCGGACCCTAACAACAAAGAGGCAAAGCCTCCTGATGTAACGATCGCTGCTTCCGCACCCATCACCTCGGCTACACGCGCGCCCGCGGCCTCGGTTAGCTCATTCATATCGACGAAATACTCATTGGCTTCAACGATCGCTTCCAAAACCTCCGGTGGCATCCGTGAGCCACCCATCGTTGTGATGTGTTCGTGCGCACCAATATGAGGGCGAACCCCCAGCAGTCGCGTATAAATGTTGTCCTCTAGATCCGCCACAGTGTTGGGCCGGCCACCGAAGGCTGAATCGTTAAATCGGGACGGGGACACCCCATCATCTGTGCATCCAGAAGTACCTACGGTACCAGCAACTCCGGCTGCGGCTCCTGCCCTGAGAAACGCTCGTCGTGTGACCGACAAGCTTAAGGAGTTGGGACGATCATCGGGGGAGGTCATAGGCTTCTCCGGTTCGGCTACATCCTCTGATAGTGGGCAAATCAACCTAGTCGCCCTCCGCACCACCTGACAGGAATAGACACACGCGTTGCCCGAAATAGACAGCAGCCTAAGATGAATCCCTAGCTTCAACCTTAGGAGGTACCCGTGACGCTGTCTCGCCGTGAGTTCATCAGCGGAGTATCCGCTGCCGCCGCGCTCTCTGGAGTCTCTCCAACCTCACTCTCAGGAGTGCCCCCAGTGGTGGGCATAGCCGGCAAGGATGATCCGTTAGGGGTCCGATCTGATTTCCCCGTGGTAGAGCAGTCGGTCTACCTCGACTCAGCATATATCACACCGTCTCCGCTTCAAGCCGTGGAAGCTGCCCAAGCCTTCGCGGAAGCCAAGGCTCGAGATCCTGTAAGTCTGGGTGGTATGCTGCAGGAGACCAATCTCATGAGGCAGCGCTTCGCCACCCTTATTAGCGCAAGCGAAATGGAGATTGGGGTCCTTTTCGCGACAAGTGACGGTGAGAACATCGTCTCGCGAGCACTGGACTTGAAGCAAGGTGACAATGTTGTCATCGATGATCTCCACTATGACACAACGTATCTTCTGTACCAGCAATTGGCAGAACAACGGGGCCTTGAGGTGCGTATTGTGAACAGTGAGGCAGGGGGGGCACCTGTCGATGCGTTCGCTGAGCACGTCGACAGGCAGACACGATTGATCTCCGTCGCATGGGTTTCGCACCAGAATGGCTTCCGACACGACTTGGCCGGTCTGGCTGACCTCGCCCATTCGAATGGCGCCTATCTATATGCAGACGCCATTCAGGGAATCGGGGCATTGGACGTTGATGTTCGCTCTACAGGTATCGATTTTTTCACAGCTGGAACCTACAAGTGGCTTCTTGGCGGATATGGTGTGGCTCCGTTCTATGTCCGGGAGGAACTACTCGAGCGCATCGGGACCGACCGTTTTGGTTCATTGAATATCGCCGAAGAACTCGGCCAGCATCGCTTTCGTGTCTACGACGATGCACGCAAATACGGATATGCGACCATGGGCTTTGGCTCGGTCTTTCAATTACGGGCCGCGCTCGACTACCTCCTGAGGGTGGGTGTTCCGAATATCGAAGCACACACAGTCAGTCTCGCCCAACAGCTCAACACAGGACTCGTTGGCCAAGGGCACGACGTGTGGACTCCGAAAGACAATCGCTCACCGATCGTCACATTTCGTCACCACCGGGATATCGCGCTAGTGCGAAGCACACTTGAGGAGGCCGGGATACGAATCAGCTTCAAGGCTGAAGGAGAGGAGCTCCGAGCCGGTATCGCGCTCTTCAACAATTCAGACGACATTGACAAGCTTCTGGACGTGACAAGCAACTGGGCCTAGTAGAGGCGTCCTCCGGCCCTGTCTTGCCAGGTTAACTCTCTATCTTCCGCCAAGTGAGTGTGCCCGTCGTTTGTCCTTCTGCATTCTTCAGCGACAACTTGAGCAGGCCTTCGTCCGTAAATTCGAAGTACCGGATGTTGTCTACCCCAGGCCAGCTCGCCCGCGTCGGTGAGCCCTCGACATGGTGGATGACGATTCCGTTCGGTAGGTCAAAACTCACCTTCCCCCAGTAAGCGAAGCCAGCCTGCACACGTTCACTCGACTCCCGAGCTCGAGCCGGCAGGTCTTTGGGCATTCCGATTGCTGACATATTGTCGTGCTCATCGTACATGATCCTTCCCACGTAGTTCATGTCGACCACTTCGCCATCCGGTCGGAAAGACTCGTAGATCACCAATTCGTAGTGCCCTACAAACTGCTCTTTGACGGACTCTAGATCACCCATGGCCGTATCCTGTGCAGTCGTACAAGCAGGTGCTCCAATGGCGAAAACCATCGCCATTGGCAATAACAAGTTTCTAGTCTTCATCAACAGTTCTCCGCTGAAGTCTGGTGCAACGTCCCTGTCTGGACTGGTATTAGTCAAGACGCCTAAACCAATCCGGAATCAGGTCAGCTGGGGTCTTTGAGTGTGAACTTCTGAGGTCGGAAGCCCGCCTGAGCACTGTCTCCCTGCGCCGAGTCCACAATCCATGGCCCTGCCGCCTCAGCCACGAACACGTTGCCGTCCAGATCAACCGCGAGGTTGTGCGGCCTTCCTAGCTGTCCGAGACCCGTTCCAGGCCCACCAAATTCGTCGACCTTCTCCAAATCAGACCTTCTTAGTACAACGATCACATGTGATCCACCGTCAGCGACGTACAGATACGTCTGAGCATCATCGGGTGAGAAGCCTACTGAGAATGCTGCTTCACGACCGCACTCCGGTACCTCAGGCTGGTCTTCCGGGGCGCACCGCTGGCGAAGAATCTTCTCGGTGACGAACGTACCGTCTTGCAGAAAGACCTGGATGCGGTTGTTAGCCCGGTCGGCGACGTAGATCGAGCCATCGCGCGAGCCGGCGATCCCGTGCGGAGTCCGGAACTGACGTGACGGCTGTCCTGCAGTCGGGTCCGGCCGGTATGCATCGTCAGGTTGCTCCCCGTACGCCCCCCAGTGACGGAGGTACTCCCCAGTTTCGCCATCGAAGACGATGACGCGACGGTTCGCGTACCCGTCCGCCACGAAGACCTCGTTATCGAGCGGATCGACCCATATTTCGGCTGGTCGGCCCATAAGTTCAGTATCATTACTTCCACCGGTCTCATCGAACCGACCAATTGTCAGAATATGCTCTCCTTCTTTCGTGAACTTTAGGGTCAGATTGCTCTCTCGGGCATTCGTCCAAACGAAGTCGTTGTGATCGATAAATAGCCCGTGGACAACACTCCAATTCCCGTCTGGTCCACGCGCACTCCAACTCTGTACCAGGTTTCCACTCCTGTCCCACTCAGCGATCTCACTGCGGCTGGACGTCCAAACATGACCCCTTGAGTCCGCTGCAATTCCAATCACCTGGCCCCACTCAAAGTCTGATGGCAGTGTTGGCCAACTTGCATCAGCCTCAAAAAAAGGCAGAGCGACTTCCATTTCACCGACACCGGGAGCCTCACAGCCCCCGATCATGGGAAGTGATATCATCGCCAGAACCGTCGCGTACTTCACGGGAGCAGTCATTTGCTCCTCCTACTGAAAGGGAAGCACGGTACCCCCGCCGTAACGGAGGTACCGTGTTGTCAAAGTGGGCCTGGGTAGATTTGAACTACCGACCTCACGCTTATCAGGCGTGCGCTCTAACC
>DLRL01000047.1 GCA_002501085.1 Gemmatimonadales bacterium UBA7889
ACGCTAACGGCCAAGAAACAACTGCTAATCTACAGCTCGGCTTCAAGTTCCATCCGAAAGGTTATGAACCGGAACGACGGAGTACGCTCCTGAATTTCGGCAATGGCGAAATCGATTTACGGCCCATGCAGGATGGCCAAGAGGTCCACATTTTCCACACGCTGCAACAGAACATGAAAATCACAACCTTCGAACCACATATGCACGCCGCAGGTGTAAGAATGTGCATGGAAGCGGTTTGGGGTGGACGGACTGAGACCCTAACGTGCGCAGGGTACGACCATAACTGGGTAAAGGTTTACAACTACGCAGAAGATGCCGCGCCTCTTTTACCGAGAGGCACCCTCCTGCATGTGACGGCCTATTTCGATACTACTGAAAACAACACGAATGTGGTTGACCCCAGGAATTGGGGTGGATTAGGGCACAGATCAATTGACAATATGGCAATTATGTTTGTCCCTGGACTCACGCTCAACGACGAGCAGTTTGCGGAAGAAATCGCAAAACGTCGGCTACGCCTCGGTTTAGCTAAGGGTGAGGGTATGCTCGGATGTCCGTTCTGTGGTTTCGAGCAACTGCCTGGAAATGACAGAAAATGAAGAAAACCAACCTTATTCTAGCGCTAGTCGTGTCTACGGGATTCCCGCTCTCGGTAATCGCTCAATCACCGAGCAGTGGTCAGAACATCGCGCCCGTATACGAAGGATTCGAAACGAATCCAGACGGCTCGTTTAATTTGCTGTTCGGGTATTACAACCGGAACTGGGAAGAGCAGATCGACGTACCCGTTGGTCCGAGGAACTATCTTGAGCCCGGAGGGCCAGACCGAGGGCAACCCGCCCATTTCTTTCCGCGACGTAACCAATTCGTCTTCCGGGTTCATGTTCCAGATGATTTCGGAGATAAAGAGGTGGTATGGACCCTCACAACTAATGGTGTAACCGAGCGAGCATACGGAACCCTTCGGCCTGCATACGCAGTCGATGCCGTCGTCATGAGTGCCAACTTCGGTGCGGGAGGACAAACCGGATTCCGGCCCTCGCTGACCGGAAATCTCCCGCCCGAGCTTACGTTGGAGAGTGAGAAGATGATGACCGTGGAAATCGGGGAGCCAGTTACCCTGAGCGCGGTTGCGATTGATGATGGGAAGCCGGGCCGACAATCAATCTCGTCACGTTCTATCGGCCAAAGCCATTTCGTGCCTAACTCAGCCACTGGACTACGTCTTTCGTGGTTCAGATACAGGGGTCCCGGCGAAGTCACGTTTGACCCCGCTCAGACCAAGGTTTGGGAGGACCGCAGAGACGGTGGGAATTCACCGTGGTCGACTGGTTGGCAAACGCCACCCATCCCACCGGACAACAGATGGACCGTGCAAGCAACGTTCAGTGAGCCAGGGACCTACGTGCTGAGGGCGCTCGCACATGACGGCGGGCTAATCAAATATGAGGACGTGACGGTGATTGTGCGGCGATAACCCTAATAGGTCAGAATACTTCCCGAATCTCCTGTTGAGCAGCCTAGCGAACTTCGAAAAACGAGCTGTCAGCGCTGAACGCCGAGAAGATTCCGAGCGCGCCGTGAACATTCGATGGTGGCTCATTGAGGTCGCGTGAATCCTGCTGAAGCCCCCTATATAGGTCCACGTACTCTTCGTTCACCCGATACAGCTTCAAACGGTGTTGTCCATAGTGAGTCAACAGGGGCACCACTACCACTGAACTATCAGCTGCAGTGGGTTGCTGGATAAGCCTTGATGCGAAGCGTGAGAAGATCGCTGTAGTCGGCAGGATTTGCGGTGCCTCTTCTATATTGTCTATCACGATGAAATGAAGTTGGTCGCCTGTATTCGTCCAATTAGCTGTGATTCTCCTGTTCAGAAGACTCCCAGGACCCTGGCCACGCTGCGGAGGGAAAGTCGGAGCAATCAAGCTGTCAGCAGACAAACTCAGTCCGACGGGAGCCACAGGCACAACAGTTTCCGCTGTAGCGGTTCGACCATTCACTGTGGCTTCAAGGCGGAACACGTCCCCAATTTGGATATCAAGGTCATCACCTGGATAGTGGTACCGGCCAGGCTCACCTGACGTGGACTGGAGATTAAAGCGTTCGGTTCCCCTAAGTATCGTGATCTCTGCATTGGATATCACCGGCGCTACCTCAGTTGAATCGGCGTCAATTGGTAGCACACCACTTACTGTCACCCACTCGACCGGCTCATCCGCAAAAATAAATGCTTGAATGACAAATGTGTCCGGGTCGGGAGCCACAAACTCTAGATCCCCCTCACACCCTATGAATCCTAGCAAACAAACAATCACGGCAAGCCAATTCCGCATCATCTTTTCCCTCATCGTAGGCCTATCCGAAGTCCAATACTCGGCGTAAATCCGAGTGTCTTAACATCCGTGACAATCATGGGGAGTTCGTCCAGATCGAACTGACGGTACCAGATGTTGTTCCGTCCATAGGCGTTAAAGAGTGACAAATTCAATTCATAGAAAAACCGATCACTCTCGAAACGCCTCGTAGCTGCTACGTCCAAACGATGATACGCTGGCAGCCGCTGGCCATTCTTTTCACCAACGTGGATATAGGAAAGTAAACGCCCATCCAAGAGCTCTATCGGATACTGTGCTTCTGGGATCGTATAGGGCCTTCCCGACCCGTAAACCCAAGTGCCAGACAGCGTCCACAGGCCCGCTTGATAGCTAGCCACGGTCTTGAACTCGTGCTGTTGATCGTGACTGGCTGGGAAAGGGTTCCCGTCATTGAAGGCCTCGAGTTCGTAATCGATATCAGCAAGTGTGTACCCGATCCATCCAGTCAGACGACCTTGCTTTTTCTGAGCTAGAAACTCGATGCCCCGTGCCTCACCCGTGCCGCTGAAGAATAAATCTCTTAGCGCTTGCCCGGGCCTGCGTCTGGACCTGGTAGAGAACTGAGAAACGCCGGTGAGATCCTTTTCGTAGGCCTCAACATCAAAGAGATAGTCATCGTCTTCCCAACTCGCCCCCACGATTCGGTGCTCTGCAAACAACGGATCCAGGCGCTCCCCAGCAAGCACCCAAAAATCTCGGCTCCCCTCAAGAACATCCTCATTCTCAATCCGTTTCACAAACTGGTAGTAGCGACCCCATGCTCCCTTTAGGCTAACGAGATCTGTAAGCTTGAAGTGAATTGAGGTACGAGGTTCCCAATACAGGCTCTCTGTTCGATCATAGGACGAAGCTCGAACTCCAACTGTTACGTCGAACCGGTCAGAAGGCAGCCAACGATGTTGTGCGTACCCAGACGTGAGAGCTCCCGTGCCCCCAAGGTCTAATCCGCCACGAACTGAATCTCCCTGAAGTCGCTGGAAGCTGTACGCCACTTCGGTATCGGTAAATTGGAAGCCAACCCCTATGTCGGACGCCTGAAATGGGCGCCAAGTGTTGTCTAGCCTAACGGTAAAATCAGTGACCTCATTATCCTCACGGAAACCCCTAGCGAACCGGGTAGATTCCACGTCGAGCGCAGCTTCACTGAAGTATTCAGAATAAGCGACAAGCACATCGCTCGTGAAGCGACTACCCCAAGCACGTGACCAGCGACCACTGGCCCCTCGGTTGCCCCAGTCAGAGACATCCACCCGATCCGGGGTGAGCCTTGTCTGACCATTGGGGGTTGTGATCTCACTGCCCAGGGACGACTCATCCAACTTGTCTTCACCAGCGTATACCGAGAGCGCAACAACGTCGGAGTCAGTCGGTGAGTAACTCAGCTTTGAGTTCAGGTCGTAGAAAAAGAAATCAGGCTGAATCGTCTGCTGCTGAAAGTTGCCAAACCCACGGCCACCGGGACCGCCACCTCGCCCACCTTGAGAAGTCGGTTGAGGCTCCTCTTCTTCCTCACCTTCAAGCGTGTTGAAGATGCTATTGTAGAGTCCGGTCCGGATGACATCAGTATAGGAGCGCCGAGCCGATACGAGCCATGAGCCCTTCCCCCCGAGAGGCACTTCTGTAACTGCACGGGCACTCAAGAGATTCATGCCCGCTGACATGTTGAATTTTTCGTTGTCTCCAGCCTTACCGATCATATCAACGACACTAGACGTACGACCACCGTACCGGGCAGGAAATCCACCTTTGAACAAACGGACATCCTTGATTGCATCAGCATTAAATGCGCTGAAGACACCAAAAAAGTGGTCGACATGGTAGACAGTCATACCATCGAGAAGTACAAGATTCTCGTCGGGTGTCCCTCCACGAATGAAGAGTCCCGAACTTGCATCATTGGTCCCGCTCACTCCTGGGAGAAGTTGCAGGGTTCTAAAGATGTCGGTTTCTCCGAGCGAAGGCAGCGTAGCAAGCTTTCGAGGAGAAAGCTTGATAACACTGATCTCGCCCGTCGGCTGAATGATGTCGGTACTCGTCTCGACCGTAACTCCCTCTAGCTCAAAAGCATCTGGCTTCATGAGAATGGAGAGAGGAATTGCTGAGTCTCCAGTGATCTCCAATTCAAGAGGTAGGTACCCCAGGTACTCTACCCGCAGAATGTGTTCTCCGGTGGGGACGTTCACTAGCGTAAAGCGCCCAAACTCATCAGTGAGTGTTCTGAAGCGTTCTCCCACCAATATGACTGCCGCATTCGGGAGCGTCTCGTTGTTCAGAGAATCCCGGACGATTCCTGTTACGTCACCCGCTTGAGCCAACAACGTGCTTGGGGGAGCATTCAGGCCCAACCCAAGACACAGAACACCCAACCACATGAGGGTGCGTCTACGATTCTGGGGACACAGCTTATGCACAAAGACCAATCTCAGCCCTCCATACTTGAACTCTTGATTCTACTACGAGAGTTCCGGAGACTATCATTCGTTAAGGAGCAGCAATCCTTGTACGGACACCAAGCCGTTCCAGTCGCCTGAGTTGCGACTATGCCTGAGAGGCATTCCAGGCCTGAAGGATTTCTCTTTCTCGCTCCCGGCTCCAACCAAAACCTCGGTTCTCCCTTTCCTCCGCCGGCCTAGTCTTGTCCCACTCCAACGTGTCGCGTGCTGTCACAGAAAGTGGTCTGAAAGTCAGACCTGCGTCGACAGCCTTCTCATAGGTAACAAACATCAAGGCATCGCCAGGGATCCAAGCTGGAAGATCGCTCCACGGGGCTACCCCATGACTTTCCAAAAAATCTTCCGGAACCCACGTCAATTCGAATGGGGTTGATGCCACAGTCCCGATTTGTTCGAGCATTTCGCCCATCGTGAGCCTGTAACCAGGCCCGACACCGTGGAAATCTCCGGTAGTACCATTCTCAGCAAGACGTACAATCCACTCGGTTAGATCCCGCTGATCAATGATTTGGTTTGCATGTAGGGGGTTTCCGGGTGCAAGCACTTCCCCTCCCTCATCAATACGCACCGGCCAGTAGGTGAACCGATCAGTTTGATCTCCCGGGCCCACGATGAGGCCGGGTCGGACAACAGTAGCGCGTCCTGGGAACGCTGCATGCACGACATCCTCACTTAATGTCTTCATCAACCCATAGGGTGCGTCGTCGCCGTCTGTCCAACCTTCTGGGGGAGAGATTCTGGTGAAGCTTTCATCAACGATCGGCTCCATCACGATACGATCCTTGTACTCCCAACCGAAGCCCTCGATTTCATACGCAGAGATCGAAGACACGAACACGTAGTGATCGGTCGCATCTTGCAGGAGTTCTGTGCTTTTCTGTACCCAGCGATAGTCCTGGGCATTGTTGTCCAAAACAACGTCCCAGGTCCTGCCTTCCAAAGCAGTGTGGTCATCATTCCGATCACCGATTAGGTGCTCGACACCCGCTGGTAGTTCAGTGTCACTGCGACCTCGCGTGAAGATACTGACCTCGTGTCCTCGCTCTAGGGCATAGCGAACCGTGTGGGGTCCAATAAATCCTGTCCCACCAAGAATCAGCAGGCGCTTGGGATTAAGGCCATTGCTTTCTGTATTCGGCGTACATGCTGCTGGACCCATAAGTGCTAAACCGGCACCAGTTGCAGCGCTGATTCGAAGCCAATCACGTCGGTTTACCATGGTATGCTCTCGTAACAGGGATTCCCTACTCAAGACAAGTTATCCTGTCCGTGTGTTGGAAACGACAGGGGCCCATATACGGAGGGCCAAGCCCTGTGCCTACTTCTTCCGCCCCATGATCCTCAAGATCCTTAGGAACAGATTGATGATGTCCATGTAAAGGGCGGCAGCACTGTCTACGGCGTTGTCCAGCGTATATGGGATCTTGTTGGCGCGGGCCCAGTCATAGCCGATGTATCCACAAAATATCCCCGCCACAATCCAGTCAATCACGCCATGGTGGATCCCGAAGATGAAGATCTCCACCACTTCCACCACGATCACTGCCAGCAATGCTAACGTCAGGGCTCCTGCGATCTTCTCGAAGAAACTCGGAAATATCGAACCCAGCGTCATCATCAGCATAGTCACCAAAGCCGTGACCCGGATCGCCGCTTGCACAAGTTCTGGGTCGTACTGGTGGACGACGAGATTGACGATCAGCCCAAACGGCACCACAACCATATTGTAGCCGACGAAGCTTACGAGTGGGTTAGAGGAGGTGTTGAAGAGGTAGATACCGGCGAGACAGGAAGCGAAGTACCCGCCAAAGAAGACCCATGGGTTGATCCCCGCGATCACCTGCGGGTCAATGGTTTGCACCATGATGTAATTGACCCCGAACCCATATAGGAGTACGAGCCCAATCATCAGGTTGTAAATCTGAGGGCTGATCGTCGACTCGCCTGTGTCCGTGCGATCAAAGACCGAGGTTTCTAGCGGATTCAGTCTTTGGGATTTAGATCGCGCCATCATGCGTCCTAGATCTCAGAGGTGGGGATACCATGGTGAGGCTAATTCCTGTCTTCGAAACTGGATGGACAGGGCGGGTAGGCGGCCAATGTGCCATCCTCGAACCAGTCACCGCACTTTTCTCCCATATGGAAAGTGCCCTTCTGCCTATACCGCCCGTCTTCATAGAACCACTCATACGCGCCGTGAGGCAGACCATCTCGTAGTGTTGCTCGAAGCTGAATTTTTGCTTCCGTACCCTCAAATAACCTGTAGACAGGTCCGTTGTAGGGATTCAAGGAACTTGATTCCAGAAATAACCCACCCGACTGAATCATCTCATCTAGATTCCGTCCCTCTAATTCCTGAGCCATCCCATCTGGAGGCTGGCAAAGCAGAACGACAATTAGAGGTAATGCGACTGAGAATCTCATCAGATAGTTCCTGCCCTTAGGAGTTCAGCTGACACCGCGTTGAGGATACAAGAACCTCAACGTACCGCTATCTGCATCGGAAAACGGAGAGGCCAGCCTAATGTCATCCCAAGCGTCGAGTTTTTCCCTGAAACGCATGAAGTATCCAACAAAATCTCCCCCATATTGGAACGTGTACATAATATCTGAGAAAGCAGCGGTATGGGGTAACCCAAACGCATGGCCTAACTCATGAACACACGTCAGATAAACGACGGTATCCCTGAACAGCGGATCGAGCCTCCCCGTCTGTGCAATATCGAGTCCGAGGCTTTCAGTGTCCGGATGTACAAACACATCAGCAGCCAGCCGCCCATCGACCATCCTTGCTCTCATTTCACCGTACATACCCTCTCCCGCGGCTACCCAATAGACACGAATCGTCGCCGACTCTTCCGGACCAGGCACCATTTCCAAAGAAGGATTGGTTTGCCGAGCCCACGCCTCAAGTGCCCATTCGGCCAAGACCCGATCTCCTTCCTTGAATCCGGACTCTTTTGAGCCTTCGGAAATGAAGTAAGTCAGGGGCTCCGACACATCCAGCTTCCAGACCCCTTGCTGGGAACTCACCGTGACCGGAGCGATAAGGGTTACGCCTGCAAACATCAGGGCGAGGTAAGAGAGCTTCACTTTAGACCTAGAGTACGGGATGCCGCTCGTGGAAGCCCGTAGCCTCCTGATATACCCTGGCAAACGCAAGCAGCGTATCCTCACCATAGATGGACCCCATGAACGCGATGCCCGTCGGAGTTACCTGCTCCGTAAACCCATTAGGCACCACCACGACCGGGTGACCTGTCATACTGGTAAGCGGATTGATCGACCGCCAAGGAGCCACTAGGACATCGATTCCGTCCAGTGCCTGTGCCAGTTCTTCCATAAGCAGCATGCGAATGCGGTTGGCTTGCAGGTATTCGACCGCAGGCACGAGTTGTGACACACGTAACTCTCCACGGTGGTTTTGTCTCCGAAGCCCTTCGTCCTGGCCGGATCGTGTGAATTCAGCAAACCCGGCTGCCCGCTCGACATACTCGATGAAATAGGTCAGGTCGTTACGTGGAATCTCTACAGCCTCGAGCGAGAATCCCATCCCCTGCAGTGTACTGAGCGTAGCCGCGGCATTGGCCCTGTCCTCTTCACTCCGCCGTGATTGTTCCTCCTCGAAGGCAGATGCGAAATAGCCTATACGTAGTGCGCTTAGATCCACCTCTCCATCCCAATTGAACGGCACGCCACGCGGCACTGACATGTCCTTCCCGTCTGGGCCTGCGATAGCGTGCAGCACCACAGCACAACCCTCAGCCGTCCGACACATCGGTCCGATCTTGTCCAGGCTGTAGCCAGCTGCCATCACACCGTAGCGGCTCACACGCCCGAAAGTGGGACGGAGCCCAACTACACCACAGCGCACCGCGGGGGAGAGGATGGATCCGCCAGTATCCGTGCCGATAGCAAAGCCCACGAGCCCCGCGGCGGTCGCAGCACCTGAACCTGCAGAAGAGCCGCTCGAGCCCTGCTCAGGATCCCAGGGGTTGTTTGTGCGTCCACCGAACCAGTTGTCCCCAAAAGCGAGTTCACCTGTAGTAAGCTTAGCCACCAGAATTGCGCCCGCTTCATCCAAGCGTTCAACCACGGTGGCATCCACATCGAATGATTGATTCTCAAAGGGTGCCGCTCCCCAGGTAGTAGGGTATCCGCGTGCTGAGATAATGTCTTTCGCACCCCACGGAATTCCGTGTAACGGACCACGGTAGCGTCCATCGGCAATTTCTGTGTCCGCCTGTTCAGCCAGGGTCCGGGCACGACTCTCGGTGAGCGTTATCACACAGTTCAATGTTGGGTTGTAACGCTTCAATCGACTGATATACATCTCTGTCAACTCGCTGGGTCTCACCTCGCGGGACTCAATCAGCTGTGCAAGGTCCGTCACCGACCAAAAAGCTACATCTTCCAGGTCGGCAGGACGTGTGACAGGTGACCGTTCTCCCAAGCGCAAAGATCCCTCAATATGCTCGAACTCCATACCGGAGACCATCGGAATGAAGTGCAGTGGCGGCATGACAGAATTTTCTAAGGGTGTTGCCCGAATCTCCTCGAAGCGCTCAAGGCTCTGATTCACCCCATCAACGATCATCTCGAGTTCTTCATCACTAAAATCAAGGCCGGCCACCTGCGCTGCCGTCCTCGTCATCGCCAGAGTGACTTCCTGTTCTTCGACTTCCTGCATACATCCCCACAAGAGACCGGGCATGAGCGTGGAGGAAAGTCCGATCCCGGAGAAGTATGAGAGAAAGCTGCGCCGAGATTGCGCGCCATCTTTAACTACGGGGTTTCGCTCCATACCCTAAGTCTGCTTGGGGGCCCTATAGATCCGCAACTTAGCCGGTAGGGCACGGTGGGTAACTGACTGTCCCACCCTCTTCCAGCCACTCACCACACTGCTCTCCGTCCCTGAATTCTCCCTTACTGATCAGCTGACCGGTCTCGTCATGGTAAAGCTCATAAGGACCGTGCCACTTCCCCTTCCTCAAGGTCGCCCAAAGTCCAACCATGCTTGGGTTGCGCATGATAAAGACTGGACCTGTGTATGGTTGAAAGGTTTCCGGTACCAGATAAAGGTCACCCCTCTGAACGAGCTCGTTGAGCTCCATTGGCTCCTGAGCCCTCAGGCCCATTTGGTCAACCGCTGTAAAAGCGAGAACGAGTAATAGGGTTCTCTTCATTACTTAATTCTGTAGGCAAAGGGGTCCTGGCCGGTTAACCGGCCAGGACCCCTTCAACAGTTAGTGACCTATCGTGTGACAATAAAGCCTAGGCCGTGTCAGACAGTTTGTCGTACACGAATGCGACAGCCGACCATATCACGAAGATTATGACAACGCTGTACAAAGCTGGCTCCAACTCTCGACGCCCAATAATCCAATAGTTGACATCAACGAGTAGAATCTGCGATATCGCGATCACCCACGCCGTATGCATGGCTTGTCCAGACTTTTGGACAGCCCAATCAAAGAAAAGAACTGCGATGATCTGGTAGAGGGCCGTACTGAGCATGAGGTTAGCCACGACAGGCTCGAATGCCGGAGCAGGCATCGCAGGATTGAAGAAGTTTGTTACTGCGACATAGCCTACGACACATCCAGTGGCCCAAGCACCTATAATCGGTTTGAGTCTATCGCCCATCGTTGATTCTCCCTTGGGCAGCGGACCTGAGGTCTACTGCTCTCTTGTGGAAAGAACAAACTACTAGGCTAATTCTGACCCTGTACCCTGGAGATCCGCAACCTAGGCGGGTGCGCCAGACAAGATCAGAACAGCCCTCTTAACAGGATTACTGGGCTTTGCTTTCTACTGGGGTTAGCCGATCTCTATGAGGCTACGCTAACGAGCCAGGTCAATAGCTCTCGTTCGATATACTCGGCGACACCGGGTACGAATAGAACGATGAGTATGACGGCAATCATTATTCCACCGATAATCCACTGGTACTTTTTCATCTGAGGCTTCCTGTAACATCTGAGTCTGGTGGGGCCAACTCGAAAAGCCACGTCGTCCCTGCTTCTATCGTAGCAGGTGTCAGTCCAGACCTATACTTGCGGTTGAATTCTGCAGTTACACCCTCAACTTCGCTACCAGTCATTATACGTACGAGATGGCGCTCATACCTCTTGCCATCAATACGAACGATAGCCCGCCCATCTCGTTCCGCTTGCGCAGGCCACCTCTTCCATAGGCGTCCGATAGTGCTGCCCATGTATCCAGACACGACATAGATCTTCCCCTCGTGTTCGGCTACCCAGATCAAGCGGGACCGAGGGGGATCGAGGAGCTGGAGCTCGATGGTTCCTATATTGCGTACGAAAGTCCAATCCGGCTCTGGGTCTGTTACCAGCTCACCAGCCACAAGGCGCCCACCAGCGAAAACTGTAGATGGTCCGTCAGAATTACGTTCCGAAACCGACAGAGTAGCAATCGCAACGACCGGAATCAGGATAAGTACTCCAATCACCATCAATAATTTTCGAACGATGTTCATGGTTCACATGCCCCCTATGACCTTTGCGTCTCTAGACAGAACGGCTATGGGATAACTAGACCTGAGCCTTGGGCTAGACCATGAATTTCGCAATGGTTCGCACCTTCTGGGTTGGTGAAGTCAAAATTAATGAAGGCCAAGCACTTCAGCTCCAATTCAGACTCTTCTAGATATTTCATCATAGCGTTGTAATCGGGACCATCGTTCGTTAAGTGCTGATGAATGCCATCGCTTGAGTAGACCTGTTCTTTTGGTGTGCCCGAAAGATCTTG
>DLRL01000057.1 GCA_002501085.1 Gemmatimonadales bacterium UBA7889
CGGTCAACACCGACTTCGCGCAGGCCGAAGTTGATGACCAGCAGGTCAACCTGACACGCTTCTCGCTCTTCTTCCCTGAGAAGCGTGCCTTCTTTCTTGAGAACGCGGGGACGTTCTCGGTGGGCTCAGGGCGATCAGCTGAGCTCTTCTTCAGCCGTCGGATCGGCCTTTCCAGTGGGCAGGAGGTTCCCATCCATGCAGGGGCGAGGATGACGGGTAAGGTCGGAAATATGCAACTCGGCCTGCTCAATATTCAGACGGGGGGCCTCAGCGTGCACAGCGCGGTGACCGGCACTACCCAGCTGGTCGCTCCCAACAACAATTTTGGTGTCGTACGAGCATTCCGGGAATGGGAGAACCGGTCCCGGATCGGCGGGATATTCGTGTCACGATTGAACACGAACTCGCCGACTGACTACAACCTGACGTACGGACTCGACGGCCGACTCGGAATCGGCCAGAACCTGACCTTCGACGGTTGGGCCGGCCTGACCACCACGCCGCTCCCATCCGGGACACCTGATCTTCGTGAGGGGTTCAACAACGGGGAGTACGGCTATGCCGGCACCGGGAATTTTGTCACCCGCGACTGGGAAATGTCGGGGGGCTATCGCCAGATCGGTAGCGAATTCAATCCCGAGGTCGGCTTCGTGAATCGTAGTGCGTACCGCCACATCAGCGGCCGAGTCCTGTATCACCTCCGTACGGAAGGAGTCGATTGGTTCCGAGAGTTTCGCCCGCACATTTCGGGAAACTCTTTCTGGTCACTCGGAGGCTTCAACGAGTCATACTACGTCCATATCGACAGCCATTTCGCCTTTGAGAACGGCGCCGAAATTCATCTTCCGGGCTGGAATCTCACGGGCGAGGGACTCGACGCTCCATTCCAGATCCGGAACGAGGGCGACCTTCCGGACGGCGGGCGCGGACCTATCATCATCCCAGCTGGCACATACAACAACCAAGAACTCCTGTTTACGGCAAACACGAACCGAAGTGCGCCGCTTTCGGTTTCGGCAGGAGTGACTTTTGGTGGCTTCTACTCCGGCACCCGGTCCTCACCGTACGGGAGCGTTTCCTATCGCTTTCGTGATCGGCTCACGACCTCAATTAGTATGAACTACTTCGACGTGGAGCTGGATGAAGGAAGCTTCACAACCTCGCTTGTCAGGCTCACTGGCTCATACTCCTTCACGCCCCGAATATATCTCCAGGCGAACCTCCAGTATAACGACGATTCGAAGAACCTCGGGAGCAACATCCGGCTAGGTTGGCTCGACACCGCCGGCACCGGGCTCTTCATTGTCTACAACGACACGGAGTTCCTGGGTGACATCGATCCTCTAGGTTTCCGATCGGGACCCCGCCAACGTCAGCTGGTGATCAAATACACGAAGCTCTTCAATCTCAGGGGGTAGTCCGAACATCTTCGGGTCCGCCAAGTCCGAATAACGACTAAGCCTCCATGAAGCAAAACGCATCCGAGACGTCCAGCCTGCACCGTGGGTTGATCCTAGCGGCCCTTATCGCCGCGGGTGAGGCAGTCTTTCTCTTGCCCTTTGTCCTAGCTCGCGTCTTTCGCCCAACGTTCCTCGACGTGTTCGGGGTCACGAACCTACAACTCGGAACCGCGTTTTCCTTGTACGGCATCGTTGCCATGGTGTCGTACTTCGCCGGGGGGCCATTGGCGGATCGGTTTTCCGCCCGTCGACTCATGACTGCCGCGCTCCTCGCGACGGGTCTAGGAGGGGTGGTCCTCACGGGAATCCCATCGGTTCGGGTGATGAACTTCCTGTGGGCCTTCTGGGGGCTGACCACAATCTTCCTCTTCTGGGCGGCAATGCTGCGGGCGACGCGCGAGTGGGGAGGAGCCACCAGGCAGGGTCGGGCTTACGGCCTGCTCGATGGTGGGAGGGGTCTTCTTGCAGCGCTGATTGCATCCTTTACGGTGCTCGTGTTCGCCTTGGCTCTGCCAAGCGACGTCTTGTCCGCTACGCCGGAACAAAGGGCGGCCGCTTTCCGCACCGTCATCTGGGTCTTTACCGGCCTTGTCCTTGGCATTGCCCTGCTCGTCTGGGTGGTGGTCCCGGACATCACTCCGCAAGACGATCGAGGGAACCAGCAGAAGCTCTCGCTCAATGGCATCCTCGGGGTATGCCGGATGCCCGCCGTGTGGCTTCAAGCCGTTATCGTCGTGTGCGCTTACGTCGGCTACAAGGCAACGGACGACTTCTCACTCCTCGCCCACGATGTGCTTGATTTCGACGAGGTGGCCGCTTCGGGGATTGGGACGCTGTCGTTTTGGATTCGCGCGATCGTGGCCGTTGCGGCTGGCTATCTCGGAGACCGCATCGATTCATCAAGGGTCATCGCATGGGGCTTTTCTATCCTCGTTGCGGGGAGCCTCTTGATTGCGTCGGGTGCGGTCGTCCCGGGGGTCGCCTGGATGCTGATCACGACGATCGTCGCAACCAGCGTTGGCATCTACGCGATCCGAGGCATCTACTTCGCGCTACTGGCAGAGGGCGCAGTGCCCCTGACGTTCACTGGGAGTGCAATCGGTGTGGTGTCCTTCGTGGGATTCACCCCGGATGTTTTCATGGGCCCACTCATGGGCGTGCTACTCGACAGCTCGCCGGGTGTTCTGGGCCACCAACACGTGTTCGCGTCGGTGGCAGCCTTTGGTATCGTGGGCCTCTTGGCTACAATCGCCTTCAGACGCACGACTAGAACACACCGTGCGGGTGTCAGCGCTCTGTGAGGAGCTAGGACACACTTCTGCTAGAAGGGTGTGTGTGTCCTACGACACCGGACGGACCCTCTTCTTGAGCATGAATAGACCCTCTTGCATGCTGGTCACGAGAATCGTGCCGCTGTCGAAGAATGGGTATGTGCTCCACGCTCCACCAAATCCCGGCCCCGTCCCGAATGGAGACGTATCAAACATGCCGACCTCAACCGGGTTCAAGGGATCCGAGATATCGAGGATATGGAGCCCGTACCTGTAGTTGGCCTGATAAGTGAAGTCTCCCTTCACGTACAGATTATGCGCACTCGCTGGCAGTGATCCAAAGAATTCTTTCACTAGGATGGGATCTTCGAGGTCATCGAGTTCCCAGACCAGGGTGCGTGTCGTCTCAACGTTGCCGGCGATCACGTCGCTCTCGTCATCCATGATGAAATACCGATGATCCTCGGTCACCCATCCCTGGTGCATGTAAGCCGGATTGGGATGTGACGCGGTCGACAACTCGACCGGATTCGACTTATCGGTCACGTCCGAGATCTGGAACCGATTCCCAGACATCCTCAGGCAGATCTCCTGACCGCGATAAGATTCATCCGGACCGCGGTAGACGATGCATTGGGCGTCGTGTGTGCCCCCCGGCTCCGAACAGCCGACAAAGGTAGGCTCCATCGGCTCACTGATGTCGACCATGTGCATACCGGCACAGCCTCGACTAGTCAGGTACGCGAAACCGGTCTCTTCATTGATGATGATATTGTGGCTGCTCTCAACCACATTGAGTCCGTCGCCTCTATAAAGGAGGTCTGGATCAAAGACGACTGGGGGATCCGCAACGTCTCGGAGACGGGTGAGATCGAAAACCTGCATGCCGTGTGCGCCTGCTCCGTCCGCGACGATGAAGGCGTGGTCCCTGTAGGTCTTGATATCTCGCCACAGCTGTGAGCGTGGCGTGTTCAAGGTCTTCGGGAGGTCGCCGATGAGCACGGGGTTCGTCGGGTCCGTGATGTCGATGAACGACGTACCGTCGTTTCTTCCCACGAGAGCGTATTCGCGCCCGGCCTCGGAGTCGGTCCAGCCCCAGTTGTCATTCGCTCTGATTCCGCGCGCTGCTTCAGGGGCGGTCAGCAACGAGATCGGGATGTAGGCTAGCAGTTCGATGTCGTTGCAGTCGAAGGACTCCACAGTCCCTTCCGTGCACCGGCGCTCCTCACCGAAGACGGCACCCAGAGCATCAGGCGCGCTCAGGAGAACGTCTCCCTGCCGCCACGTTCCATTGTCGTCACGTTCGTAGACGAACACGCCGCCGGCCTGATGGTCGAGCCCTGAGGCCGTCACTGCCGCAATACCCCCGCCCGCTACGATTCTGTGGCCGAACGAATCTTCCGTGTTCGTTTCTTCTTCTGTGAAGCGCATGTCGGTTACCATCCCATCCGAGAAGACGAAGGCCATCCCGGTCTCCAGTCCCCGCACGACGGGCGCTCCCACCCAGACGTCATCGCCATCCAGCGCCACGGAGCCACCAAACACGTCACCCTCGAGGGCTTCGGGTGCGTCGAGCCGGGCGCGTTCGGACCACGTACCTGTTGTGGCGTCTAGGTTGAAGATAAAAGCTGCACCGAAGCCCAAACCACTTAAGGGGGCCCCGATCACGGCGCGCCCATCACTCGACACGATTGTGGCCCCGAACAATGCCTCCGCCTCACCAGCGACCGTGAGTTCTGCTCCCTCCCGCCATAAACCATCCATGAGGCGGTATTCGAACACGCGCCCCGCTCCCTCAAGCGAGCCTCCGTTCCTGGCTGCCTTGGGTGCACCCACGAGCAACCGATCGCCAACAATCGAGACCGCCGCGCCGAAGGCATCCCCCGGAGCCGCGACAGGCGATTCGATGCGCTGCCGTTCGGTCCATCGGCCATCGGGGCCACGCTGGAACGCGTACACCGTACCCGGCGGCGGTAGCGGGACGCTCTCGCCGTCGCGTCGCTGCCGTGTTCGCATGCGACTCGCGTCGGTCGCCGTCCGGGCCTGTCCTACTAAGAGCCAATCCTTATCCGCCGAGAGGGAGATGCCGTAGTCGACGCCGCAGTAACCGTTGTAGTTACATTGAGCATCTAGGCCAACGAGGTCCTCTGCGGTAAGCGTGCTAGAGAACGCCCATGTCGCGCCGGACCGCTCGTAGGTGTAAAGACTGCCTCCTCTCGTGGCTACGAAGAGTGTGCTGCCGCTAAGCGCGAGCACCGCGCCGAATCCGTCGGCTCGCTCCGCACCTGGTGCGGTCAGTCGGGCTGACTCGATCCAATCGCCCTCGCTCTTACGGTACACATATACCATGCCAGGACGGAAGCTGTTGTTCGGCTCACCGATTATTAGCGCGTCGCCGTCGATGACGAGCGAGTTACCGAATGAGCCGGACTGGGCGAGTCCGGGCGACACCAGGACCGCGGTTGCGGCGAGTGACAGAACGAGAGCGCGGAACTTTGCCATGGAACCTCCGAGAAGCTAACGCCGGGAACGCTGCCCCGGCTCTGCAAAATGACGCCGCCGATGCGACGTGACGATCGATTCGTATAGACTATCGCTCGTAGTCAGTAGGTGCGCTAGAAGGAGCTGTTATTGAGAAGGGGACAGGGGTACCGGGAGGGACCCAGACCACTAATCGTCGTCGCCTTTTTTTATTTCTAGCTCTTCCAATCTTGCTACCTCTAAGCGGAGATACTCAAGGTCTTCAAAGAAGCATATATGAGCGGGAAGTAGCTCGACCTTGGGTTTTACTTTATCTAACTCGTCTTCCAGATATTCCACATAAGCTAAAACTCTCTTATATGCAGTTATCTGGTTTTCACGATCTACTCCCATCATCATCTCCTGTATGTCCCGTCTGGCAATGTAGTCGGAAACATATATTCGGGATCAGTCAATAATTCATATACGGCCGTGTCGGTCTGCCGCACTTTGGCTTCAGTATTCAGCTTCCATTCCTGCTGGATCTCTCCTGCGCGATTCTCCTGTGCCCCCAAGACTGAAGTCATCGCCCAGTAGATGTACTCACCGGCCATACAGCCATAATCACAGGTTTGGTCGTCATAAGTGTACCACGCTCCTCCCGGATAAGGGCTTGGAATCGACTGGAAGTGTCCACCTCTCGCAATGTCCATAGCGTTGGTCAGAGATGTACCAGCCTCTTCGCTCAAGGCAGTTGGATAGGCGTTGGCAAACCCAGAGTGTGTGATTACATGCCAAATTTCTTCCAGGGCAGCGTCGAATCGGCCTGTGTGCCCGTTGGTATGCCAAGCAGGAATTGACTCATCTGCACCTAGATCCTGGGCATTAATTGATCCTGCCTGCCTCTCTTGCTTCCACATGTATAGCGCTGCGTTGTTAGATATCAGAGCACTCAGCAAAGTTGAATTATCGACAATACCATCTTCATTATTGTCCAAATACTGAGCCATGATGTTAGCGGCGTGTAGTAGCTTCACGTCCTCTACCGTGGCATACGCGTAGATGGGTACTCCGAAAACCTCCACCTTTCGATTAGTCTCTGTGAAACCCTGATCCGAATGCGCAACGATGGTGAAGTTGGGGTCGCTGCCTGGGTCTATCGGACCGGTCACATCCCCGCCACATGAGGCAAGTAGGAATAAGGGAGCAATCGGAAAAGGTGATCCGACCCAGCTACCAAATCTATTTTTCAGAGGTGCCGCTACTCCGTCGTCCATCGAATCACGGTGGCGGAGATCCGTTGGACTGGAATTCCGTCCCTTCCCTCTGAGTACGTGTCACTCGAAAGAATGATGAGAGCGTCTCCTCCAGCCAAGCACCCCTCTTCCATCATCTTAGGTAATAAGTCTTCCAAATCTGACTTCCACGCGCTTCCCTCCGCTTCCACGATACCTAGCTCTTCATACCCTTTACCTTCTGGAACCCCAGAACTTATGACCTCGATCTCGCAGTACATGCCCTTGGACGGATACGGCGCACTTCGGGTCGGTACGAACGTAGCACTCACGCAGCCTCCGGCGACGACAATCGTCGAAAGGCAAGATGCGACCCTAAGGACTCTTGGGCACTTCTTCATCGGATGGTCCTTCACCATAAGTGTTTCCGTAATGTA
>DLRL01000068.1 GCA_002501085.1 Gemmatimonadales bacterium UBA7889
CGGTATGAGTAATCTCAGGCCGCAAGAGGGAGCATCGAGATTAGCTGCCCTTAATGAGGGCCTGAAGATAGCCTTTGAGGCCATACGTACTAACGTTATTCGTTCCGCACTCACGATTCTTGGGGTCGCAGTAGGTGTGTCGGTAGTCGTAGCCCTGGCCGCTGTCATTACGGGGATCCGGACTAGTGTCATGGAAGCTTTCGAGGCTAGCGGCCCCAATAATTTCATGGTTACCCGCTTCGATTTCACAGCAGTGCGAATTTCTGATGTAGGAAACGGTCGGCCTCCATGGTGGAACAAGCCTGAGATTGAACCTGAAGAAGCTCGTGCCCTAATGAATCTCCCAACGGTTGATGAAGCACTCTACACATTTAATTTTTCTACTGACATGTCCTTTGAGAGCCATCAGGTACGTGGCGTACAGTCGACGGGATACTCTTCCGGGTGGCCGAAGTACACACTTGGCGACTTCATCGCCGGTAGGGACTTCACCCCTGCAGAGGTAGATCAGAACCGATCTGTTGTGGTGCTGTCCGCTGAATTGGCTACAGAACTTTTTGGCCAACGTGATCCGATCGGTAAGCGCGTACGAATGCTGAACCGGTGGCGCGGAACACAAGAGCCGTTTTCAGTAATTGGTGTCTTTGAGACCGAGCCTAATGTTTTTAGTAATGCGATCGAGCACTGGGCTATCTTTCCGTGGACAGCCGCCAATCGGAGGTTGCGCCAATCAACATCTCAAGCACAAATCATGATTGTGCCAATAGATTCCATTGCAGTGGAACGTGCCCAGGATGAGGTGATCGCAACAATTAGAGGGATGAGAGGCCTTGGGCCGAGGGACGACAATAATTTTGCCGTGCTTGGTTCTGCTCAAATCCTTGATCTCTTTAATCAACTGACTGCAGTCTTCTTCTTGGTCATGTTTGCACTCTCATCAGCTGGCCTGCTTGTGGGCGGAGTTGGAGTTATCGGGATCATGCTCATCAGTGTCACAGAGCGAACCAGAGAAATCGGTGTCCGAAAAGCGGTAGGAGCAACGAGAAGAGAGATCCTGTGGCAATTCCTCGTTGAGGCATCAGCTTTAACAGCTATGGGCGCCGCTGTTGGTATGCTCATGGGTTGGGTCCTCGCAACTGGTATCGCTACCTGGACTCCGCTTCCCGCAAAGATTCCGGTGTGGGCTGTGGGTATCGCACTCGGTATGGCATTACTCACAGGCATGCTCTTCGGCCTCCTACCGGCGATCCGTGCGAGTCGGCTATCGCCAATCACAGCGCTCCGTTTCGAGTGACTGAAAACAGCGAGATACAAACGTTGCGAGAGCCGCTCGATGTGCTTGCAGTCATGGCACATCCGGATGATGCGGAACTCCTCTGTGGAGGTGCCCTGATCAAGAGCGCTCGCCAAGCTCACCGGGTGGGAGTTATTGACCTTACAGCAGGTGAAATGGGAAGCTCCGGATCAGCCACAATTCGAGGAAAAGAAGCGGACCACGCCGCTGAAATTATGGGGCTTGTGGAACGCCGCTGCTTAGGTCTGCCAGACGCCGATCTTGAGAACAACCGGGAGTCCCGTCATCTCCTAGTCGAGCATCTACGGGCCCTTCGGCCTAGAACTGTGATCACTCATTGGCCGGTCGGGCGCCACCCTGACCACCGTATTGCAGCCGAACTCGTGAGAGATGCCTGTTTTCTGAGCGCTCTCAAGAAACTTAATATCGAAGGGAAGCCGTTTCGGCCGATAAAACTGATCTACGCAACCGCATTTCGTGAAGACGCATCGCCTCCGGATTTCGTGGTAGATATAACAGACCACGTAGATAGAAAACTCGAAGCGATATCTGCATACAGCTCCCAGTTCGATGGAGCAACAAAGGGCGGAGAGATCTTACCAGGCGGGGAACGGCCGTTGAAAGAGCAAATCCGCATGCAGCTGGCCCATTACGGATCACTCATTCGCGTACCATACGGTGAGCCCTTCCGAATCTCAGAGGCACTCGAGGTGGAGGATCTTACAAAGTTGAGTGTATCAACTTTCTAGCCACCCACCTTATTTCTATTCTATATCCTACAAACAATCTCAAGAACGACACGACGCCATGATGGCACCTTTGCGTCGCCCACTCGTAGAACGCGAGCCTCTGCAACACCCCCGCTGAGCATCCATGGCCATAGCCAGCATCCAATCTCAGCTGGAAGGTGTCCGATTGGATCCCCAGAGTCGAGATGCACCCAAACTTCCGGTTCAGTTTGTACTGGGGGATCAGCAATGAGTTGGAGCATATCTCCATCCTTAACCGCATCGATATACCGGTCACGTCCAGCAAAAATGGTGCCATGAACAGTCGAACGGAAACATGTCGGGCGTCCGTCAGGAAATGGTGGAGCAATCTGCATCTTCAGTGTTAGTTAATTAGGGAGTAGGGCCCGGACCGGAGGGCAGTTAACTTACGAGCCGCGTCCTCCGTAGCAACACGAGACCGGAGTCGAGTACGATTTTATGAAGGCGGTTTACCTCGACCATGCCGCAACGACCCCCATCCGACATGAGGTTCGTGAGGCAATGGAGCCATACCTCTCTGAATCCTTCGGGAATCCTTCAAGCCTTCACAGATGGGGGCGAGAGGCATCTGCGGCTCTTGAGGACGCAAGGGCTACCGTAGCTGAAGCACTCGGCGCGCACTCCCGAGAAATTTACTTCACCCGTGGAGGAACTGAATCCGACAATCTTGCAATTCTTGGTTGCTGCGGGTTTATGACAACTCATGAAAAACGGCTCACATTAGTGGTGAGTGTAATCGAGCATAGTGCAGTTCTAGATCCGGCCAAACTCGTCACAGAGCAACAAGGCATAGACCTAGTCACACTCTCGGTTTCACAAGACGGGATACTCGACCAAGAGCCCATCAGGTTGGCACTGGAATCTGGACCTACAGTCGTTTCACTGATGTGGGTGAATAACGAGACGGGATTGGTCTTTCCAGTTCCTGAAATATCAAGCCTCGTCAATGAACTGGGTGGCACTATTCACACGGATGCTGTCCAAGCTGTCGGGAAGATACCGGTAAACGTCAGAGAGTCTTCGGTTCACCTACTGACAGCCTCAGGGCACAAGATATACGGTCCAAAAAGTACAGGGATACTTTTCGTTCGTTCTGGTGTGGATTTAGTACCCCTCGTGCACGGTGGTGGGCAGGAACAAACACTCCGAGCTGGGACTGAAGACGTTGCAGGTGCAGTGGGTTTCGCTTGCTCGTTACAGCTTGCCGTTGAGGAACAACAGCAATTGTGCAAACGACTTACAGCGCTCCGCTCTGTTCTTGAAAGAAGTCTTTTAGAAATCATCCCTGGGCTCCGTATTAACGTGCAAAATGCAAACCGCGCCTCACATATTTCAAGTATTGCTATTGATGACATTGATAGAGAAGATCTCCTCGCTGCCCTCGACGTCGAAGGTATAGCAGCATCTGGTGGTTCAGCCTGTGAGAGTGGAAGTACACAGACCAGTCATGTGATCACAGCCTTATACGGAGAGGAAACTTCTACGGCGACCGTTCGATTTTCACTCGGCTGCGAAACCACTGAGCAGGAGATCGAACAGACCATAATCAAGCTCACCAGAATCGTTACACGACTTCGGAAGCTGGGGGCAGCATCGTGAGCAGGATCTTAGTGGCTATGTCCGGTGGAGTAGATTCATCTGTGGCGGCAGCACTTCTTGTGGAACAAGGCCACGAGGTAGTGGGTGTCACAATGAAAACCTTCTGCTACTCCGAGACTCCTGATCACTCTAAAACATGCTGTGGACTCGATGGAATAAGTGACGCCAAACGAGTCGCCGCCGCACTCGGGATTCCCCATTACGTTTTCGATGTCGAAGACGCGTTTGATCGTGATGTGATTGATGACTTCGTAACCCAATACGCTCAAGGGAAAACACCAAACCCATGCGTGAGATGTAATGGATACACCAAATTTCGAGATCTTTTGTCCCGGGGCCGCTCTCTAGGTTGTGACGTTATCGCCTCCGGCCACTACGTACAGATCGAGCACACCCACTCCCAATCAAAAATCCTGAGAGGTCACGACGCACAGAAAGATCAATCGTATTTTTTATGGGCCCTCCCTCACACCATGCTAAAAAGCCTGTTATTCCCTGTGGGCAACCTTACGAAGGAACAGGTGCGCGATCATGCTCAAGTTCAAGGACTCGTGAACGCGAACAAGCCCGAGTCACAAGAGATCTGCTTCGTTCCTACTGGTGATTATCGAGATCTCCTTCGAGAGCGCCTAGGAGAACCACACCCCGCTCTGCAAACCGGGTATCTAGTACGCAAGTCTGGAGAGATCATCGGAGAACATAATGGCTATGCCGGCTTCACCATCGGCCAAAGAAAAGGACTTGGCGGAGGGTCTCCGGAACCGATGTTCGTCCTGAGCATTATTCCGGATACCAAAGAGGTTGTCGTGGGTACTCGTGCTGAACTGTTTGATGACATTGTAATTATCAGTGGACTCAACTGGCTGGGAGAACCCATTGAGGATGGTACAGAGACCTTGGTGCAGTTGAGATATCGAGCTCCAACTGTCCTAGCGCGAGTGAGTCATGAGAAAAATCAAATTGTTCTAAGACTTAAAGAAGCCCAGGCAGCGGTAACACCCGGTCAATCAGCGGTACTTTTTGATCAAGAAAATCGCTGCTTAATAGGAGGGGGCACAATTGTAAGTGCTCACTCTAGTGATTAATGCTGCATGCCCGTGGCAGTGGCGAACCCTTGCATTGCCTGG
>DLRL01000013.1:0-3098 GCA_002501085.1 Gemmatimonadales bacterium UBA7889
AGGGAGGAGTGTCGTACCGATACCTGCTTGATTAGCGGCACTCAGGATTCGTCGGCCCATCTCCACCGGATCTTCATAGCGGCTGCCATCGATGTGATTTCGGAGATAGTGAAATTCGGTCACTGAAGTGAAGCCATGGCGAAGCAGTTCCACATACAACTGGGAGGCGATCGCTTCCACATCTTCCGGAGACAAGCGTTCCAAGAATGCGTACATGCGTTCTCGCCAAGACCAAAATGTGTCAGTGTTGGAACTGCCTCGTTCCGCTAACCCGGCCATCGCACGCTGAAATGCATGTGAGTGAAGATTGGGCACTCCTGGCACAGCGATGCCGGGCACGCTCTCGCACCCAGCGGAGGATGCTCCGGACGTGATCTCCTTGATCCAACCATCCTCGGAGACAGCAATCCTGACGGAGGTTTGCCACCCGGAGGATAGGAACGCAGAGTTAAAAAATAGGTCGGTCATAGGCATCGAGTGTAGATTGAGATCGCAAGTTAGCGCCAATGGAGGGTTGATGTGGTCTCCTGCGATCTACTAATAGAAAATGCTATGCTCGCTACGATGGATGAACGCGAGCGAAATACTTTGCCGTATGGGGAAATTACCGATGGTGCGGCAGCGATTTCAGGAGATCGAATCGAGTGGATTGGGGCTATGTCCGAACTCTCTTCAGAGCTGAGGGAAGGTGCAGCGAACATTCTGGATGCCAAAGGGCGCTGGGTTACTCCCGGACTGATCGACTGTCACACTCATTTGGTATTTGCTGGCAATCGAGCCCGAGAGTTCGAAATGAGACTTCAGGGCACTAGTTATGAAGAGATCGCTCGTGGAGGAGGAGGTATAGCTTCAACTGTTACAGCCACACGCGCAGCGACAAATGAAGAACTTTTTTCGGGTGCTTCAAAGAGACTTAGCACGTTGGGGTCGTTCGGTGTAACAACGGTTGAAGTGAAATCAGGCTACGGTCTCGATGTTGAGACAGAGTTGCGCATGCTGCGTGTAGCGAGAGATCTAGGTGTAGAACACCCAGTGACGGTTCGGACAACATTTCTTGGAGCCCATGCTCTTGCTCCCGAGTACACGGGTGATCGTTCGGGATACATTGACCTCGTCTGTGAAACCGTGATCCCGAAACTGATAGACGAGGGGTTGGCTGACGGGATTGATGCTTTTTGTGAGGGAATCGCGTTCACTCCGGAAGAATGTGAAAGAGTATTCGCAGTCGGGACTCAGCACGGCCTTCCGATTAGACTGCACGCAGATCAGCTATCGGACTCCGGGGGGGCAGCTTTAGCGGCACGAGTCGGAGCCGTGTCAGCAGACCACCTTGAGTACGCTTCGGAGGCTGGAATCCAGGCGATGGCAAACTCTGGAACGAGTGCTGTGTTATTACCAGGTGCTTTTTATTTTCTGGGTGAAGAGCAGGTGCCTCCAGTTGATGCCTTACGCTTGCATGGCGTTCCAATCGCCATCGCTACCGACTTGAATCCGGGGTCATCTCCGATCAACTCACCGCTCACTGCCATGAACATGGCTTGTGTCTTGTTTGGACTTAGCCCAGAAGAGGCGCTATGCGGTATGACCCGCAATGCCGCCAAAGTTCTTGGAATGTCTGGTGATCGAGGGGTCTTGAGAGTGGGCTCCTGTGCCGATCTGGTGGTCTGGGATATAGCTCACCCATCCGAACTTTCCTACTGGATTGGGGGGAACCCCTGTGATGCGGTAGTTCAGGCAGGTACTCTGAGATCGTATTAGCGTTCTTCAGTTTCCAGGGCGTCGCGCTCGCCTTGCTATAGAAGAGGGACGGGATGGCTGAGGGGGCGGTTTTGGGCTCGCTTTTGGAGATGTTCTTGGTCTTGCCTGAGCTCTCGGTGCCCTGGATGGGGAAGGGGCGGCCCTGGGCGCACGATTGGATGCAGGTTTGGTTTGAGGAGTTCGTGGAGAAACTTCAGGCCGAAGTTGAGCCTTCGGTGAACGCCTTCTACCGAGTGAAGGATTATTGGAGATCCCGTTTCCGTCTGCTGGGTTCCGGTTAAAGCTAGGGTAAGGGGACCGGTTACGGCTCTTAGGCTCCACCCTTGGTTTGGTTTTCGAGTCTGGGACCGCACCTCCCCGAAGACGGTCTGATGGCCGAGAGGTTCTAGGGGTAATTCCCCTCGACGCTCTGCCTGCTCTTCGCGGATCAAGGGAAGGGTGGTCTGAGGGAGGACCTAAAAGGTCAGATGGTGGGGGTCTAAGTCCCCTGGCCCTAGATTTTGCTTTCGGTTCTTCAGGATCTTGGGAATCCAAGACTGGGATTGCTGGCCACCTACTCGGAGGGCTTGAGTTCCGTGGAACGGCGGAGCGACCTGGAGGTCTTGCTGTACCGTCTCCGTACCCCCTGGGCGAGCCTACTCGTGAGGATGGACGACGTGTGGCTGTTCGACTGGGGCGCTCAGGTTTAGCGTCAGGGACGGTTGGATAGGAAGCAGGGGAATTACTTCCGAAGCCCGGCTCATCCCAGTATCCGTCCCAGAATGGTGCCCACGGATCTTGGGTCCAATGGGGTCCCCACGGTGGTATGAACGGATCCCTCCAATATGTAAATGCGTGGCGTGGAGGCCTTGGATGATAAGAGTTCCATACTAAGAAGCGATCCCAGGGGTGATAGGTTGACCGGTACGCTAGGCCAGAAAAAAAATCACAGCCCCAGAGCCAGTGATTGAAAAGGCCCCCCAAAGGATCCCATCTATAATCCCAGCAGGGGGAATATCCCGGGCTGAAATACCGAGTCGGGTGGTTGCCCCTGGATCCGAAATAGATGCCATATCCGAATTCGCCAAAGGGTGTGCGGAAGGCCGAACCCATTCGGACATAGCCAGAGGAAGTGTGTGGCAATACTTGCAGTGAAAAGCCGCTGAACACTGAATTGCTGACAATTGGACTGGCGGCGACGGTGAATGACACTCCGCTCTGGGCTTCTACTCCGATCACAAGTAGCCCAATTAAGAAGACTAAAACAGCGCTGGCTCGAACTCTAGCAGGCACCTCCATTCTCCCTCAAAGGTTGGCACTACTACCGTAAAATGCACGTGCTATACCAGGCTGCCAATATT
>DLRL01000013.1:3484-9438 GCA_002501085.1 Gemmatimonadales bacterium UBA7889
AGCACATGGATTTATGTCCGATATATTGGACATTTGGAGTACCAAGAGGACACCTATGTCTCCGGATCTATAGGATGTGTTAAGGGCTTGGTCGATCCTCAGCCCAGGGTACTCATTACGGAATAATTGTGTGTATAACACTTGATCGAATGCATTATTCGTAAAAGATTTGTTCTGTCCGACCGATGCGGTATGCGTCGGTACCAGTGTGGCCTCCTGGCCACCTGAAGAGGACCGGTCCACAACTCCTGATTAATTCGGGGTTCCCACCGAAGGCGTTTGTGAGGGGAATTGCTCTCAAGAAGCGCCAGGTAACGTACAAATGGATTCAGACGTGTCAGAACCATCAGAAGTTCAACCGACATTAGACGGCTTCGCTGAGCCAGAAACTCAGGCTGCACCAGAGGCTCAGTCAGAAGCCCCTGAGGCTCCAGCCCAGTCACCGGCCGACAGTGAAGGTGCAGCTGAGTCAGAAACTCAGGCTGCACCAGAGGCTCAGTCAAAAGCCCCTGAGGCTAAACAGAGACCACAGAATCGACAGGGTAACAGTGGGCAAGGACACCCACGCCGGCGCCGGCGTCGTCGCGGGCGTCGTCGTCGTAAACCTCGCGGGCAAAGCCAGCACCATTACAGTGAAGAAGAGCTTAAGGCCCAACTCCCAGATGATCCCGAACAGCTTGAAGCAGAATCACGTCCTCTAGGAATCCTTGAAGTACTGGGTAGCGGGTCAGGTTTCGTGCGCCGGAGGGAATCTGGATACACTCCGGGCAATGATGATATTTACGTCGGATCACGAATGATCCAGCGGTATGGCCTGCGTACTGGTGATGAATTGGTTGGAATCGTTGGTCGCATTGCGCGGCCAGGGAAAAGCCCTCCATTAGCACACCTTGCTCGGGTCAATGACCATCCTGCTGACGAAGCAACAAGACGGCCTGACTTTCAGCAGTTAAGCGCGATGCACCCTGACGACCAACTTGTTCTTGAGTGCGGAAGGGAATTCCTTGGACAGCCAGAGTACACCAATCGAGTCATTGATCTGATTTGTCCGTTCGGTAAGGGTCAAAGGGCGATGATCGTTGCACCGGCCAAGGCTGGGAAAACGATGGTGCTTCAGGCAGTGGCTGAGGGCATTGTAAAAAATAATCCAGAATGTCATCTCCTTATTCTTTTGGTGGACGAGAGACCTGAGGAGGTCACAGAGATGGAGCAGTGCGGATTTGGTGAGGTGATCGCTTCAACTTTTGATCGCCCAGCTGAACGACACTGCCAAGTCGCTGAGATAACACTCGAGCGTGCACGCAGACGTGTAGAGCAGGGAGAGGACGTCGTCATCATCCTTGACTCGATTACTCGTATGGCGCGTGCTTATAACTCGGTCAAATCAGGCAGCGGCCGCACACTCTCTGGTGGTCTCGATTCGAACTCGCTAGAGAAGCCGAAACGCTTCTTGGGGAGTGCACGAAAAATCGATCCAACTCAAGGGGGTGGCTCTCTTACCATCATTGCTACCGCATTGGTTGATACTGGCTCTCGGATGGATCAAGTCATTTTCGAAGAGTTCAAGGGCACCGGGAATAGTGAACTTGTACTGTCTCGAGAATTAGCGGATCGGAGGATCTATCCGGCGATTGACATCCCAGCGTCAGCTACGCGGAAAGAGGAGCTGCTTCTGGATGCTGATGCTCTCTGGCTGTCGCATGCCATGAGGCGTCAGCTCTCTGGGTCTAGCTCATCAGATGGAATGCAAGAGTTGCTTGGAGCGATGAGAAAGACTTCAAGTAATCGAGACCTCATTGATTGGGCTCGGAATCAGTAGAATCAGTAGGACCTTGCAAGAGCTGAAGTAATCGATCCAAGCTCTTTTCCAACTCTGCGCTTTGAACTCTGTCCATAAAGAGGGCCCAGTAACCCATCAAAGGGTTTGCGCCGAGATCACCAGATTCTCGCCAGATAATTCTGGTATCCCCCTGTTCGGGACTCAGTTCGAGCACTCCTTCGATATGCATTGCGCCACCCTGCATTTGGACTTGATATCGAATCACTTTTGCTGCTTGAGCTTCTATGATCGTGAATGCCCCGGTCCCTAGCTCTGGATCATCCCAAGTAAAGCCTGATCCAGCCCCACTTGGTGGTCCCATCATCTGCACACCACTATCGGGCCAGATTGTCCATTGACTCCAGTCTGAAGGAGAATCCAGATGTAGAAACGTGCCTTCAGGGGATGCCGGCAAGCGTGCTGATGCTTCCGCACTCCAGGTGCCAGGTAGAAGTACTCCAATAAATAGAAATGAGATGAGAACAACTGCAGCACTTCCTAGGATTGTCACTCCTGGACCAAAGGGGCCCCTCATTCGCTGTTGGTCTCACTAAGCCCAAGATGAGGCAGCTCTAGGGAACCCGTATGGTGGCATCCATCACATGCTATAGGGTGAGGGTCTCTTAGAGGGCCTGATTTCACGGATAGCATGATCTTGCACTTAGGACAGCTACCGCTAACGGAGTGAAGTGTAAAACGCTCTAACCAGCGTCTGCGTGCGAGAATCAATCCCCCCGTAAGTGCACCGATTGTCCATACACCGTGCGGAGGAATGAAGATGGCGAAGCTCGCTATGACTGAGAGCAGAACTAGAATTCTTACAGCGCCTCCCATGCGCCATCCTCTCGTCCTAGGCAGAAGGGAGACCACACATTGTGTGGGAGGAAACCCGAACAGCTTGATCAGACCTACTACTTCTTTGTGCTTACTTTGGTCTGGGCGAATCTTGGACTCAGACAAGAGAGGTCAGGAATCAGGTTTTTTAGCTGTGCCTAGCTGACGCGAACTCACGGAGGCGCTCACCGGCGGCTTCAAGTGTCTTGATTGTCTTGCAGAATGCGAACCGTACAACGGAACGCCCCCGTTCAGGCACACTGAAGAAGCTGGAACCAGGTACGGGAGCTACACCTCCATCTTTAGCGAGCATCTTAGAGAAAGTCGTGTCATCTTCTGAGGAAAGAGCACTGAAGTCTGCGAGCACATAATACGCACCTTCTGGTGTACTAAACTTAAACCCGGAATCCCTGAGTGCTGAGAGGAAGACGTCCCGTCGTTCCCGATAATCTATTTTCAGGCCATCGTAGTAACTTTGTCCCAGTTCGCGGATACCAACGGCGCATGCTTCTTGTAGAGGTGCTGGCGCACCGACCGTTAGAAAATCATGCACTTTGCGGATGGCATCAGTCAGATCAGGTGGGGCGATGATTGTACCTATTCGCCATCCGGTCACACTGAAGGTTTTTGAGAGACCACTTATGATTATGGTCCGGTCCCGCATTCCATCGAAGGTAGCCAGAACGTGATGTTCTCCCTCGTAATAAATGTGTTCGTAGATTTCATCGGTGATTGCTAAGATGTCATATTGGAGACAAAGGTCAGCGATCATTTGAAGCTCTTCGCGATCGAAGACTCTGCCTGTCGGATTATTAGGTGTGTTGACCACGATAGCCCGAGTTCGATTGGTGATGACGGCCTCTAAGTGATCTTTCTCAAGGCGGTATGCTGGAGCCTCTAATGTGAGGAAAACTGGGGTGGCATCTGATAGAACTGCATCGGGTCCATAATTTTCATAAAAAGGCTCTAAGATGATCACCTCATCACCGGGTTCGATGATAGAAAGCATCACAGCCGCCATGGCTTCAGTGGCGCCGCATGTCACAGTCATCTCTTGCTCGGTATTAACCTCCATGCCATAGCGCTCGGCGTACTTCTCTGCGAGCGCTTGTCGAAGATTTACCGTCCCCCAAGTGATCGCATACTGGTTGATGTCGGCACGGATCGCAGCACATGCGGCTTCCTTAAGAAGTTCTGGTGCGGAGAAATCAGGAAAGCCTTGAGCGAGATTAATAGCATCGTGTTCGCCTGCCACTCGTGTCATCTCACGGATGACGGACTCAGTAAAGAGATGAGTTCGGCGGGCTGTTCGTGCCTGAGAATTAGCCATCTTAGCTCTGGGAAAGCGGAAGGGTACTGATCAAGGATCCGTACCGTCGAAGATCAAAATGAAACTATTACCCTAAGGTATACTTCAAATAGCGGGTCGCATCATATAGCAGGGCTGACTCATATCCGGAAGAGGTAGCTCAGTTTAAGAAAGAGTCCTTCTTCAACTGGGTTCATCGTTGAAACCCGATAGCTTCTCTCGCCCTCCATGAGTCGACTAAAGCCGATATAGAATATGGTTCCGGGGGAAGGCTCATATTGAAGCAAAAATTGTCCCTGGAACTCTCCGGTCGAGCTGGCCGCTTGAGCCTGGCCGAAGATAGTCAGTTGGCGACCAGTAGCTGGGTCCTTAAGTGCTTCACGTTGATCGAGGTCATATTGCAGGATCATCCGTGCCATTAAAGCCCTACTGAAGAGGTATTGAGCTTTGATATTTGTTATGTGTACAGTCGAATAGATCTCGTTTGGAACCATAGTGTGCTGTTTACTTGAGACTCTAGAAATCTTTGAGAATGTATGGTCCAACGAGAGTTCGAGGCGATCTGTTGGGCTCCACTGAATCTCGGGTCGTGCCTGTAGCTCGAATCCTCGAGAGGCTTCTGCAAAGATGGCTGTCTCTCGGGCCATAAAGCTCCCGTTAAGGCTAAATTCGTTAGTCAGCCTTATCCTAGGAAAAACCATGAATGCCTTCAGGTTCTTGAGTGCTTCCGGTATTAGGAAAGGGCTTTGGGACCCATCTCCATCTAGTGTCGTATAGTTGGCATAACGTTCAGGTTGGAAGCGAAAATATCCATTCCTGATCATGAAAGTGAGAGTTCTCCCACCCCGGAATGTGAAGCTCGGCATGATGTTCAGTTCGTGCTCGAATAAGCCGGACCCACTCCAAAACTCATTGTGGTCGAAGAAGTTTTGGGCGGAAGCAGTGATCGACGTTCGCTCGAGGATAGCTCCAGGTCGACCGAATCGGTTCACCGTCATCCTGGCATCAAGCTGGGTGTCACCTGCCCGTGTAATGAATCCACTTCGTGCCCTGAAATCCGGGTGAATATCTATAAAGGTCACATTCCAAGTGAATTCCCGACCTGACCGATCAATAGACGCCATGACAAGTGGACTAATCCCGGTTGATTGCGAGTCCATATCCGAGCGATCTACACTGCCAGCCACTTGAGTAGTTAAGGTGTAGCGACCACCCAATAGGAGGCGTGCATCACCCGATACCACGCGATTAAATGCTCCTGAGCCGTCGGTCATGTTCCGCCCGGTATAGAGCACTCCGATTGTCGAGCCCGTACCGATATCCCGACGTGCGCGGAGCATATTGAAGCGTGCTCTGCCGCTGCCTCCCATAATTGAGCTTGGACTATCATCCAGTGCTCCGATATAACCGATATTAAGGTTCCCGAGTTTCCCGGTGAGTTTTAAGCCACCGACTGGGTCAACGATTTGCCTAGTGTAAACAAGCCGTTGAGGTGTGTTGAAAATTTCTGTGCCGTTGAGGAAAAAAGGCCTTTTCTCGGGAAAAAAGAGTGCAAACCGCTCATTGACCGTGATCTGGCTAACATCCGCTTCGATTTGAGAAAAATCCGGATTGTAAGTGCCATCCAGCACCATATTCTGCGTGACACCTATTCGGGTATTGAAACCGAATTCACCATCTGGGTCACTTTTCAGGAAAGTTCCCGTGGTATTTGTCCCTGTCCGAATCCCTGTCGCGACTGGGTTCAGTTCGACCAAACGCCGGGGGTGAATCTCTTGTAGGCCGACGAGCCGCCCACTCTGTCCCAGAGAACTTGAGACATCCTTCGTAAGAGGAGCCCAAGATTGGCGGAATCGGGTGCGCTTAACCTCTCTGGTTACCTGAATCCCCCAGGTCTGCTCCGGGGTTTCACGGAAGCGTAGGGACACGTATGGAATGCGGATTTCTCCGGTCCAACCCTCACTGTCAACGATGCCTTCAGAATCCCATATG
>DLRL01000087.1 GCA_002501085.1 Gemmatimonadales bacterium UBA7889
GGAGCGTCAACTATCCAAGAATACTGTGCAAGCTTATCAACGGGATCTCAGTCAGTTGGATCTTTTCTTGACGGAGTACCTCGGCCGGCCGAACTGGACATGGTCGGATTCGGATGTCGACCGGCTCGCGCTAAGAGGATTTCTAGGCTGGCTGGACAGAATGGGACTCTCAAAGCGCACGATTGCTCGGAAGCTTTCTGCTGCTCGTTCGTTTTTCAATTTCCTGCATATCGAGGGCAGCATTGATATTGACCCCACTAGTGCCGTTCGTCCCCCGAAAGCAGAAAAGCGACTACCTGGACATTTGTCTGCAGGGGACATTCGTCTCGTGTTCGAAGAGGCCGAGCGAAACGCGGAGAGGAACACACTTGGGGCTACACGTGCGCTTCTGATATTGGAACTACTTTATGGTAGTGGCTTGCGCCTAGAAGAGCTTCACAGTTTGGATCTGAAGTCTATCGATAACTCGTCCAGGTTTGTTCGAGTGGTCGGGAAGGGGCGGAAAGAGAGGATAGTTCCAGTAACAGAATCTGCCCTCCGAGCACTCGACGGGTACGAGTCACGCAGGAGAGAGGTTCGAAACCATGTGGAAGATGCACTCCTTGTGAATGCTAGGGGCGGGAGGCTCTCACGACGTTCGATCCAAGCTGTTGTTTCCAAGTGTTTTGAAGTGGCGGCGGGCTCCCGTGGGCTCTCTTCCCATGCACTACGTCATTCATTTGCGACGCATCTATTGGATGCGGGCGCCGATCTTCTTGCGGTAAAGGAGCTTCTCGGGCATGTGTCGCTTTCAACGACCCAAATTTACACGCATACAACTAAAGAGCGTTTACAAAAAGTGTATAGGGATGCCCACCCTCGAAGTAAGTAGAGAGCATCGCTAAGTCTGCCATTTTGGCACTACTGAAGTTAGATTAGCCCCTCGTAACAAATTGGGGTATTGAGACTTGTAGTCGCTTATGGGTAGCATCCCCGATCCAACGTATTATCCGGAGACCTTTTCTATGACTCTTCCGTCTGTTCATGCCACTACGGTGCTCGCTGTTCGGAAGGATGGCCGTATAGCTATGGGTGGAGATGGGCAAGTCACTATGGGTGACACAGTTGTTAAGGGCAGGGCACGAAAGGTCCGGCTAGTTAAGGATGGAACGATTCTAGCTGGGTTCGCAGGAGCTGTAGCAGATGCCTTCACTTTGTTCGAGAAACTTGAGGAAAAGCTTGAGCGCTTCCCTGCAAATATGCCCAAGGCAGTAGTCGAATTGGCAAAGGACTGGAGAATGGACCGGTATCTGCGTCGTCTCGATGCTCTCTTGGCAGTGGCTGATAAAGATCACTTGTTTCTAGTCAGCGGCACGGGAGACGTCATTGAGCCCGACGATGGGATTTTAGCTATTGGGTCTGGTGGTTCCTATGCCTTAGCAGCGGCACGTGCCCTCAAGGATTCCTCTGATCTTGATGCACAGGGTGTGGTTCAGCGTGCTCTCGAAATTTCATCGGAGATTTGTATTTACACGAATAGTGAGATCGTCGTACACGAGCTGGGTGTTGACGCGGGAGAAACGGTATGACGAGCAAGGTGCTTGAGCACCAAGACAAAGCCACATCCGCAATAGTGGAAGACGAGTCCAAGGATTCAATGTGGCTTGATGAGCTGACTCCAAGGCAAATTGTATCCGAACTCGATAAGTATATTGTTGGCCAAGATGACGCCAAGAAGGCAGTTGCCATAGTACTCCGCAATCGATGGCGTCGGCAGCAGGTCGAGGATGAGATGAGGCAGGAGATCGCCCCCAGTAACCTGATTCTCATAGGTACAACCGGTGTTGGAAAAACCGAGATTGCTCGACGATTAGCACGACTAGCTAATGCGCCTTTCCTTAAGGTAGAAGCCTCTAAATTTACGGAAGTTGGCTACGTCGGACGCGACGTAGAATCGATGATACGTGACCTGGTGGATATCTCGGTAAATCTCGTCCGGGCAAACCGGGAGTATGAGATGCAGGAAGTCGCTGAAAAGCGTGTAGATGATCGGATCCTTGATCTCCTGCTACCAGCCTCGAATCCGGATCAGGCAGAAGAAACTAATGGAGAGGGTCCTCACATCTTTGTTGCAGGACCAGCAGGAGTTTCAGAAGAGGAAGGAGAAGGAGTCCAGGACCGGAGGCAGCGGACTCGTGAAAAGCTTCGGCAGCTTCTCATTGAAGGGAAGTTAGATGAACGTGAGATCGAAGTTGAGGTTAGCCAATCTGCCAACATAGAGGGGATGATGATCCCGATGGGCGGGGCTGGTGATGGACTCGATCATAGTTTCACTGAGATGCTTCAAGACATGCTACCCAAGCGCACAAAGAGTAGAGTCGTTACGGTTGCAGAAGCACGTCGGATTCTTATCCAAGACGAGCTCGACAAGCTCGTTGATATGGATGAGGTTGTGAATGAAGCCCTCTACAGGGCGGAAGAGATGGGTATCGTCTTTCTAGATGAGATCGATAAGGTTGCAGGCGCGCGCAGCGGCCAGGGCCCAGATGTTAGTCGCGAAGGGGTGCAACGGGATCTCCTTCCGATTGTGGAAGGGTCGACTGTCACGACCAAGTACGGTTTGGTACGAACAGATCATATCCTTTTTATAGCTGCGGGTGCCTTCCACGTGGCAAAACCATCGGACCTTATCCCTGAGCTCCAAGGCCGCTTTCCAATTAGAGTTGAATTGCAGACCCTGGTTGAAAAAGACTTTGTTCGCATCCTGAAGGAGCCCAAGAATGCTCTTCTGGAGCAGTACCGGGCTATGATCGAGACAGAGGGATCATCGATTGAGTTCAGTGATGATGGGGTAGCTGAGATCGCACATATCGCGATGCAACTGAACGAGCGCATGGAAAATATCGGTGCCCGCCGATTACAAACTGTGATGACAACTTTGCTAGAGGATGTGCTATTCAAGCTTCCTGAATCTGGGATAGAGTCGATCCTTGTTGACCAGGCCTTTGTGCAAGAACGACTCGAAAAAGTAGCGACCAACGAAGACCTTAGCCGCTACATCCTTTAGGTATGTTTTATGAGCTTCGTTATGCATAAGCGAGACTTCTTGTCGATCGCGGACTTTAGCTCTGATGAGTTAACAGAACTCCTCAACCGAGCCCGTAGACTGAAAGCGGGTGAAGACCATAGCCAACTGACTGGCAAGAGTTTGGCAATGGTGTTCCGTAAGAGTTCAACTAGGACCAGGATTTCATTTGAAGTTGGCATGACTCAGTTGGGTGGCCATGCGCTTTTCATCTCTGATCGTGATAGCCAGATCGGACGGGGAGAGCCGATTCACGATACGGCCAAAGTTCTATCGCGCTACGTTGACGGCATCATGATCCGTACGTTTGGCCACGAAGAAGTGGAAGAGCTAACTCGGCACTCCTCGGTACCGGTAATAAACGGTCTCACAGATTTGTTGCACCCTTGTCAGGTGGTTGCAGACTTGCAGACTGTTGCTGAAGAATTTGGTCCAGACTATCCAGAGCGAACTGTCGCTTGGATTGGTGACGGAAACAACATGGCAAACTCTTGGTTGAATGCTGCGTACCGACTAGGATTTTCAGTTCGTTTGGCTTGTCCCGAGGGCTACGACCCAGACCTTTCGATTCTTAAACGTGCCGAGGAAATGGCCGACATCCTTCTCACAAGAGACCCTTTTGAAGCCGTTCAGGGGGCGGATGTTGTGACGACAGATGTCTGGGCTTCGATGGGACAGGAAGAGGAGACTCGAGAACGGATGGGAGCATTTGCTGGCTTCTCGGTTGATGATGCTTTGATGAGGCAAGCAATTCCGGATGCAATTTTTCTCCATTGCTTGCCTGCTCATAGAGGAGAAGAGGTGAGTAGTTCAGTCATTGACGGAACACAGTCCAGGATCTTTAACGAGGCGGAAAATCGACTTCACGCCCAGAAGGCGATTCTCTTGGAACTCTTGGGATGAACAGTTCATTGAAGCGTACACCCCTCTATGACCGGCATGTGGCTGCGGGTGGGAAGATCGTCCCATTTGCAGGATTTGAAATGCCAGTGCAGTACCAAACTGGCATAATCGCAGAGCATACCGCAGTTAGAGAAACAGCGGGTCTCTTCGATGTCTCTCACATGGGTGAGTTCATCGTCCGAGGCCCACAAGCTTTGGATCTCGTTCAGTACATTACCGTAAACGACGCATCGAAAATCGAAATCGGGCAAGCACAGTACTCTGCCATGTGTCTCGAATCAGGTGGCATTATCGATGATCTCTTGATCTATCGTTTTGCTGATCGGTTCATGCTCGTAGTGAACGCTGCCAATCGGGCAAAGGATCTGGAGTGGATTCAGCACCGCGCAGACACTTTTGACGTAGTGCTCGAAGATGCTTCAGAGGCAACCGCTCTTATAGCACTTCAAGGTCCAGCTGCAAGGGAAATTCTGAAGCCTCTTACTGATCCTGATATCGATTCAATAGAGTACTACCGCTTCGCTGAAGGAAAGGTTGCTAACGTCCCGGCTGTAGTTAGTGGAACAGGTTATACCGGAGAGGATGGCTTTGAGCTTTACACCGCCGCTGAGGATGCTCCGCACGTGTGGGGTGCGCTCCTCGTTGCTGGTTCCTCTCAAGGCTTAGTACCAGCAGGATTAGGTGCACGAGATTCACTGCGACTTGAGATGGGCTATTCATTATATGGTAATGATCTAGATGAAAATCATACGACACTTGAGTCCGGACTCGGGTGGATTACGAAGCTAGATAAAGGTGATTTTGTGGGCAGGGATGCTCTCGCAGCGCAAAAAGAGAATGGAGTAGCCCGTCGATTGGTTGGTATCAGAGTCGAAGGAAGGGCTTTCCCACGGCCTGGGTACCCAATTTTGTCGAACGGCGAGGCTGTGGGCCGGATTACCAGCGGTACCATGAGCCCATCTCTTGGTGTGGGGATTGCTTTGGGTTACGTGCCATCGGAAATGACCAAGGTCGACACTCTTCTCCAAATCGATGTACGCGGCCGCGCAGCAGAGGTCCACGTGCAGCGTCCTCCGTTCTATACAGACAGTTCAATCAGGCGCTAAAGCCGTTGATTACCCTAGTCTATGCGTATTGGAATTCTGACCGTCAGTGACGGATGTGCCAGTGGCCAGCGCGAAGATCGCAGTGGATCACTAATCACGGAATGGTGCGCGACCCACGAGTATCAGGTGGTAGCGCGTGAAGTAGTTCCTGATGAGACTCCAGCAATCACGCGGGTATTGATCTCTTGGGTGGATGAATTGGATCTCGATCTGCTGGTGACCACTGGAGGAACCGGGCTGACCATGCGTGATGTCACCCCTGAAGCGACACATGCTGTACTAGACCGTGAGGCTCCTGGGATAGCTGAAGAGATACGGAGAGTAGGTGGCGAGAGCACACCCTTTTCAGTGCTTTCACGAGGTGTATGTGGAACCCGTGGCCGGACACTCATTGTGAACCTTCCCGGGAGTCCAGGGGGAGTAAAGGATGGTTTGTCGGTGCTTGAACCGCTGCTTGCTCACGCCTCAGAGTTACTTAGAAATGAGCGCGTGCCTCACGATGAGCGGGGAGATCTGTCGTGAATGAGGATCAAGTACTGATTTCGACCCATGACCTGTCAACCGCTGGTCTTCTGCGTGATGGTTTCAAGTCTTCCGGTTATTCCACTGACTTAGTCACGCCTGACGAAGAGCTATCAGCTGAAGACGGCGCCGTTCTACTCGTACTGACTGGAGGGGCTGAGCAAGGACAAAGTTCCCTAGTTATTCAGGCCCGAGACAAGCTCCATATACCTGTTTTCATAATCAGTTCGCAGCCATTGGTCGCAGAGATGAGTCAGGATGTTGATGAAGTATTTGATAGTCCTTCATTGATTAGTGACGTGATTCTTCTCGGGAGCCGTCTCATTGAGCGCCGGCGCCTTCAGCGTTTAACCGGTATTGTTGGTGAGACGGATGCGATGATCGAAGCGCTTGAACGAGTAGTACAAATCGCCCCGGTTGAATCTACCGTGCTTGTTACCGGAGAATCGGGGACGGGAAAAGAGCTGGTCGCACGAGGAATTCATGCACTCTCACCACGTCGGCATGAACCTTTTATAGCAGTTAATGTCGCCGCGCTTTCCGATACACTGCTGGAATCAGAGTTGTTTGGTCACGAGAAAGGGGCTTTTACCGGTGCGATTGCTTCCCGTCGAGGACTGTTTGAAATATCAAATGGCGGGACAATATTCCTGGACGAGATCGGTGATATGGCTTTGTCAACGCAGACCAAACTTCTCCGGGTGCTTGAACAGCAAGAGTTTCATAAAGTTGGTGGTGAGAAGAGTATTAAGGTTGATGTGCGAATCGTTGCCGCCACAAATCAGGACCTCCGGAGACTGGTATCTCTCGGTGGATTCCGAAGAGATCTTTACTTTCGTCTAAATGTCCTCTCTATAACCCTTCCAGCGCTCCGCGACCGGAAGGCGGATGTCCCTATTCTTGTAGAAACATTCGTGCTAGAAGCTTCTAATCGGCATGATCGTGACTTCCATGGTATCTCCTCAGATGCGATGGAGATTCTCGTAGATTACTCGTGGCCAGGTAATGTACGAGAACTCAAGAATCTGGTTGAATCCATGGTTGTTCTAGCTCCAGGACGCGTGATACGGCCCGAAGATATTCCTGAGGAGGTTCGCGCAGGTGGAGGGCAAGCCTTATTGCCCGCTTTGATCGATCAAACTGTGCATTCGGGCGAAGTTCAAAAGCATCTAAAACCGGAACTCGAGTTTGTATTCCGAACATTGGTAGATCTTCGCCTCGATATGGATGATTTAAGAAGAGAGTTCGAGGCTTATCGGCGCGACGAAGGTCTTACGACCAATGGTGAAACCGTCGTAGGTACAGTGGGATCTGTATCTGGTGATAAACCGATTGATTCAGTCATAGAAATTGGAGCCTTAACTTCACAGCGGGGCATTGAAGTCTCCGAGGAATTTCCCGTCGCAGATTCTGGATGGAAGCTAAGTTCTTCACTCGATGAACCTGTCGTGTTTCGACCTGGAATGACTATGGAAAACGTAGAACGTCAAACAATTTCAGCCGTACTATCTTCGGTAGGAGGGAATCGCCGGAAGGCTGCTAAGCTCTTAGGGATTGGGGAAAGGACTCTCTACAGGAAGATCTCTAAGTACGAATTAGATGGATGAACTCACTCGAACCTTGTACTCGATATTTATCGATAAGTGATTGACGCAGCAGGTTTAAGCTGCCTCGGCTTCCGTTACTAGATTGTCCAGAGCTTCAAGTAAAGCTTTACGACCCACTCCAGTTTTTGAAGAAAAAGGGACTATCTGGTCTTCATCAAAACCCAAATCTTCACAAGCACATTCGACGGCAGGAAGACACTGACTTTTCTTTAGTTTGTCCATTTTTGTGAGTACCGCTACAGCAGGGATACCTAGCTTAGAGAGGTATGATGCCATCTCCAAGTCGTGTTTTGTTGGTTTTCTCCGAGCATCTATCAAGTGTACTAATCCCTTAAGGTAGTTGGTCTCTCTTAGATACCAGTCTATCAGTTCTATCCAGGAATCTCGCATATGCTTCGGTGCTCGGGCATAGCCATAACCAGGAAGATCAACCAGAAAGAAGCGCTTATTTACCAGAAAAAAATTGATAGTCTTTGTCTTTCCAGGGGTTGCAGACACGTGAGCTAACTTGCTGCGAGTCCTTTTGAGAAGTGTATTGATTAAGGAAGACTTTCCAACGTTCGAGCGGCCCAAGAAAGCGATCTGAGGAAGCGTGCCAGGAATTTCCCCTCCGGGCTTAGCTAGTGTTCCTGAATACTCAACAGTTCGAATCTTCATCCGTGTGAATACGGCAACCCGAGCCCAGGGGTAGCTACCTGTGTTCTTTGATTAATCGGACTTTCAACTAAAACAGCATCCATCACTTCGTCCATCGTATTGACTAGCTCAAATACCACCCCCGCGTGAACCTCCTCCGGTAGAAGTTCGAGATCGGGTGCATTTGCAGCAGGAAGTACCACTCGGCGTATGCCTCCCCTAAGTGCTGCGACAGCCTTTTCTTTGAGACCCCCGACCGAGAGTACGCGACCCCGGAGGGTGATTTCTCCAGTCATAGCAACATCCGCGCGTGTCGGTTTTTCAATCAAGGCTGAGATTAGCGCGACAGCGATTGTAATTCCCGCGGAAGGACCATCTTTCGGGGTCGCACCTTCTGGAATGTGGATGTGAACATCAATTTTCTCGTGGAACTGGGGGTCGAGGTTAAGGAGGGAAGAGCGTGAACGGGCATATGTGACCGCAGCGTGAGCAGATTCCTTCATGACTTCGCCGAGAGTGCCCGTGAGTCTGAGGTTACCAGTTCCCATAACCACAGCTACCTCGACATCTAGGACAGCACCTCCTGCAGCCGTCCAAGCAAGGCCATTAGCAATACCGATCCGGTCACTGTTCTCGTCTCGATCAGGAGGAGCATAGGGATGAGGGCCAAGCAGTTCCTTGAGGTTGTGAGGCTCTAACATGTTGGAAACCTTGCGGCCATCTGCTACAGATCGGGCTAGTTTCCGAGCAATTCGTGACAACCGCCTCTCAAGCTCTCTGACGCCGGCTTCACGGGTATATCGTTCAATCACATCATGTACTGCTGCAGGAGACAGGACAATTTCCTCCGCGCTCAGTCCGTGACGCTTGATCTGCTTTGGCCAAAGGAAACGCATCGCGATCTCTCGTTTCTCCGTATCTAGATAGCCTGGAAGCCGTATCACTTCCATGCGGTCGCGCAGTGGCTCGGGAATGCCCTGGAGTGTGTTGGCTGTTGCTATGAAGAGGACGTCGGAGAGATCGTAATCAAGTTCAAGGTAATGGTCTGTGAAGTTCGCATTTTGCTCCGGATCGAGTACCTCCAGGAGAGCTGCACCGGGGTCTCCGTGAAAATCCCTGGCTAGCTTATCTACCTCGTCAAGCAGGAAAACTGGATTAAGTGTACCACTTCGGCGCATGCCTTGAATTATTCGTCCTGGTAATGCGCCAACGTAGGTGCGCCGGTGCCCTCTAATCTCGGCTTCATCCCTGATACCACCGAGGCTTACTCTCACGAATTCTCGCCCTAAAGCAAGAGCAATGCTTCGGCCTAGCGAGGTCTTACCTACCCCTGGAGGTCCAATTAGACAGAGAATTGGTCCACGCATCTCACCCACTAGGGACAGCACTGCAACGTGATCGAGAATCCGCTCTTTCACTTCGATTAAACCAAAGTGATCGGAATCAAGGATTTGTGACGCATGTTCTACTGATAAATTGTCTTGGGATCGCGGAGTCCATGGAAGCTCGACAATCCAATCAAGGTGTGTTCGAATTACGGCCGCTTCTGGAGCAACGGGATTCAGTTTCTTCAGACGGCCCAATTCCTTATTTGCCAGGTCCAGAGCATGAGGAGGAAGATTGGCGTCATGAATAGCTTGTTCGATCTCCTTCCACTCGTCTAAGTCTTCCTGTGACGACTCCTTCCGGATTCCCCCAAGGCCAAGAAGAAGATTAGGCGTTTTTTCTTCTTTCAACTGAAGTTGAATTTGCCGGTCGAGCTTTGCCTCAATACGCATGATCTCAAGTTCGCGTGTTAACAATTGGCGTAAGATCTCCAATTGCTCGATCGGATCTATGGTTTCCAACACTTCCTGTTTGTCCAGCGCGGGCAAGATAAGGTGTCCGGCGACCAGGTGAATGAATCGGACACGGTCTCCCTCGGCAGAGATAATCCCAGAAAGCTCTTCAGGAATTCTTTCGTGGAGACGAGTATATTCTGAGTAGAGGCTTGCTACGGTCTGAGTGAGTGATAGAGCGTTCGCTGGCACTTCACCATCTAGCTCTGCTTCGTGAGCGGTCAATAGTTCGACAGTGGCTCGCAGAGCCTTGGTCTTAGTTGTGAGCCTCCGGATCCGAGCACGTCCGAGTCCTTCTAGCGTTACCCGCGCAGTTCCATCTGGTAGAGGTGTGACCTGGATGATTCGAGCGATTGTTCCTATGCGAAATAGATCTCCACTTCCGGGATCATCGATTGCCGAGTCCCGTTGGGTAACGAGGAGGACTAAATTCTTGTCTAATCCGGCTTCCTCAAGAGCTGTGACAGAGCGACTGCGTCCTATGAGTAGAGGTAGAACGGAATAAGGAAAGAAGACGAAGTCTCGGAGTGCGATTACCGGTAGACGGTCAGGTACCTCAATTTGATCTTCAGCCCGGATGAGCTTTGCCATTCTTTGACTCGAGTGCGCGAGAGGGTTTGTTTCGGGCCTATCGTACACATTCCGTCGCGCTCACAACAGAGACGCACCGAGGGGATGTTTCGGCATCAGATAATCGTCGTCTAGGCGACATTTTTCTCAAGCTCCAGCTGCCAAATGGCTCTTGAGATGGATTTGCAGTTCTTCCTGGCACTACGCTTCTAGTTTTTGTTCCTCAGCGTTTAATAATAGAAGCGGAGCTGTGCCCTGTTCAACACATTCGGAGGTAATGACTACTTCGCTAACATCTGTCCGTGATGGGATCTCAAACATCAAGTCCCGCATAATGCCTTCAATGATTGAGCGGAGGCCCCTGGCCCCTGTGCCCCGCTCTAGCGCCTTGCGTGCAATGGCCTTGATCGCTTTTCGGTCAAAAGTAAGACCAACGCCTTCGAGTTCGAACATCTTTTGGTATTGCTTTACTAGCGCGTTCTTGGGTTCTTCGAGGATGCGCTCGAGAGCTTGTTCATCAAGTTCTTCCAAGTGTACACTTACTGGGAGCCGTCCAACCAATTCTGGGATTAATCCGTACCGCTGCAGATCTTCTGGCTCGACCCAACGCATGATGTTGTCATCAACTGTCTTTTCAGGCTCTTCACCTGTGAAGCCGATCTGCCTCTTGCCCAGACGCGCTTCAACGATCTTCTCAAGCCCGTCGAATGCACCCCCACAGATAAAGAGAATGTTCCGGGTATTCACCTGAATATATTCCTGTTGCGGATGCTTCCGGCCTCCCTGTGGAGGCACTGATGCTATAGTGCCCTCGAGTATCTTTAGAAGTGCTTGCTGGACACCCTCCCCAGAGACGTCTCGCGTAATTGATGGGTTCTCGGACTTGCGGGCGATCTTGTCCATCTCATCGATGTAGATGATACCCCGCTCACACTCTGGAATATTAAAGTCGGCTGCTTGGAGAAGTCGCACGAGGATATTTTCTACATCCTCACCGACATAACCTGCTTCAGTCAGTGTCGTTGCATCTGCGATCGTGAACGGGACATGGAGCATTCGGGCAAGTGTCTGTGCAAGTAACGTTTTTCCTACTCCTGTTGGTCCGATAAGCAGGATATTTGCTTTCTCGATCTCAACCTCATCGACCACACCATGATGATTCACTCGCTTGTAATGATTGTAGACCGAGACTGCTAGAGATGTCTTAGCAGCTTCCTGACCTATAACGTATTGGTCCAACCTAGATTTAATTTCTTCGGGAGTTGGGCTAGGAACTGCTTGCTCGTTAGTCGCACGTTCGTCCTCTTCAGCCAGTATTTCGTTACAAAGTGAAATACACTCGTTACAGATATAGACGTTTGGACCGCTGATAAACTTCTTGACGGTTTCTTTGTCTTTACCGCAAAAACTGCAGCGAAGGTCTTTATCACTTGTCATTGGCTGCGCACCTTTCAGAATCTGACCTCGCAAGAATCTTCATTCGCTACTTTCTGAGTCCGAAGATTTATCAGTTGTCGTTTGAACGGGACCTTCTAAGACCTGGTCAATGAGCCCATACTCGACTGCTTCCTTGGGGCTCATGAAGCGATCTCGATCTGCATCTTCCTGGATTGTTTCTACCGGTTGTCCAGTATGTTTTGCAATCAGAAGATTCAGCCTCTCACGAATATGCAAAATTTCTTTTGCCGCGATTTCTATATCTGCCGCTGTGCCCTGGGATCCTCCTGAAGGTTGATGAATCATGATACGGGAGTTTGGCAGTGCACTGCGTTTTCCCTTGGCGCCAGCTGCTAGAAGTACTGCTCCCATCGAAGCTGCCATTCCTACGCAGAACGTCGAAACGGGTGCGCGCAGGTGCTGCATTGTGTCATAGATTGCCATCCCTGCGTAAACGCCCCCTCCTGGCGAGTTGATGTACATGAAGATGTCACGTTCCGGGTCCTCAGCATCCAGAAAAAGCAGTTGGGCCACGATGATATTGGCCACATTGTCATCAATGCCACTACCCAGGAAAATAATTCGGTCCATGAGTAGACGACTAAAGATGTCGTAACTGCGTTCGCCTCGGCTGGTCCGCTCAATCACATAGGGAGGGTATATAGACATGGTTTTTCTCTCTGACAGTGTCGCTAGGCTGCTGTACCGTCGGTGATTTCTGACTGTTTCTCTATGAATGAAAAAATATTTTTCTCGGTGAGCTCTCGTTTGAGCATTTCGAGTTGACCTGACTTTTGAAGGGTCGCGTAAATGTTTTCCGTTGTGCTATCATTAGCTTCTGCGATTTCTGTGATTCGAGTATCGACTTCTTCGTCGGTTGCCGTTAACGACTGAGTTTCAGCGATCTTTTCTAAGATAAGAATACGCTTCACAGCTTTCTCGGCTTCTGGCCGAATCGAGTCTTGTACATCTTTGAGTTTGTCAGGCTCTAGGTTCTTCGACTCTTCGCCAATAGCTCCGTCTATATAGCGGTCAACCATTGATACTGGAACATCAAAAGGATTGGCCTCGACCAAAAGATCGAGTAGACGACCCCTCACTACCGCTTCAGACTGATTGCCAGCTTCTTTCTGTAGGTCATCGCGTACACCTACCTTCAGATCATCCAGCGTTTCGAATTCACCAGCCTGTTTGGCAAGGTCATCCCCTAATTCGGGCAGTTCTAATTCTTTGCGGCCCAAGAACGTAAGCTCGATACGCTCTAGATCTCCTCGGCGATCCTCGTCGGGAAAATCATCGGGAAAGGAGATGTCAAACTCTCCTTTCTCATTTAATCCAAGACCTTTGATTGCTGCTTCAATATCAGGAAGTGCGTCTCCCTGGCCTAAGATGAACTCGTATTCCCGGCCTTCATCTGATTGATCACCATCCAATCTTTTGATGTTGACGGAGACGAGATTTCCGTCTTCCGGAGAGCCTGTTTCTACAGGTTTCCATGCACCGTTCTGTTCTCTAATCCGGTCTAGCACTTTATCTACGTGCTCGTTAGTGACTTCAGTAACTGGTCGCTCGACAGCAAATCCCCCGAGACGGCTGATTTCTATCTCTGGGTGAACGTCAAAAACGATCGAAAAGACCAGGTCCTCCTCTGGCCTATAATTGATGTTCTGGATCTCGCCTTCACTTATTGGACGGAGCTCCTTTAAGGCCAGTGCCTGCTTGTATGCTTCGCCCACTAAGTTGTCCAAAGCTTCCTGTCGTAAGGAGCCTCCAAATCTGGACTCGATCACTTGTCTTGGAACTCGGCCCTTTCTAAAGCCTTTAAGTCGTGCGCGGGAAGCGAGTTTTTCAGCAGCACGTACTTCCTCTTGGCGCACGACATCTGCTGGAACCGTAACCTCCATGCTACGGCGCCAGTTCTCTTGCTCCTCCACGGAGATCTCAAGGCTGGAAACGTCTACGCTCATAGGTCTTTACGGTAAAATCATTAGGTGGCAGAGTGCGAAAGGGGGGACTCGAACCCCCACGGCCTAAGGCCACGGGATCCTAAATCCCGCGCGTCTGCCAATTCCGCCACTTTCGCAGGCGATAGAGAAGATAAAACCGGTGCTAAGAATCGTTCAACGGAGGGATTTGTATCATCTCGAAAAAAGGCCTACAAAAAGCAAGGAGTACGGGGGCCTCTGGCGCTCGCACTTATCTCGCTATGGCAACTCTTCAATTAGGCATGCGAACATTGGCCACACGTCCCGTTCCATCCCGGTTCTCAAAGTGGAGTGAGACGATTTCACCTCCTTCGACCACATCAAGTGCATCACGCACATCTTCGGGCGTAGCGATGTCTTCAGCGTTCACCCGAATCAACTTGCTCCCCACATATTGCCCCACCCCTCTTCGCTGAGCAGGGCTTCCTCGTGTAACCTGAGTTAGCACGACACCCCCGGCTTCAGGGAACCCTAACTCAGCTGCGAGTTCTTGATCGAGCTCTTCCACATTGATACCCAAGCGTTCTTCGGAGTGGATGGTCCGCTCTGAAACGCTGGCGGGTGAACTATTGATGGGAGCTTCATCAAGTTGAATGGCCACGTCTATGGGACCGCCATCCCGATAAACGGTGAGGCTGACTCGGTCGCCAGGTCGGCGTTGAGCAATTTGTGCCTGCAACTCCGCGACGTAACCGACTGATTTACCATCCAGGGCTACGATTACATCCTCGGGCTCAAGGTTTTCGCTGGCTGGTCCTTCCGGGTCTACTGCCTGAACTAGGATTCCAGAGATGGAAGGTAGTCCGTATACCTCAGCGTCTTCTGCCGTAGCTGTGATAATTTCCACGCCGATTCTTGGTCGCTTCACATAACCATACTCAACCAGATCTTCCATCACACGGCGGGCAAGGTTGATCGGGATGGCAAATCCATATCCCTGGTAGGCTCCAGTCGTAGAGGCGATTGCGGAATTGATGCCCACTGCTTGACCATTGAGGTTGACCATCGGTCCACCCGAATTTCCTGGGTTGATAACCGCGTCAGTTTGAAGGAAATCTTCAATCGCCCAGCGGGAAGCTTGGTCGCCGAATCTTGGGTCGGAGCGCAGTTCGTTCTGAAGGAGCCGCAGTGGCCGACCACGTGCGCTGATGATCCCAGCCGTGACAGTGAAATCAAGAGCCGCAGAATTACCGAATCCAGGGTTACCAATTGCGAGAATCCACTCTCCGACCTTTACGTTGTCAGAGTTACCAAAAGCAAGTGCTGGAAGAGCTTCTCCTGCATTGATCTTTATGAGAGCTACATCAGTGAAAGGGTCAGTTCCGATAATTTCTGCATCGAAATAACGGCGGTCAGGAAAGTAGACCTTTACCTCGTCCGCTCCTTCGACGACATGGTTGTTGGTAAGAATATATCCGTCTGCAGAGACCACAAATCCGCTGCCTCCGGCGATTTGCCCCTGCGATGGCGGTTGGTTTTGCCCTTCTGGTGCATCAAAGAAGCGGCGGAATGCATCAGGAACTTCCTGGTTCGCAGCTGTCACAGGCCTACGAGCTTCTATCCGCACCACTGCTGGTGTAACCGCATCCGCAAGATTTGTGAATGCTTGGCTGAGATCTAGTGCCGGCTTAACTGCTTCCGGGGATATTTGCGCTGTCTCTTCAATGAGAGGCATCGCATATGACTTACTCGTCCATCCGAGCCCGCTGGTAATCGCGAGTCCGAACACGAAGGCGATAGCGCTATAAAGCACCACCTTAACCTTCGCACGAAGGGGGTCGTACATCTTAGCTCCTTCCCAAATCAATTCTTAGTGTTACAAAGGCCCGTCTGAGCAAACCGGATGGGATAACTACACGTAAAGACCTTAGGTAGATCCAATTTCCAGACTCCTTAGGAAATGTTGGACTTTCTGGTTCAGCTAGCTTTCTAGCTTTTTACCTCTGAGGTCTTAAAGCTTCCATGTAAGGTATTGTGACCTAGTCATCATCCTCCACGATCTCATAATCAGCTTCGATCACATCTTCATCCGTACCGGCCTGGGTTTCGCCTGTGCTTCCTTCCTCTGGATCTACTTCTTCACCCCCAGCTTCGGAAGCTTGAGCTTGATACATTTCTTGTCCAGCTGTGCTGAATGCCTGCATCAACTCATCCCGTGCAGTGCTAAGTGTGTCAGTATTATCTCCCTTAAGAGCTTCTTTGGCCTGCTCAAGTGCTGATTCAAGACGATTCTTCGTCGCCTCATCAACCTTGTCGCCCCACTCATCCGTATCTTTTTCGACCTGGTAGACAAGGGAGTCGAGCTGATTACGAGCCTCCACATTCTCTCGGTTCTCTTCGTCTTCAGAAGCGTGTGCCTCGGCGTCCTGCACCATCCGATCAATTTCCGCATCGGATAACCCACTCGACGCTTCAATCCGTATTTCCTGTTCTTTACCAGTAGCACGATCTTTAGCGGATACGTTCAGGATCCCATTCGCATCGATGTCAAAGGTGACTTCCACTTGAGGCATCCCTCTTGGTGCCGGTGGAATACCGGTGAGTTGGAACTTGCCGATCGTTTTATTGTCGATGGCCATGTTCCGTTCACCTTGGAGCACGTGGATCTCGACTGTTGTCTGATTATCCTCCGCAGTGGAGAAGACTTCCGCTTTCTTGGTTGGAATAGTGGTGTTTCGCTCAATGAGGGTCGTCCGGATCCCTCCGAGCGTCTCAATACCTAGAGACAGTGGTGTCACATCGAGCAGGAGAACATCTGTGACCTCCCCAGCAAGTATACCACCCTGTATCGCAGCACCCACTGCTACGACTTCGTCCGGGTTTACACCCCGGTGAGGTTCTTTCCCGAAGAAGTCCTTAACAATTTCCTGGACCTTCGGGATACGGGTTGATCCTCCGACGAGAATCACTTCATCGATGTCGTTTGTTGTCAGACCAGCATCCGCTAGTGCCTTCTTCATCGGCTCAATCGTGCGCTGGTTAAGATCCTCAACGAGCTGCTCAAACTTAGCTCTTGAGAGCGTGTAGTTTAGGTGCTTAGGACCGTCTTGGGTGGCTGTGATAAATGGAAGATTTATGTCTGACGACATAGTCGTTGAGAGTTCCATTTTCGCTTTCTCTCCAGCTTCCTTCAATCGCTGAAGAGCCATTGGATCCTGAGACAAGTCGATCCCTTGATCACGCTTAAACTCATCCACGAGCCAGGTGATGATTCTCTGGTCATAATCATCACCCCCCAGGTGTGTATCACCATTTGTCGATTTGACCTCGAATACTCCGTCACCCAACTCTAAAATCGAGATATCATAGGTGCCCCCGCCCAGGTCAAAAACGGCAATTTTCTCTTCAGCTTGCTTCTCTAAACCGTAGGCTAAGGCGGCAGCTGTAGGCTCATTCACAATTCGGAGCACTTCCAGACCGGCGATCTTTCCAGCGTCTTTCGTGGCTTGCCTTTGGTCATCATTGAAGTATGCAGGGACTGTCACCACGGCTTGGCTCACCTTAGTTCCCAGGTAGTCCTCAGCGGTTTGTCTCATTTTCTGAAGGACTATGACACTAATTTCAGGTGGACTGAAGGCTTTGTTCTCTGCGTTCGGAACCGTGACTTGCACCCTGCCGCTAGAGTCAGGACCAACCTTGTAAGGAACGAGCTTCTCTTCCTCGGAGACCTCAATATGCTTTCGGCCCATGAACCGTTTGATCGAAAAAATCGTGTTTTCAGGATTTGTGATTGCCTGGCGGCGTGCTACCTGACCTACCAAACGCTCACCCTCTTTCGTAAATGCCACCACTGATGGGGTTGTCCGCCCACCTTCTGAGTTCGGGATGACCACCGGCTCACCGCCCTCCATAACTGCGACGACAGAGTTGGTTGTCCCTAGATCAATCCCAATAACTTTGCTCATATGCTCCTCAATATCCGCTGGTAGGCGTTGTTCTATCTCAGGTCTGTTAGTGCAATAGCTATGCCGTAAAACTACTGGAATTACACGCCGGTTTGGCGGGGTTTACGGCGGATAACTGCCATAATGGCACTCTTATTGTCATCTGGGATGATTAAAACTGGGAAGGAGTTTCCGTAAGAGATCGTGTGATGGCAAACCATGATCTCTCTGCGTTGGTTGTTGTTGGTTCGGTATTGTTCCAATGATATTGGGTCTGGTTTACGCTTATCCGAGGAGATGATCACCCGAATGAAGGCACCAGGGCCAGCCGTTGCCGTCCTCTGGATAACAGCAGTGACTCTGATTTTGACGGGTGCGTGGCAAAGTATGGGAGCTGAGATTGCCCCCTATCCTTCTTTGATGATGCAGGCAGCTTCCCAGGCTGTGAACCAGATTTCTGTTCCGGAGGGATCTCTCAGCTTGCCCTTATTAGAACGCCTGCGGTCAATCCTAGGCCTCGCCCTTCTTATAGCTATTGCCTGGGGGTTGAGTGTTGACCGAAAGAATGTGGCTTGGCGAATCGTGATATGGGGTGTTTCTCTCCAGATTTTGTTTGCGTTCTTCATCTTAAGAACATCTATCGGGGCTGATTTGTTTGCTGTGATTAATAGCGTAATGGTTGCGCTTCTCAGTTTCACTGTTGACGGTGCCAGCTTCATTTTCGGGAACTTAGTGTATGACAACGTGCCGGTGGGGGTTGGGACTGTGGGGCAGGGTGAGTTCACGGAGATGCCCGGTCAGGTAGCAAACACAGGGGCGTTTTTCGCGTTCAATGTTTTGCCCACTATCATCTTTTTCTCATCTCTGATGACCGTCCTCTATCATCTTGGCATCATGCAGCTAGCTGTGAGAGGCATAGCATTTGTGATGCAGCGTACTATGGGGACTTCCGGTGCCGAAACTATGTGCGTAGCCGGAAACATCTTCGTAGGTCAGACTGAGGCACCTCTCCTTATCAAGCCGTTCGTCGAGAAGATGACGATGTCGGAGCTTATGGTTGTCATGACTGGCGGTTTCGCCACAGTAGCAGGAGGTGTGCTTGCTGCGTATGTGGGCCTTCTCATGGCTTACTTTCCGGATATTGCCGGACATCTTATCGCTGCGTCAGTCATGTCCGCACCAGCTGCATTGGTCGTTGCCAAGCTGATGTATCCGGAGGATGGTAAGCCGGAGACATCTGAGAATCTTGATGTTAGCATCGAATCTTCGGACGTGAATGTGATTGATGCCGCAGCGCGAGGAGCGTCGGAGGGACTCTTCATGGCGCTGAATGTTGGAGCCATGCTGCTCGCTTTTGTCGCTCTAGTGTACATGATGAACGGCCTGCTTGGTGGGTTAGGTAGTCTAGCGGGTATCGACGGACTCACCTTCGAGCTGATCCTAGGATGGCTTCTATCTCCACTCGCGTGGCTCATGGGTGTGAGCTGGGCTGATGCTCCTGTGGTCGGATCTTTGATTGGTGCAAAAACGGTTTTGAATGAGTTCTACGCATACCTGCAATTAGCGGCGACACTGGGTGGTGAAAATGATCTTGAACCACGGTCGATCATTATCACCATTTACGCGTTATCGGGCTTCGCGAACTTCATGTCAATTGGAGTGCAACTAGGAGGGATCGGTGGTATTGCTCCTTCACGGAGGCATGATCTAGCCCGATTGGGTTTGCGTGCGATGATTGCTGGATCCATCGCCGCGTTTATGACAGCTACGGTCGCGGGGATGATCCTCTGATCGGATACTCGAGCAGCTTGTTTCTCGCATTAGTACTCGACTTTAAGTGGCATCCGCCGAATGATTCACCGGAGCCGTACCGCTACCGAGCTGGGGCGCGGTTCGAATTGCTCGGACAACAAATTGGATCGCTTGGTTAACAGCATCGCCGAGGTCTTCACCGTGAGCGAGTCCCGCGGTGATTGCAGCAGAGAGCGCGCAGCCGGTCCCATGAGTTCGTGTCGTGTTAATCTTCGGCCGTCGCCAGATACGCTCTTCTGATCCATCCCAAAGAATATCTATGGCATCCCCTTCAAGGTGCCCTCCCTTAATAAGTGCAGCCCCCGCACCACGCTCCACTAAGTTTCGACTTGCGGCTTGAAGATCCTTGAGCGAGTGCAGCGGCTGGCCTACCAAGAGGGCAGCCTCATCGAGGTTTGGAGTGATTAGCGTTGTGAGAGGAAGGAGGTCTGTCAAAAGAGACTTCTCTGCACCGGAATCCAAGAGTCTGTCTCCACTCGTAGCGACCATCACGGGATCCATGACATATCGGTTGAGCCTATGTTCACGTATCGCCGCAGCAACTTCGCATACAAGTCCTTCATTCATGAGCATACCGGTCTTCAAAGCATTAGGACGGAGGTCAGTCGCGACCGCGTCTATTTGGGCTCGTACTATTGCTATGGGCACAGCATGAATGGAGCTGACACCAACAGTGTTTTGGGCTGTTATAGCAGTGACAGCGCTCGTACCGTATACCTCAAAAGCAGAAAACGTTTTGAGATCGGCTTGAATACCAGCACCACCACCGCTGTCACTTCCAGCGATCGTGAGTGCGATAGGAGGAGCTAAGTGCGTCATCAGGAAAATGGGTGTTCAGTTGAAGTTCAAGCTCATAAAAAGTGGTGGGACTAGTGGATCTGAGCCAGCAGAAGCGTCGACTCTTAGGTCGCTTACGAACTGGGAAGTCGAGGAGAAAGGAAGGGCTCGTCCTCGTCGAGGGTGTGCGGGCTGTGAAGGAAGCCATCGATGCTGGGGCAGAAGTCCGGTTTGTGGTGGCATCAGAAAAGATTGAATCCACAACTGCAGGACTTGACCTAGTGGAGCATATCATAAGGGAGAGTCTGGATATTACGAGTATTAGTGAGAAAGAATTAGCAGCCCTGGCGGATACGAAGCATCCCCAGGGTATCCTAATGGTCTGTGAAGAACAGAAAGTAGAGCTTCGGGATATTCTCCGACTCGGTGGCTATTATCTGGTGCTTGATGGCGTTCAAGACCCAGGGAATGTCGGGACACTCATCCGGGCAGCTGCAGCGTTCCCCGTTGACGCAGTCATCACATTGGACGGGACTGCGGACACATGGGCCCCAAAGACTGTGCGTGCATCAGCAGGTTTGGTTTTTCAGTTGCCGGTTGCTCATGCTGTGGCTGAGGAGGCTATTCGTGAGATAACCAAAGCAGGAGTACCGATGTGGGTAGCGGATCCAAGAGCGCCAAGTCTTAAGGCAAAACCCGACGATAGGGGGTTTGCCTTGGTTTTGGCTAATGAAGGGGTGGGTCCTCGCCAGGCTGTGTTGGACGCCGCCGAACATATGATAAAGGTACCGATGTCAGGACAAGTCGATTCCCTCAATGTTGCGGTTGCAGGTGCGATCCTTCTCTACGAATTGACCAAGACGGAGGACTAGTGGACGAGGCTTGGCTGGTTCCAGGCCTCGCCGGCCTTTGTGGTCTTGCTGTTGGATGGCTTTTGAATATCTGCTCAACTAGGTGGCCTATAGATCTGTCCATTATATCTCCGGGTTCCCGGTGTTCAGAATGCTCCAATGCCATCAGATGGTATGACAACATACCTGTTCTGAGTTGGCTGATCTTATCTAGGAAGTGCCGCTACTGCTCAATGCTGATTCCCCTCCGATATCCAGTCGTTGAGTTGACATCCGGACTGCTGTGTGCAGGGATATTCATGATTCATGGTCTCAGTTGGGAGGCACTAAGAGGGAGCATATTTTTGTTTCTGCTCCTAGGGATATCGATCTCTGATGCACGCTTTTACATCATCCCGGACGAGTTTTCACTGGGAGGAACAATACTTGGTCTTATGATGTCGTTTTTTCCGGGCGGCATAGGTTGGGCTAATGCAGTAGGAGGAGCTTTAGTCGGCTACATCTTCCTCTGGTTCATCGCTGAAGCCGGTACGCGCATCATAGAGAAAATATCTCCCGGACGACTGGAAGAAGCTGGTTTGGATAAGGCGATGGGAGGTGGGGATATCAAGATGATGATGATGGTGGGTTCGTTTGTTGGTATCTCGGGGGTGGCTGAGACCGCTTTCCTGGGGTCTTTGGGTGGGCTAGTCATTTATGGCCCAATAGCTACAATGTATAAACGGCTTATCCCATTCGGAGTATTCCTAGCTGTTGCCGGTGCTATCACATATCTCTGGGGTGATGCAATGCTGGACTGGTACCTTACCCGCATTGTGGGTCTTGCAGTCTAGAGAACAGCCGTGATCAAGGGTCTGAGCAATCCCGCTGATAGCCACAACTGAGACAAATCAGCTTACAGTGCCGTTCAATCATTTGTGCACCGCACAGGTCACATAAGGGCGAAGATTCTTCGTCCGTAGACGAACTCGGCTGAGCTATCTCACCGACCCCACCTTCCAGATCATTTCTACTGCTACCTGGTTTATTGCGCAGACTCAATCTTTCTCTGGTATCCCGATACCGGCATCACGGTATTCTCGTGAGAGGGTGACATAGTGTTCTCCACCCCCTTCGATCCAGGAAGCCGCATTCCCCTCTAGCGTTTTCTTTACTTGTCCGGGTACACCAGCTACCAAGCTCCGGTCTGGGACCCTAGAGCCCTCTAGAATGACCGTATTTGCCGCCAAGAGGCATTCGCAACCGACTACTGCATTCTGCAGGATAACCGCGTTCATACCCACCAAGGTTCGGTCTCCGATTGTGCAACTCTCGAACTTAGCTCCATGACCTACTGTTACATCTTCTCCAATCACTGTTGGTCCCCACGTCCCCACGTGCACGACGCAGTTGTCCTGCACACTGGTGCGTGGTCCGATGACAATTCCATAATCCGGATTGTCACCTCTTAGCACTGCTCCAAACCATACGCTTGCGTCAGCACCCACTGTTACATCTCCAATAAGTACAGCCGTGGGTGCGAGAAATGCGCTAGAGTGGATTCTTGGCTTCTTTCCCCTGAAGGGGATGACGATGGCCATTAGTTGTTATTGGATGTCTGGAGATTGGTTAGCCGGGTTACTAGAGCCCTAATAACCTGAGTCTCCGTTGCTTGGATGATTTCAATCCGGACATCATCGCATAGTAGCTTTTCACCCACGGAAGGCACATGTCCTAATTCTTCAAGGATCAAGCCGTTCAGTGACCGATGCTCCAGCTTCGGGAGAGTAACTCCAAGTGCTTGATTGATCTCCCTGACATCAACGCCGGCATCGCATTCAATCTGACTCCTAGAGACTCGGCGAATTTCCTCTTCCTCCACATCTGTTTCATCACGAATTTCCCCTACAAGCTCTTCAAGTACGTCCTCTAAAGTTACGAGACCGTCTGTTCCTCCAAACTCGTCTGCAACAACACCCATATGGATGCGCTTTGCCTGAAAATCTCGCATTAGTTGGGCAAGAGATAGAGATCCAGGGACGAAGAAAGGAGTCCTTGAAATTTGGTGGAGCTTGAGGTCATGCATTCCCTGACTAATGCGTTCATAGGCTTCACGGACATAGAGGATACCTGTCACGTCATCAACTGAATCCTTGTATACAGGGACTCGGCTGTACGGGACATCCGGAAGCCCGTCAATAATCTCAGAAAGGGTTAGATCCTCTTGCCAGGCAAAGATATCGACGCGTGGGACCATCACATCCCAAGCCGTTAACTCATCCAGCCGAAACGCACGCTCTACCAGAAGGTTTTCTGACTCTTCGAGAACACCTTCTTCTTGACCGATTTCCTGAATTTCCCTGAGTTCTCGCTCCTCCATGCTTAATTCGTTTTTTCGGTTCTTGACGAGTGCATCCTCAAGTCTGGAAACTGGTATCGATATCCATCGTGTCCATTGAGTTAGACTCAGCAGTCCTGATGCCGAAGCTAGAGCGAGTCTTACGGGATGGCGGACAGCAATCGAGCGAGGCAATACATCCGCGAACACGATTACGATCGCCGCGGCGATCATGACGACGATTGCTGGTGGCCCACGTTCCAAGGTCAGTATACTGGTAGCAACGCCAATTCCCAGTGTCCCAAGATTCAGTGCACCCGTAATCAGTCGGACGCTTGCTCCGACATTGCCTGCCCTTCTTCTTACCTCTGTCAGTGCCTCCGCGCCCCTGAATCCCTCACTCCTAAGTGTGCGCATCCTAGATTCACTAACCTGGAACGCTGCAGTTTGTGCTGCGGTGAGTATAGCGGACAGAAGCAGGCAGAGCCCGAGTAATGTGAGTATAACACCTGTCATCGGACGCTGTCCCAATTGGGTCTTCGTTTGGTACTAGGAGGGTGGTCGCCACCTCCGTTACTTCGATCTAACTCCAATCCCGACTCTCCTCGAGAAGTTCATGAACCACTCCACGGGTTGTACGTCCGTCCGCTTCTGCCTGGAAATTCAGAACCAAACGGTGGGCCAGTACAGCTGGGGCCACCGCTCGCACATCGTCCAAAGAAGGCATAGGTGATCCACGAGATGCCGCTCGTGCTTTAGCACCAAGCACCAGGAACTGTGAAGCACGCGGCCCAGCACCCCAAGAGACGTATTCTTGACTTACATCTGATGCTTCCGGTCCGGGGCGGGTTAAGCGTGCTAGCTTAACCGCGAACGAAACTAGGGAAGGTGGGGCGGGCACTCGTCGAACAAGTTGCTGCAATTCAATGAGATCTGAGGCTGTAACAATCGGATTGACTTCCGCTTGCTCTTCACCTGTAGTTCTCGTGGCGACCTCTTCCTCTTCCTCCCGAGAGGGGTAGTAGATCGGAAGCTCAAGCATAAATCGATCTAGCTGGGCCTCCGGGAGCGGATACGTTCCCTCTTGCTCAATTGGATTTTGTGTTGCGAGCACGAAAAACGGTTTACCCAGAGAGTATGTCTCACCCGCTGCAGTTACTGCCCGCTCTTGCATAGCCTCTAACAGAGCTGCCTGGGTTTTAGGTGGAGTGCGATTGATCTCATCTGCCAGAACCACATTTGCAAATATCGGGCCTTTTACAAACCTAAAGACCCGACGACCTGTAGTCCGGTCCTCTTCGATCACTTCGGTACCGGTGATGTCAGTCGGCATTAGGTCTGGAGTGAACTGTATTCGGCTGAAATCCAGGTCAAGTGACTGAGCGACTGTTTGAACCAAGAGTGTCTTTGCCAACCCGGGGACGCCAACCAATAGAGCGTGCCCATTAGCCAACAGCGCCGTGAGCAATTCGTCAATTACTTCATCTTGGCCGACGATCTGCTTGGCAACCTCCCGTCTCATGGCGTCTGAGACCTCAACAACCCGTTCTAGTAACTCAAGGTCATCACGTTGGACAATCGTGCTTTGTTCAGTTGTGGACATCTTTCTCCCTGATACCAAGCCGATGGATAGCAGATCCTATCCCATATGTAACGATCGTACAATCCGGTGAGCTTGTGAAATCGCGCCGAAGATAGACCGGTGTTTTTCTAGGCGTCAAGCAAAGCGAACTATACATATGATTACCAAGAGAACCGGCTTGCTCTTTTTTTCACAAGCGGTAAATTATGCCGGCTCTTGATAGGATATGTACCCTATTTTGAGGTTGCTCCCGCTACCCATGAGGGCGCAGGACCGTGCGAGAAGAAGAACAGGGGGAAGGTTCCCACGAGCTCTTGCGAGCTTCGGGTCAACACCTTGGGCACGGCCTAAAATGGACGCTGTCAATTTTGTTGTTCATGCTTCTTGGTGCGTGGGTGGACTCTAAAGTAGGTACATCACCGTTCGTCATGATTCTGGGCGCTTTAATCGGAGCCGGTGCAGGTGGCTATAGCCTTTACTACCACGTCGTGATTGAACCTAGAAATAGAGAGAACGGAGTCCGGTGAGTAACGTGACCAAATATGCGTTCACGGGCCTCTTAGGCGTGGCGTTAATCACGCTAGTTTTTATGCCATTCCTTGATTCCGCGGGTCGCAGGGGGCTTGTGATTGCCGCCCTTATTGCACTACCGATCCAGATTATAGCCTTTTCCGCGATGCTCAGTTTTCGTTCCAACTGGAATCGATTCCTAGCTGTATGGGTGGGTGGTACCCTGCTCAGGATGGTTGTCATAGGGCTTGCAGCTTTTGTCGCCATTCGCCTCGATTTGGAAGGATTGGCTCCGATGCTACTGGCACTTGCTGGATTCTTCTTTGGACTTCTCCTGATCGAACCAATTTATTTAAGGTCCGAGCATGCAGAGACTTTATAGATGAAATTCCTCTCTCTCTTCACGGCCTTACAGGAGTCCGCCCAAGCTCACTCCAGTGAAGGACCTCCAGACCTTCAGGGGATGCTTCTGCACCATCTCTTGGATGGCAGTGAGCTCGAGTTTGAGATCTTGGGGCGAGGTTTTGTGATTCCGCTTCCGCACTTTGAGCCGGTAAATATTGGTGGGCTCACAATTGATTTGTCCCCAACGAAACACGTCGTGTTCATGTTTCTGGCCGCCCTTCTTTGTCTTCTGGTGTTTATCCCAATCGGGCGCGCGATGCGTGACAAGTATACTGATCGTGCACCCAGCGGACTGGCCAACGCGATGGAGGCCCTGATCATTTACTTCCGTGATGAAGTCGTACGTCGAAATATCGGACACGGTGCAGACGCTTATACCGGATATATCCTGACTCTTTTCTTCTTCATTCTCTTTATGAACTTGCTGGGTCTGATGCCGTTCGGTTCAACAGCGACAGGTAATTTCATGGTAACGGGGGCGCTCGCTCTCATGACATTCGTTGTTGTAGAGATTTCCGGGATGAGAACACTTGGATTCAAGGGATATATGCGGACCATCTTCTATGCGCCGCCTGGGCTTCCTCCGATTGGTCAGGCGGCTCTCCTAGTGATTCTCACACCAGTCGAATTTCTTGGAAAACTTACCAAGCCCTTTGCACTAATGATTCGGCTTTTCGCGAATATGATGGCTGGACATACTCTAGTACTGTCTCTGCTGGGATTCATATTCTTGTTCGCTGGAATTGGACCTGCCAAATGGCTTGTTGCTGGCAGCTCTGTTTTGATTGTTATAGCGATCATGGCTCTCGAAGTTTTTGTGGCATTCCTGCAGGCCTACATTTTCGCAATGCTTTCCGCGGTTTTTATTGGACTTATTCGGCATGCACACTGATGGACCACCTCAACTCGTGAATTCAACCCGTCCGTAAGACGATTACCCAAAGGACAACACAAGATGTTTACTATGTTCCAAGAAGCTGCATCAGGGATGGATCCAAACGGCCTGGCCCTTCTGGGCGCAGGAATTGGTGCTGGGCTCTCTGTTATTGGAGCGGGAATTGGCATCGGCCAGATCGGCTTAGGTGCGACGCAGGGAATTGCTCGCCAGCCTGAGGCTGCTGCCACGATCCAAACCGCGGCTATCATCCTGGCCTCTCTGGTCGAGGGAGCAGCGCTCTTCGGGATCGTGATTGCGATCATCTTCAAATTTATCTAAAGGGAGAATACTCCTTGCTCATCCTCTCGGGTTATCTGCTAGAACTCGATAGGGTTAGGGAGAAAATTGGAAGATGATTAAGACATCGATGAGAGACAGTCGTGTGCTAAGTTGGGTACTCATTCTCATGATAGCTGCCCCCAGCTTGCTGTTCGCTCAGCATGAGAGTGAAGGGGGTGGCGGGCTCTATGATATCAATACGGGGCTGAGTGTCTGGACACTAATTGTGTTTGTTAGCCTCCTGTTGATCCTCAGAAAGTATGCGTGGGGTCCGATCGTGGATGCTGTTGATAGCAGAGAGAAAGGAATCCAGGCAGCTATCGATGGAGCCGCAGAACTCAATATTGAGGCTGCGAAACTCTTGGAGGAGCACCGTGAGCAAATGGCGGATGCTCGCAGGCAGGCAAGTGAGATTCTTGCTGAAGCCAAGGTAGCTGGCGAACGCGTCCGTAAAGAACTGGAAGAGAAAGCACGCACAGAGGCACAGGGTATTGTCGAGCGTGCGTTGGCAGAGATAGAACGGGAACGGGATGGGGCACTCGAAACTCTGCGACGGGAGTCAGTTGATTTGGCGCTGGCTGCTGCCTCTCAATTAATGCAGGAGAGTTTTGATCAAGAGACCGACCGACAGTTGGTAGAGCGGTATCTTAATGAGTTGGGTGATGGGGCCGCACAGGCGTGAGAGATGAAACCGTCGCGCGAAACTACGCGGAGACCCTCTTCGAACTCGCAAGTCGCAACGAGAGCATTCAGGAATATGGTGACGCTCTCGAAATGGTAGCAGGTTTCCTAGAAGATGACTCGCGGTTTCGCACGTTTGTGGAAACACCACGAATCGATGATGAAACCAAGAAGGACGTCATTCGAAAGGCTTTTCATGATAAAGCGCCAAAACAGGTAATAAACTTCGTTCTGATCACGATTGACAAGCGAAGGCAGGCCCTTCTCAGGGAGATTTCTGCTGAGTATCTCCTGCTCTTGGATCACCATTTGGGTAGAGAACACGTCGAAGTAACTGTGGCTCGTCCGCTTGATGATACCACGGCAAATGTAGTTTCTAAGCGGTTATCAAAGATGCTTGGCAAGCAGGCAATACCACATATCCGGGTCAAGCCGGAAATATTAGGCGGAATCGTAGTCCGCACAGGTGACACGATCTACGACGGTTCGGTGCGGAGACGACTTGAAGATTTGCGTCGCCGACTCCTTACTGCTCGCATTCCATCTGGGCAAGTCGGAGAAGCAGCAGGTTGAGGCCGAGCCCTACAAACCAGGATCCCATATAGATGGCCAATGATTCACAGCTTCGCGCAAGCGAAATTAAAGACGTCCTCCTCAAGGAAATTGATCGGTATGAAGAGGATCTCCAGGCAGAAGAAATCGGCGAGGTACTCGAGCTAAAAGATGGAATCGCACGGATTTATGGCCTTACCAACGCGATGGCTTCAGAGATGCTCGAGATCACTTCCTCTGACACGGGTGAAGCGATTACAGCTTTAGCACTCAATCTCGAAGAAGATAATATCGGTGCAGTGATCATGGGTGAGTGGATGAAGCTCCACGAGGGGGACCAGGTTCGCCGGACAGGAAAGGTGTTGAGCTTGGAGGTGGGGCACGGATACCTGGGCCGGGTTGTTGATCCACTTGGAGCACCACAAGATGGAAAAGGTCCAATCGACGGGATTGAGGAGAGTCGCCAAATCGACATTGTGGCCCCTGGAATCGTGAAGCGACAACCCGTCGGTGAGCCGTTACAAACCGGACTCAAGGCGATTGATTCGATGATCCCAATCGGTCGAGGACAACGCGAATTGATCATCGGGGATAGGGGGACGGGAAAAACTGCGATTGCGATCGATACAATCATTAACCAGAAGGACACGGGTGTAATCTGCATCTACTGTGCTATCGGACAGCGAGCGGGCAAAGTGCGCAGCGTGGTGGAAACACTTCGTGAACATGGGGCGATGGATTACACAATCATTGTCACTTCTAATGCCTCGGACCCGGCGCCCATGCAGTATATCGCGCCGTACTCAGCTACTGCTCTCGCCGAACACTTCATGTGGCAAGGCAAGCATACGCTGGTTGTGTACGACGATCTCTCCAAGCAGGCTCAAGCGTACCGCCAGCTTTCTCTGATACTCAGGAGGCCTCCAGGGCGTGAGGCATACCCTGGGGATGTCTTCTACCTGCACTCACGGCTCTTGGAAAGAGCATCTAAACTCTCAGACGACCTCGGGGGAGGCTCGCTTACGGCGCTACCCATTATTGAAACGCAGTCAGGGGATGTGTCTGCTTATATCCCGACCAATGTGATCTCAATCACAGATGGACAGATTTTCTTGGTACCCGACCTCTTCTATTCCGGTGTTCGTCCAGCTGTAGATGTGGGTATCTCCGTCTCTCGAGTTGGAGGTGCAGCACAGATCAAGGCTATGAAGAAGGTTGCGGGACGGCTTCGACTGGACCTCGCACAGTACCGGGAGTTAGAGGCGTTTGCACAATTCGGATCAGATCTTGATGCCACCACACAGCGGCAATTAGCTCGTGGTGCACGAACTGTCGAGATGATGAAGCAACCACAGTACCAGCCGATGCCCGTTGCCAACCAGGTAGCGGTCATCTATGCGGTGACCAACGGTTATTTAGATGAGGTGGCTGTGGAGGATGTCCGAATCTGGGAACGGCGTTTCCACGAACACCTCTCAAACATGCACCGCGAGGTTCTAGATGGAATTAGCGAGGTAGGTGAATTGACTGAGGACCTTGAGGCGAAGCTTGTATCAGCTATTGAGGAGTACAATGAAGCTTTTCAAGCTGAGCAGGGGAGCCAGGTGCAGGCCGCTGCGGCTGCATTGGCCTAAGGACAGAGGGCAGAGATAGGTATGGCTGGCGCCCGTGAGGTCAAGCGACGAATTAAGTCCGTCGAGAATACTCGGCAGATCACACGCACGATGGAGTTGGTAGCGACATCGAAGCTTAAGCGTGCAACAGATCGTGTGCATGCAGCTCGCCCGTACGCGAATGCGCTACAAGAAATTGTGGGAGGCCTTTACTCCTCGGAGTTTTCCGAGAAGTACCCCATTCTTCGTCGACCTGAGCATGTGAGGCGCGCAGCTGTTCTCCTGCTTACGGCGAATAGAGGGCTCGCTGGGGCTTTCAATGCGAACCTTATCAAGCACGCAAGGAACCTGCTTGAAGAACTAAGTGATAAGGGTATCGAGACAGAACTTCATGTAGCTGGAAAGAAAGGGATTGCCTACTTCCGCTTTCGGGGAGAGAAGATGCTCACTGAGCGGTTAGACATCAGTGACTATCCATCGATTGAAGATGCGGAGTCAGTAGTAGGTCCGATCCGGGACCGCTTTGCGGATGGTGATGTCGATGCGGTATATCTGGTCAGTTCGGAGTTTCGGTCGGCGATGTCGACACCACCTCGGACTTTTGAACTTCTCCCTGTAAAGCCAAGAGGTGAGGCGTCCTCATCGGATGCATACATCCTGTCACCGAGCGGGGATATGATCTTAGGGAGACTTCTCCCAGCCTACATACGGAACACAGTCTATACGGCTATGGTGGAGAATGCGGCGGCAGAGCAGGGAGCTCGTCGCACGGCAATGAAGAGTGCAACGGATAATGCAGGTGATATGCTTGAATACCTAACGCGCACGTACAACCGGGCGCGGCAGGCACAAATCACGCAGGAGATCGCCGAGATTGTTGGCGGTGCTGCTAGCCTGGAATAGAGGCTTTTTCAGAGACAGAGATATAGGGATACTATGGCAGACAACATTGGGAAGGTGGTGCAGGTCATCGGGCCAGTTCTAGATGTCGAGTTCGACCCGGAGCACCTACCAGAAATCTATAATGCGCTGAATTTGTCCGCGGCAAACGAGGCAGGTCAGGAAATCTCTCTCGTAGCCGAGGTACAGCAGCACATTGGTCGTGGTCAGGTTCGTGCTGTTTCGATGTCCTCCACAGATGGTGTGACACGCGGGATGGAAATGACGGACACAGGCTCCTCAATCAGTGTCCCAGTCGGAGAGCCTTCACTGGGTCGTATCTTGAATGTTCTCGGCGAGCCGGTTGATGAGATGGGCCCGGTCGGGGGCGAAGGGGCTGAACTAGAGCGCTGGCCGATCCATAGGCCTGCTCCGAGGTTCGATCAATTAGAACCGAAGACCGAAATTTTTGAGACAGGTATCAAGGTCGTTGACCTGCTCGCACCATATGTGAAGGGTGGCAAGACCGGTCTTTTTGGAGGTGCAGGTGTCGGGAAGACTGTCATCATCATGGAACTCATTAACAACATTGCAATGGAGCATGGAGGCAGATCCGTATTCTGCGGTGTAGGTGAGCGCACGCGAGAGGGCAATGACCTTTGGCTCGAAATGAAGGAATCGGGTGTGCTGGATTCCACCGCACTAGTCTATGGTCAGATGAATGAGCCGCCTGGAGCCCGACTTCGCGTCGGACTTTCGGGCCTGACAATGGCGGAGTATTTTCGCGATGTAGAGGGTCAGGATGTTCTTCTGTTCATCGATAATATTTTCCGATTCACCCAGGCTGGATCTGAAGTATCCGCTCTGCTTGGCCGTATGCCATCAGCGGTAGGATATCAGCCGACTCTTGGCACAGAGATGGGTGAGCTACAAGAGCGGATCACATCGACTGCTCAAGGCTCGATCACATCTGTGCAAGCGATCTACGTACCCGCTGATGATCTTACAGACCCTGCTCCGGCTGCGGCATTTACTCACTTAGATGCGACGACCGTGCTCTCTCGATCGATCGCGGAACAAGGTATCTATCCGGCCGTGGATCCACTCGACTCGACATCGCGTATTATGGACCCGCAGTTCGTAGGGGAACGACACTATAAGGTGGCATCCGATGTCCAGGCGATTCTGCAGCGCTACAAGGATCTGCAGGATATCATAGCGATTCTCGGGATGGACGAACTGACTGAAGAAGACAAGATCATCGTGGGTCGTGCGAGACGTATCGCTCGATTCCTGTCACAGCCGTTCTTCGTAGCAGAGACCTTCACAAATATCCCAGGACAATATGTGAAGCTGGATGAGACGATTGAATCATTTGAGAGGATGGCAGACGGTGAGTTTGATGATCTTCCAGAGCAGGCATTCTATATGCAGGGCGGTATTGAGAGTGTGATCGCTGAAGCTGAGCGTCTCGCGGCGGAAGAGGGATAACTCGTGGCTTTGGATGTAAGGGTCGTCTCTCCGGACAGGGTAGTATTCGAAGGTGAAGCTTCTTCGATTGTAGCACCGGCGTGGGATGGGCGGCTTGGTATCTTGTCCGGGCACGCTCCTTTGGTGACGCTGTTGGGTGCCGGTGAGCTCAATCTCGACCGTCCCGGAGGGGGTAGTGACTCATTCCACGTGGCGGCAGGGGTACTCAAGGTCGACCGCGACGTTGTCACAGTCCTGACCGAATATGCTGCTGATGTGCCCCCCGAGGAGATCCCAGCTGCTGCGATAGTATTTGCAGAAGACGTTGTAGAATAATCTGAGGCTCAGTCTTAGTGAAAGTTGACTTACACATCCATACGTCTGCCTCCGATGGCGCCTGGAGTGCTGAAGCTGTAGTCCGGGGGGCTGCGTCTGGCGGTTTGGATGTGATTGCAATCGCTGACCATGACACGACTGCATCCTTCTCTGTAGCGGAAGCGGTTGGTTCCGAGGTGCGTGTCCAAGTAATTCCAGCTATTGAGGTTAGCTCAACCTATAATGGTCGGAGCATTCATATTCTTGGATATTTTGTCGACCCAGTATCCGAGGTAATCCTGAACCACAGGGTCCACGCAACGAAGCACCGCGAAGCTCGCATGCGTGAGATGCTTAGCAGGCTTACTGAAGCAGAGATCTTGGTTACCTACGAAGATGTTAAAACTGAGGCTGGACCTGATGGAGGTGTATTAGGTCGGCCGCACTTAGCTAAGGCACTTGTAAAAGCAGGTTATGCTACGTCGGTACCGGATGCATTTAATAGCCTTATCGGTAATGAATCTCAGTTTTGTGTCCCGACAGATCTGCTGGAGGCTATAGAGGCTGTTCAGTTAATATTAGCATCTGGTGGAATCCCAGTTTGGGCCCATCCTCCGAGGGATATCTTTGATGCACTACTTCCTGAATTGATCAGCTCCGGATTGCGAGGGATCGAAGTATATCGGCCTTCTCACAGCCCAAAGGATGTGACGCGCCTTGAAGCGGTGTGCAGTAAAGAAGGGCTCCTGACCAGTGGGGGATCGGACTGGCATACGCCTGATTCTGGAAGATCTCTTGGAGACTTCTTCGTAGACGCTGTCGAAATTGAAGATTTACTCAGGGTTGGTGGAGTCTAGGTAATTTAGCATGAACAATAACTCTTCAGGTGTTCTCTAGTGCCGTAAGCATCGAGCAGGTTGCTTGCATTGGGTCGGATGCGCTCATAATTGCACTGGCGACTGCCACCCCGGTCGCGCCCACTGCCAAGACCTCTGGGATCCGACGGTTCGTGATCCCACCGATTGCTATCACTGGAACATCAACAGCGTCAATGACGCTTCTGAGTCCTGGCATTCCGATCACATCACCAGCGTCCGGTTTTGTCGATGTGCGATAGATGGTACCACACCCGATATAATTTGCTCCTTCGGCCACAGCCAAGTGGGCTAACTCAGGATCGTCGGCAGAAAATCCGATGAGGAGCTCATCTCTAACGAGTCTACGTACTGCCTGGATTGGAGGATCTTTTGGACCCAGGTGTATGCCATCAGCACCAATCGCGAGTGC